>NZ_VIVR01000001.1:1816538-2119294 GCF_007828955.1 Kitasatospora atroaurantiaca | reverse complement strand
GCGGCCTCTGGCTGCTCGACACCGTGCTGGAGACTGTGCCGGATTTGCAGGCCTCGGCGCGCACGCTGTCCTGGGTGCCGAACCCCGACGTTGTGGCGGCGCTCCGTGCCGGGCGCTACGAGGGCCCTGGGTCGGTCGTACTGTCCCGAGGGCGGGCTGCCAAGAAGTAGGACATTAGTGCCGTTAGTGTACTTAAGCCTTCTTTGCGACTAAGATATAAGTATCCCAATCGGGGCATTTAGATCAAATCGAGAGGAAGTGCTGAATGGCCGACATCGCGATCGAGGGTGCCGAGGCGGTGGTGGTGGTGAGCGCCTTTGAGCTCGACGCCATCGCCCATGCACTCAAGAGCCTCCTGTGTGCAGTTGGCGAGAATGCTCACCTGGCGCGCCTGACGGGGGAGATGGGGCTTGCTGCTGCCGCGCTGCCTGTCGCGCCTTGCCTGTGCGGGGATCTCCATCCCCTGTCCGACCCCTGCTGATTGGGATTGATCTTACGCACACTGTGGCCTCAAGATAGGTTGCACGTTTGATGGCGACCATCGAGGGGGTGGGGTGTGCGCGTTGCCCAGGACGAGATTCCGGGTCTGTGGATCGAAGAGATCCAGCAGCCCGAGGAGCAGTCCGACGCGTCAATCCAGCAGCAGTTCGAGGCCTTCCATGGCCTGAATCCATGGGTTCTGGATGCCCTGGAGGCGTTGACCGCCGACTGCGTGAACAACGGCTTCGCGCACGTCGGCATCGGGATGCTCTTCGAACTCCTGCGCTGGCGCTATGGCCTGCACACCCATGGCGACCCCTTCAAGCTCAACAACAACTTCCGCTCCCGGTATGCACGCCTCCTCATCGAGAGGCACCCGGAGTGGATCTCCGTGTTCGAGGTCCGCGCCCTGCGCGCCGCCTGAACACCAAACTCTTGGAGACCAACTCATGAGCGCAGCTGCGCCCAAAACGCCGGACAAGTCCGGCACCAGGCTCAAAACACGAAAGCCAACCGGCATCGTCCCCTGGCCGCTCGTCCTCATCGAGGGCGAGGAAGGGGCGGGCAAGACGTTCTCGGCCGCCGAGTTCAGCGCATCCGAGAAGATCGGCCAGATGTACTGGATCGACCTCGATGAGGGCTCGGCGGACGAGTACGCCGCGATCCCCGGTGCCGACTACCTGATCATCGAGCACGACGGCAGCTACCGGGACATCCTGGAGCAGATCGAGGCCGTGCACGCTGAGGCCCGGCGGGCGGCGCTCGCCGGGGAGCCGCCCGTCGTCCTGACCATCGACAGCGGGTCCGCCCTGTGGCGGATGCTGACCAACTGGACCCATGAGCGGGCACGGCGCACCCGCAAGAACAAGGCGCTGCTGCTGGCCGACCCAGACGCTGCGGTCGACATCGGCATGAACCTCTGGAACGACAGTGTGGAACGCTGGGCGCGGGTGATGTGGCTGCTGCGGACACTGCCGGGCATCGCCATCGTCCTCGCCCGCGGGAAGCAGATCAGCGCGCTGGACGATAACGGCACCCCGATCAAGGGGAAGACGGAATGGCGTGTCCAGGGCCACAAGGACCTCGGGTTCGACTCCACGGTTTGGGTCCGGCTGCGCCGGGACGAAGAGCCGCAGATCATCAAGGCCCGCTCGCTGCGGCTGAGGGTCGAGAAGAAGCGCCCGCTGCGCCTGCCGGAGTTCGCCATCGAGACCCTGGTCTTCGACATGCTCGGCTGCTCCCAGGACTCCCAGCCCAGGGTGATGCCCGCGCTCGCAGGCGACCGTGTGCAGCCGTGGCTGGAGAGGATCGCCATCGTCTCCGACCGCGACGAACTCGCGGGCATGTGGAGGTACATCGGTGGGTCGGATGTGAACCTGTCGAGGGACGAGGTCCTGACCGTGCGGGCCGAGATCGAGCGGCGAGCAGCCGAGATCGAGAACCCGCAGGAAGAGATGGGCGGTTCGCCGCGCACCGACGCGGAGAAGCTGCGCGCCGCCGCTGACCGGAAGTCGGCGGCGGACGCCGACCGCGACGCGCGGGCAGACGCCGCGTTCTCCGAGGCGGTGTCCGGATGAGCGTCCAGGACATCGAAGCCCCCTCCATCTGGAAGGCGGCCCACGGCGCCGACCGGCGCCGGCCTCGGTCGCGCCAGACCGAGCTGGGGGCGTCCGACACGGTGTGCTCCCGCCGTGCGGCGTACATCGTCACCGGAACGCCGCGCACCGACACCCACGAGGGCAAGGCCGCCATCCTCGGAACCTACATCCACGCCGGGCTGCTGGAGGACGCGCGGAAGGAGTTTGGCTGGCAGGTGGAGCGGACCGTGGTGGGCGACAACGTGCGAGGCCACGTGGATGTCGTCCAGTTGGACCAGGCAACCGCTGCCCGGCTGCCGAAGGCAATGCGCCCCATCGTTCCCGCACAAGTTGTCACGGTCGAGGACGTGAAGACGAAGTCCGTGCGCAAGTGGGACCAGGTGCTGAGGTACGGCGCCTCCAAGGCCGAGCTCCGGCAGGTCTACCTGTACGCCAGCATCCTGCGCGCGCACGGTTTCGCGGACGTGCAGGGGCAGAAGGCCCTGGCCAGGCTCGGGCCGATCGACGTCCAGCGCATCCGGTTCCGGTTCATCTGCCGGGACAACGGCGAGGAGCACGTGCAGGAGTTCGCCTTCGACGAGCTGGAGGCGAGTGCGGCACTGTGGTGGGTGGATCGCGTCCTCGAGGTCGGAGACCCGGACGAACTGTCGCGCGACCACGACGGGCCCGGCCTGTCGGCGGTGTGCGACTACTGCTCGTGGCTCACCGCGTGCTGGGGACAGGCCGCGCCGGGCGTCCCGGTCCAGACTCTGCTGGTCAGGGACGATGACGATCGGGCCCAGGCGCTGGCCGAGTACGTGAGCGGGCACGCGCAGGAGAGTGCGGGCGCGAAGGTGAAGAAGTTCGCGCGGGCCAAGCTCGACCAGACAGCGGCCGGCACCTACGGTCCCAACTCGTTGTCGTGGAGCGGAAAGAACCCGGTCAAGAAGCCCGACGTGCAGGCCATGGTCGACCTGTACGACGACGCCCGTGTGCCCGTGCCGATGGTGCCCGACGTGGACCAGATGATCGCCTTCCTCAAGCAAGAGGGGATCGGCATCCCGATGAAGGCGACGGGCGCCCTGACCGCCAGGTCCATCAACGTCCGTCCCGCCCGCACCTGACCTGACCCAGCGCATGACTCTGGGGCCCGCGCCGTGCGGGCCCCAGGGCTGCCCTGGATGCCATCCGAGAGGAACCTGTGAGCATCCACCTGCTTGTCGTTGCCGGATACCTGCCGAAGGAAGTGGTGAACCAGACACAGAAGCTGATCCTCATGAAGCTGGCCGACTCGGCGGACGACCAGACCCGCATTGCCGCGCCGGGCCTGGTCCGTCTGATGGCGTGGTCCGGCGTCGGCGAGAAGACGGTGGTGTCCGTCATCACCGAGCTGGTCGGCCTCGGCCTGGTCGAGCGCGTCAAGATCGGCAGGGCGGGCCAGCGCGCCGAGTACCGGATCTTCCCGCTCGGCGTTCCGCCGATCCCGAGCACGGAGGAGCTGGAGCAGTGGCGGGAAGAGGCAGCGAACGCGCCGAGGAACCCCCGGCTTGCCCGAGCGTCGGGCAACCGAAGCAGGCCGGCCGTACCAGCGCGGACACACCTCGACGTCCAGGCGCGAGCGACCAACCGAGTGGCTCCGGCTGCCCCGAAGCCGGGTAGCGAGCCAGGGTCGCCCGAAGGGAACCCTGCTTCGGGCGGATCGGGGAGGCGTCGGCGGCAACCTGCCGGGTTGCCGCAGGGGAACCCTGGAGATTCGGGCCGGGTTCCCGACGGGGAACCCGAGGGGTTCCCACAGGGAGACCCCGGGGGTTCCCCCAGGGAAACCCCTGTTCTTCCTGTTCCTTCCCTTTCTCTTCCTTACCCCCCTACCCCCGCAGCTGACGCCGCAGCTGACGCCGCAGGGGAGCCCGCTTCGCAGCCCGAGCAGCAGGAGGCGTCCGGCTGCCCGAAGCACCCGAGCCCGGCCGCCAACTGCCGTGGCTGCGGGACGAACGCTCGGGCCGAACGCGAGCGGAATCGCCGTGCGCTGGCCGACGCCGACCGGCGCAACGACGAGGAGTGGGTGCGGGCGTTCATGCGGGACCAGAGGGATCGTCGCCAGAGGATCGAGTCCGAGCCGACGCGGGTGGCCGAGGCCCTGGAGGAGGCCAAGAGGGTTGCTCGGGCCGCGCGAACCCGAGCCAATCCTTGATCCACAAACATTGACCCAGGTCGCTATGCGACTAAGATATAAGTAACGGATTCAACCGAATCCCCAACTCGCAGGAGGAAGATATGAGTTCCATTCGAGCTGCCGCCCGATACTGCGTGGAGGTGAAGACGGTCAGCTGTCCGTGCGGCGACTGCAAACCGGCCCTGCTGGCCAAGTCGCTGCCCCTGGCCGAAGCGGCGGCCGAACTCGCCCGAGCGGCCTACTCTCTGGCTGCCCTGCCGACCGACACCGTCTCGCTCGCCACCCGCGAGGGCCTGCCGGTGGCGACCTGCTCGCTCGGGGCGGACGTCATCGAAATCGGCTTGCTGGAGGCCGTCCGCACCTCCAGGGCCGTGATTACCTCGCTCTAAAGATAGGTGACACGGTTCAAGACGTTCTGACACTCTTGGAGACCTTATGGCGATCACCATGAACCTCGCCCCCCTACCCGACCACAACGGCGTCACCGATCCGCTGTGGCAGACCCTCTACGCCAACTACGCCCACGTGATCACCCCGCTGCGCCAGCGCGGCTGGGTCACCGACGTGGAGCTGTGCGGCGGGGCCTACTTCATACGCGTCACCCTCGGCGACGGCACCGAGCTGCACATCGGTAGCGCCGACGCCCTGCCCACCGACCCCCGCCGCGTCGACGAGTGGCTGGTCACCCGTCAGCCCGAGAACGAGGACAACAACGGCCCGATCACCGTCCTGTACGACTCCACTCCCGAGGGCGCGCACCGTCACCACGGTGGGCATGTCCGGCCGATGTTGGAGCGCGTCACCAGGCTGCAGGCCGCTCCCGCCGTGGACGAGGAGTACCAGCTCGTCACCACCGAGATCGGGCCCACCGGCAGCCGCACCGAGCACGGCCCGCGCGAGCCGCTGACCGCTGCCACCACGCGCTTCACCACCCGAGCCGAAGAGCTGTCCGCCCTGCTCTGGTCGCCCGTGTGGTCGCCCACTTGGTCCCCGGCATCGGAGCCGAAGCCGCAGCCCACGCAGCTCCTCACCGTGTGGGCCCTCGGCCCGGAGATCACCGTCCTGCAGATCGCCAGCGCCCGCCGCTGACACACCTCGCGCCGGGCCGCACGCGGCCCGGCGCACCTCTTGGAGACCTGATGAACCTCGCACCCATCCCCACCGGTCGGATCCACGACCCGACCTGGCGGCTCGTCCATGACCGGTACGACCGCCTGATCACACCACTGCGCGCCCGTGGCTACGTGGTGGACATCAAGAACGCTGCAAAGGCCAGCCGCCGGATCACAGCCGCCCTGCCCGACCGCAGCCGACTGACCATCACCGCCGGGACCGGGCTTCCGCTCCGCGCCGAGAACGTCATCAGCTGGCTCGTACAGCACGAACCGAAGGGCGAGCTCGCCACAGTCCTGGTCTACGACTCGACGCCGAGCGGGCTGGCCCATGCGGCCCAGTCCATCCTGTCGCCGCTGCTGATCGAGGTGGACGAGTACCTGGCCCGGTCCGGCATCGCCGAAGCCCCGCCCGCCGGACACCCGGTCTCGGTCTTCACCAGCGAGGCCGCCGACGCGCGGTTCGGCGCGACCGAACACCTCGGCCAGTACGCGGACTCCAGCGCCGCGGTCCTCGCGCACCAGCAGCACCAGGACAGCCTGAGTCGCGCCGGATGGGTCCGGCTGTGGACCCACCCCAGCGCCGACTGGCCCCGGAGCCTGTGGAGCCGAAACGCGAAGGTCCTTCACACCTGGATCGACTTGGCCGAGCTGAACCGGCCACGGCCCACCGAGCCCGCCACCCAGGCTGCCCACGACGTGGCCGAGGTGGCGCCGTGATCTCCCTCGGCTTACTCGCCGCTGGCGTCGTCGCGCTCGGCCTGCTCACCGCAGCGGCCATCGAACAGCTCGCATGGGAGCGCCGGACCGCCCGACCCGCCGCCCACCGCCGCCGCCCCTGAACAGTCCCCGGCCCGCCACACGGCGGGCCGGGGCCGACCTCGGAGACAGACCATGACCAACAGCACCCCATCCTGGGCGCTGGACCTGATCCGGCCGACCCCGACCCCTGCCGCGAACCCCCGGCTCGTGCGCCGCCGACTCGGCACGAAGACTCCGGCCAGCCCCGCAGCAGCCACGCCGCTCGCCCGCCACATGCAGGCCGCACAGCAGGCGCTGGCCGGCGCCATCAGCCGCGAGCGCGGCGCAGCCGAGCCCGGCCCCGCGTCGCAGGGATGCCCCTGCGCCTTCCCGCACCCCGACACCCGCGAGGCCCGGAATGACCTCGCCGCCGCCATCAGCGAGGCGCAGTGCCTCGGGAAGAGCGGACTGCACAGGCAACTCCTGCTGCTCGCCCGCGCCGACGGCTGCCCGTCGCTGCGCTGACCACCCTTCACGGCAGGCCGCCTTCAACCGGCGGGCCCGTCCAGCCTCTTGGAGCCCTTTGTGATCACCTTCACCGACCTGTTCTGCGGAGCAGGCGGCAGCAGTACCGGCCTGGTCGAGGCCGGATTCGAACTCGTCGTCGCCGTCAACCACTGGCGCACCGCCCTGGAGACCCACGCCGCGAACCACCGCCAGGCTGACCACCTTCTCGCCAACCTCGACGGCTTCGACATGCGGCGTCTGCCGAAGACCAACGTGCTGTGGGCGTCGCCGATCTGCACCGAGATTTCGCCCGCCGGCGGGCGCCGCCGGGTTCCCGAAGGCCAGCTGTCCCTTCTGGAGGATGGCCCCGTGGACCCCGAGGCGTTCATCCGGACGCGGGTGACGGCCACCGACGTGATTCGCGCCGTCGAGATCCACCGGTACGACGCAGTCCTGGTCGAGAACGTGGTCGAGTTCGCCACTGACTGGAGCCTGTTCGCCTGGTGGCTGGACGGCATGACGCTGCTCGGCTACAACCACCAGATCGTCTCGGCGAGTTCGGCGCACCTCGGCGGGCCGGGCAACATGCCGGCGCCGCAGTGGCGCGACCGGCTGTACATTTGCTTCACCCGCAAGGGCATCCCCATGCCCAATCTCCGGATCACTCCGCGCGCCCACTGCTTCGACTGCGGCACCGACGTGGACGCCGTCCAGACCTGGCGCAACGGCCGGACCATCGGCAAGTACCGCGTCCAGTACGACTACCGCTGCCCGAACACCACGTGCCGCCACGCGGTGGTGGAGCCGTACGTCCGTCCGGCCGCCGACGTCATCGACTGGTCCAACCTCGGACAGCGGATCGGTGACAGGCCCAAGCCGCTCGCCGACAAGACGATCGAGCGCATCCGCCGGGGCCTGGAGCTCTTCCCGGACCGGGCCTCGGTGCTCACCCTCAACCACGCCGGTCACGACGGCCGGGCGATGGCCGCTGGCGAACTCCCGATGCCCGTGCGCTGCGCCAAGCAGGGCGAGGGCTTGCTCGTCCCCGTCGGCGGCACCTGGGCCGACAGTCCCGAGAGTACGACGGCGCCCATGCGCACCCGGATGACGCGCGAGACCGAGGCACTGGTGACGGTACCGCCTTTCGTCGTGGACATGCGGCGCAACGGGTCGGCACGCTCCCTGGCCGAGCCGCTGTCCACGATCGCCACCGCCCGTCACCACGGCCTGACCGTTCCCGGCGCTACACGGCGAATCGCCCGCGAGCGGGCCCGGCACACCCTGGTGATTCCTTACCGCCGTGCCGCAGTCAGGACGGCTGCCGAGCCCGTGCACACGCTCTCCACCCGCGACTCCGTCGGGATCGCTTCCTTCGCGGAGGCGATAGAGGACTGCTACTTCCGGATGCTCCAGCCGGAGGAGCAGCTCGGGGCACAACGCTTCCCCGGCGAGTACATCGTCAAGGGCACCAAGGGTGAGCGCACCAAGCAGGCCGGGAACGCCGTGTCCGTCAACGCCGCAGCCCTCCTCGGCAGCCGCCTGATGGAGGTCCTGAGCTGACATCGGTGACCGCCGCCCGAAACGGCCGGACGGAACGCGCCCCGTGCTTCGGCGACCTGCGGTTCGCACCCGCAGATGGGCCAGCCACCGGCCGATTCGCCCTGCTCTCTGGCGTCTTCGAGCTGCTGGCCCTCTGTCAGGACTGCCCGTTCCGCGCTGAGTGCGTAGCTGAGGTCAAGCCGAGCCGGAGCGGATTCGACGGGGTCTGCGGCGGTCACCTGTGGCATGACGGCCGGGCTGTTGCCTCTGCGGCCGGCGTCGGCCCGGCGCCGGACGAGCCCCCGATGCGGGCTTCGTGCGGTCTCCCCGCAGGGGCCCGCGCGCACTCCCGGTACGGCGAGCGAGCCTGCACCGCCTGCCGCCAGGCGCAGCGCGACTACCAGCGTGGACGCCGCCGTCGCCTGGCAAGAGAAGCAGCGGAATCCCAGCGCGGGGAATAGCCAGAAATTCAGTTATAAAATTTCTCGGCATTTCTTGAATTGGAGGTAATTGCGACTAAGATATAAGTAAGGAATTCGACAGGATTCAGAAATCGACGAAAGGAAACGGAAATGGCCTGCCCGTGCGAGTGCAACCGAGGCGGATTCTGCGGCGGCTGCGGCCACGCCGGATGCGGCGGACGGCGTCCCCGCCCCCGCAAGCGCCGCTGACCAACCGGGTGGTGGCCCGGCCACGGCCGGGCCACCACCCACCTCCCTCCGCCCCGGCCAACCGGCCGGGGCGGAGCTATGAGCGAAGGAAGAACAACATGATCGACCGGATCAGCGCCGTCCAGCGCCTCGCTGAACAGCTCGACCTCCCCGCCGAAGCCGTCGCCATCGGCTACCGAATGGTTCGCGAAGCCCTCAAGGCTCACCGCCAGCACCACCACCCCAGCCTCAGCGTCGAGGCCTACCTGCGCCTGGCCTTCGCCGACGGCTACGCCGTCAACCTCATCGCCGCCGCATCCTTCCGGCTCCTGCGCCGCGACACCGACGCCGAAATCGTGGAAGCCATCCACCGCGCCGCGCACCCGAAGCCCGGCGCCCCGCACGTCGCGCCGTCTGCGGGGTGCGCCCCCCAGGACGCCAACTACCTCGAGGTCCGGACCGCAATCGCCATCCTCACCGCTGCCGGGCTGCCCGCGATCGAGGCACCGCGCGCAGGCGGCTTCCAGGTCGTCCCCGCAGGGCCCGAGCTGCCCCGCTGGGTCTTCATCGCCCGCGACCAAGAGCACGCAGCACGGACTGGCTTCGCTGGCGGCGCCGACGGCTACGAGCGGGTCCTGCGTTTCGCCGGATGGTTCACGCGGCCCGAGCCGGACACGGGCCTCCTCGGCGCCTGCCCACCAGAGCACATCCAGGCCGCACTGGACGCCCGCAACGAGGACCAGCACCGCCCCGCGTGATCCACCGCACCGCCACCCCGGCAGCCGGGGGACTGCGCGCTCGCAGCCCCCCGGCCGGCCGCCATGCCTGAACGCCAGAAAGGACCCACGATGAGCCTCCTGCCCGGCAGTGCACCGGTCGTCGTTCCCCGCCCTCTGCCCGCATGGGTCGAGGCGGCGCAGGAAGCCGCCGCCGCACCACCCAAGCCCAAGATTCGAACCGGCCAGCACCGCCGCGCCCCGTTCGCCGACCACCGACGCGCCGCCTCCCAAGTCGGGGAGCACGTCACCTCCGCCTGGTTCAGTGCCCGCGGCGGTTCCGACATCGGCATACCCATTGGCATCGTCGGAGCCCTCGCCATGATGGCCCCGGCAGACGAACACGGCCCCGACCTCGGGGACCAGGTCCTCGCACTCAACCCGGCAGAACTCACGGACCTGCTGCGCCACATTTGGCGCTCCTACTGGCTGCGCCGCCCCGACCTCATCGAACGCGCACTACCGCTCCACGACTGGCTCAACCACGGGGAAGCCGACAGCGATCTCCTGTACGCCGCCCACAAGACCGCGCACGCCGCGATCAACAGCGGACTGCTCGACATCACCGGGCACAAGGACCCCAGTCTCCGGTCCGACGCCGACGTTCTGTCCCGCCTCGTCATGGAAATGCGATCCAAGGCGCAGAGATCCGGGAGCGGCGAGTTCCACACACCCAACGCCGTATGCGACTTCATGGCCCGCATCCTGCTCGGCTCCCCGGAAGACCTCCGCCCCGGTCTGAGCATCCACGACCCTGCTGCTGGCAGCGGCAGCATGCTCCGCGCCGCAGCTCAGCACATCCGCGACGCCGGCCACCAGCCAGCCGACTTCCACTGGTTTGCCAACGACATCGACCCCATCGCCGTCGCCTGCTGTGCGGTCAACGCCATCGTGTGGGACCTCGGACCCAATGTCGTCATCGCCAAGGCCGACTCCCTCGCCGAGCCCAACTGGCCCTCCCGAGCCCGCGCCGAACGCGCCGAGATCATCGCCCACCGCAACCGCACTGTCGAACGGGCCGCCACCGAAGCCGCCTGGCGCCGTGCTGCCCGCCTCCTCGACACCCTCACCCAACCCCTGGAAAGGACCGCATGAGCACGACCACCGCCGACGAATTCGCGGCACAACTCGCCACCCAGCTGCCCGACTGGGTCAGGAGCACCGAGAACGCCGGACCGCCCGGCGCGACCTACCTCACCCACCCCGACGGACACCGCCTCGGACTGCGCCTCCAGCCCCACGGCCTCAGCCTCCAGACATGGATCACCGCAGGCCCGCTGCCCGACCTGCCCGCCAGCACCACCCCCGCCGAGGCCGCCAAGGCCCAGACCGCCCTCGACGCCCGGCTCCAGCCGGGCCGTACCTGGCACGCCGTCCTCCACCTCAAGTCGACCAAGGACCCGCACAAGACCCTGGCCACGCTCGCCACCAAGCACCTCCTCCGAGTGCTTGCGGTCAAGCCCCGGCGCGCCGCCAGCAGGCCCAATTGGCTCGAAGGTGAACCGCTCGCCCGAATTCAGCTCACCCGCGCCACGAAGCGCACCATCACCAAGAGGGAAGCTGCCCAGTGACCGACAACGCGTGACCTGACGGGCGACTAGACAGTAGGATCATCGGTCGACAAGCTCCTTGTCGCGGCCTCATCCCTTCGGGGGTGGGGCCGCGGCTCATTCGGTATGAAATTCCCTTGGTCGGCGGATTGGTTCGCAAGGTCGCTGCAGGTGGAGCGAGCCGGAGATTTCGCCAGGGGTGGTTTCAGGGTCCCGCTGGGAACATTCTGGGAACACGGCGATCGTGAGTGACCGTGACAAGTAGGAAGGAGGCGTGATGCTGGAAGAGCCCACATGCCCTTTGACCTGCGAAGAACGTGACAGATCGGGATGGCCGGGGTTGCATGGGGTCGCTGTCCCAAGGACTCATAATCCCTTGGTCGTGGGTTCGAGTCCCACCCGCCCCACCTATGAAAACAGGGGCTCACCTGCGAGAACTTTAGGGCAGGCAGAGCGCGGCGAAGCGCCGACACGCCGAGGTTCACCCGTCCGGGAACGCCCTGCGGACGTCCCGTTGACGAGTCCTTCGCGGGCGGTCGTCGAGGTGGCGGACCGCCCGGGACGTACGGCTCGGATCACCTGGGGGCGGTGAACTGGTAGCCGTCGTCGATGAGCATCGGCAGGTACGTCTGCAGGGCCGCGATGGTCTGCGAGCGGTCGCCGCCGCCGTCGTGGTTGAGGACGATCGAGCCGGGCCTGATGGCCTCCAGGACGCGTGTGGTGATCTTGGACGTGCCGGGGCGTGCCCAGTCCCGAGGGTCCACGGACCACCCCATCGGCCGCATGCCCAGCTCCGAGCAGGTGCGCAGGGTCACGGACGAGAAGTCGCCGCCGGGTGCCCGGAACCAGGTCAGCGGCTTGCCGGTGGCCTTCTGCAGGACCTCGGAGGTGCGCTCCAGCTCGTCGCGGACCTGGGCGTCCGGGAGGTTCCTGAGGTCCGGGTGGGTCCAGGTGTGGTTGGCGAGGTGGTGGCCCTCCTGGGCGATCTCGCGTACCAGGGCGGGGTGCTCGGCGGCGTTCTCGCCGACCAGGAAGAAGGTGGCCCTGACCCCGTGCTTCCGCAGGATCGCCAGCACGGCGGGCGTGTGGGTGGGGTCGGGTCCGTCGTCCAGGGTGAGGGCGACGAGCTTGTCGTGGGAGGCGAGGGAGTAGAGCGGATTGCTGATCCGGCGCTCAGCCGCGGGGGAGCTGAGGGCGGGGCTCGGCACGTTGACCGCCGGCGGCGATCCGGCGCGGGTGCCCGCAGGGGGCCCGGACGGGGTCGTGGCAGGGGGGACGGGACCGGGGGAGGGGGCCGCGCCCGGGCCGCCGGCACCGCCGGCGCCGGCATCGCCCTTGCTGGTGGACGGGGCGCCGCAGGCCGTGGCGGACAGCAGGGTCACCCCGGCCACGCTCAGTAGCAGCCTGCGGGACATGATCTGATGGCGTGACAGCATGACGTATCTGTCCCCGGAAGTGCGGCACCGGGCGATGTCGCGGGGAATCCTCCACCCGAAAGGCCCGGGGCCTCACCCGGATGGGATCCGAGCGGTGGCGGGTGAGCGGCCTCTGACCCACGGTGAGGGAGGCGCGTCCACGATCCGCGAGCTGACGATGGGTCGGCACTCGACCGGAGGCGCCGGAAGGATCACCCTCATGCGTGTTGAACGCTCTCTTCTCACCGGCGCCGCTGTCGCCGCCGTCCTGGCCCTCGGGGCCCCCGCCGCCTACGCGGACACCCCTCCCGCTCCGGCAGCTCCGGCAGCTCCGGCACCCGCCACCGACCAGCAGGTGTGGCAGGAGAACTCGGCCCCGACCGTCGACCAGCAGAAGGCGACGGACGACAAGGTGACCGACCAGAAGGTGACCGAGGAGAAGGTGACGGCGGAGAAGGAGGTCAAGAAGGAGGAGAAGCCCGCCGCGAAGAAGGAGGACAAGCCCGCCAAGGCCGAGGACAAGCCCGCGGCCAAGAGCGAGGAGAAGACCGCCAAGGCCGAGGACAAGCCCGCGGCCAAGAGCGAGGAGAAGACGGACGAGGCGGAGTCGTCCTGGCAGGACAACAAGAAGCCGCACGGTGGCGTCCACACCGGCGGTGGCGGCCTCGCCGTCTCCGGCGGCGGTCTGGCCAGCGGTGCGGCCCTGCTCGCGGGCGGCATCGGTGTCGGCGCGTACTCCCTCCGCCGTCGCCGGTCCGCGGACGGCGTGGCCTGAGTCCGGCCACCACTCATCGTCCTGTCGTGGCCGTCGCCCTCGGGCGCCGGCCACGGCGGGGTGTCCGGACAGCTGACCACCGTTCCGAGGAGAGGTATCGCCCCGATGAGCAATCAGACGTCGACACCGAGCGGGCCCGCGACCCAGGGGAGTCCGCGCATCTTCAAGTGGGCCATGGGGGCGGCGGCCCTGGGGCTGCTGGTGATGTACCAGTCCGTGGACGACTCCCCGGTGACGCCACCCCAGACCGCGGCCGTCGCCGGCGCGGCCGCCCCGGCGGCTCCGGCTGCTCCGGGGGTGACTCCCACCCGGCCCTCCCACTCCGCTCCGGCCGTCCCCACGCTGCCCCGGTCGAAGCCGACCCGGCTGAGGATCCCCCAGCTCTTCCTGGACGCGCCGTTCATGGAGCTCGGTCTCAATGCCGCCGGCTCGCTGGACGCCCCGCCGGCGGACAACCACAACCTCGTGGGCTGGTACCGGGGCGGCGCCTCGCCCGGTGAGCGCGGCAGCGCCGTCGTGGCCGGTCACGTCGACACCAAGACCGGCCCGGCCGTCTTCCTGATGCTCCACCTGCTGGCCCCGGGGAGCACCGTCGACATCACCCGCGCCGACGGCATCGTCGCGACCTTCGTGGTCGACTCGGTCCAGACCTTCCCCAAGAACAGCTTCCCGGACGCCCAGGTGTACGCCGACACGTCCGACGCCCAGCTGCGCCTGATCACCTGCGGCGGCGCGTACGACAAGAAGCTCAAGGACTACACGGACAACATCGTGGTCTTCGCCCACCTCCAGTCCTCCAAGGAGGCCTGACTCCCGGCTTCCGTATGCTGGACCGGTGCTCGTGCCCGCCGATCTGCCGACCCCGCTGGTGGCCGTCGCCGATCCCGTACTGGCGCGGGCCGGGGTCGAGCTGCGGCTGAAGCGGGACGATCTGGCGCATCCGACGGTGCCCGGGAACAAGTGGCGCAAGCTGGCGCCCAACCTGGAACGGGCCCTCGCCGAGGGGTGCACCCGGCTGGTCACCTTCGGCGGGGCGTACTCCACCCACGTCCGCGCGACGGCGGCGGCCGCGCAGGCGCTGGGGCTGGCCTGCGTCGGGGTGATCCGGGGCGAGGAGTTGGCGACGGCGCCGCGCAACTGGTCGCTGCGGGCGGCCGAGGCGGCCGGGATGGAGCTGGAGTTCGTCTCCCGCGCGGAGTTCCGGGCCGTCGCGACGGGGGAGTACCACGATCTGGAGCGGCGCTGGGGCCGCTGCCTGGTCCTGCCCGAGGGCGGCTCCAACGCGCTCGCCGTGGCCGGCGCGGCGGAGATCCCGCGCGAGATCCCGGACCTGGGCGAGCGCGACGTGGTCTGCTGCCCGGTCGGCACCGGCGGCACCCTGGCGGGGATCGCGGCGGGCCTGCCACCCGGCGGGCGGGCCATGGGGGTGGCCGTGCTGCGGGGTGAGGGCTACCTGGAAACCGAGGTGACGAAGCTTCACCACTCCGCGTACGGAAGGGAGTTCGCCAACTGGCGGATCCACCACGGGTACCACGGTGGCGGTTACGGGCGTGTGCCCGCCGAACTCGACTCCTTCGCCGCGGAGTTCGAGCAGCGCCACGGCATCGCCGTCGAGCGCCGGTACGTGGCGAAGATGCTGCACGCCGTGTACGGGCTGGCCGGGACGGCCGCCCTGCCGCCGGGCAGCCGGGCCACCGCCGTGGTCACCGGACTGCCCGACCCGGTGTGACCCCTGGGATCGGTCGCCGGTCAGCCGAAGGTCAGGTTGGAGCAGAGGTCGGTGTCGGCCTTGCGGGTGTTCTCCGCGATCGCGGTGGGGACGCCGGTGGGGAGGGCCGTGGGGGCGGGGGTGGAGCTCTCGTCCGAGGCGTAGTCCCGGCCCAGGGTGATGGTGACGCCGTCGCTGTTCGCGTCGGCCCGGACGTCTGCGCCCGGGAAGTACTGGGCGAGTTGCGCGGCGGCCGCCTGCAGGCCGGAGGCGTACCCGATCACGGTGGTGCGGCGGCTCGCGGTGTCGGTGCCGACGGTGACGTCCTCGTAGCCCTTGGCCCTGAGGGTCTCGGCGGCCTGCTTGGCGAGGCCGCCGGACCGGCTGCCGTTGACGACCAGAACGGGGACGGCGGTGGCGGGCGAGGCGGTGGCTGAGGGCGTCGGGCTCGTGGTCACCTGGCCGGTGCTCTGGCCGTCGAGCGTGCGGTCCCTGCGCAGCAGGTCCCACAGGGAGTCCACGTCGGGGTGGACCAGGGCGACCCGCTCGCCCGCGTAGCGCCAGGGCACGGTGACGAAGCTGATGTCGCCGAGCTTGATGTTCTGCAGCGACTGGGCGAAGTCGGCGAGCTTCAACGCGGTGCCCAGACCCGGGTCCACCGTCAGCGACTTGGTGGCCGCGTCGGCCAGCGGCAGCAGGGTGGTGGGGTTGAAGCCCTGGCCCTGGACCTTCTTGATGAGGGAGGAGAGGAAGGCCTGCTGGCGCTTGACCCGCCCGATGTCCGAACCGTCACCGAAGCCGTGGCGGGCTCGGACGTAGTCCAGCGCCTGCTGCCCGGAGAGGGTCTGCCGGCCCTTGGCGAGCTTTATGCCGTACGAGTCGACGTCGTTGGGGACGCAGACGTCCACGCCGTGTACGGCGTCCGTCATCGCCGCGAAGCCCTTGAAGTCGACCACGATGGTGTGGTCGACCCGCAGGCCGGTGAGCGCCTCGACGGTGTTCTGGGTGCAGGCGGGGTTGCCCTGGGGGTACTCGCCGATGGTGAAGGCGGAGTTGAACATCTGGCCGGTGTGCGGGCTGGTCCACTTGCCGCTGGGCAGCCTGCAGGCGGGGATGGTGACCAGGGTGTCGCGCGGGATCGAGACGCCGACGGCGTGCCGGTGGTCGCCGTACACGTGCAGCAGGATGGCGGTGTCGGAGTGGCCGACGCCCTCCTCGCCGCCGCCGAGGCTGCTGTTGCCGTTCTCCCGGGTGTCCGAGCCGAGCAGCAGGACGTTGACCGGGCGTCCACCGCCGGCGACGGGCGGGGCGGCCGGCGGGCGGCTGGTGGCGATGCCGCCGGGGTCGAAGATGCTGATGTTGCTGTCGAGGTGCCGGTAGAACCAGGCACCGGCACCGGCGGTGGCCAGCACCAGGACGGCGGCGGTCGCACCGGCGGCCCGGGCGAGGCGCGCCCGGCGGGGCGCGCGGGCACCCCTCGGGGGCCGGCGTTTCACGTCGGTCATCATCAGCGCTCTCTGTACGGCCGCCCGGAGATCCGGCTGGCTGGTGTGGCTCTCACCAGATAGACGGTTCGGCGAGGCGTACGGTTACACGCTTGCGTGATCCGGCAAGGGTGATCCTTGCCGCACTGACCGCGGCATGCGGCGAGCGGTGCTCGCGTCAGGCGTCGACGGCCTCCGAGCCCGCGCCCTCGAGCATCCGGCGCAGCAGGTCGCGCAGCTGCGTCCGCTCGTCCTCGGCGAGGGCGGCCAGCGGCTCGCGGGCGAAGTTCAGCGACTCGCGGAGCTCCTCAGTGGCGGCCTGGCCGGCGTCCGTGGGGGCGACCAGCTTGACCCTGCGGTCCTGCGGGTCGGCCTCCCGGGTGACGAAGCCGCGGGCCTCCAGGCGGTCGACGATGCCGGTGATGTTGGACGGCTCGCAGCTCAGCGTCTGGGCGATGTGCCGCATCGGCATCGGGCCGCGCCGCAGCAGCGCCAGCACCTTGGCCTGGGCCCCGGTGAGCGAGCGGGCGGCGGCCGCCTCCTCGTACTCGCGGTGGAACAGTGCGACCAGGCCCGCCATGAGGTCCACGACCTCGCGGGTGATCGCGTCGGCGGGCGGCGGGGCGATCGGGGTCGTCTGGGTCTCCATGCCAACCAGTCTAGCTGAACATTTGACAACGTGAACCTTTCATGTCCACGATTGCTTTAAAGGGTCAACCTTTCAGGTCGACCGGTAACCGTGGGGGACAGTCCCAGCCCCAGAGGAGCGCATCGATGTCAGAGCAGGCAACGCCCACCACCGCCCGCGAGTGGCACCTGGCCGCCAGGCCGGAGGGCTGGCCGAAGCCGGAGGACTTCGCCCTGGTCGCGGCCCCGGTCAGGCAGCCGGGCCCGGGCGAGATCCTGGTCCGCAATGAGTACCTGTCGGTGGACCCGTACATGCGGGGCCGGATGAACGACGTGAAGTCGTACGTCCCGCCGTTCCAGCTCGGTGCGGCGATGGACGGCGGCGCGGTCGGCTATGTGGTCGCCTCGCAGGCCGACGGATTCGAGGTCGGCGACGCCGTGCTGCACGGGCTCGGCTGGCGCGAGTACGCCACCCTCGACGCCAAGCACGCGGTGAAGGTCGACCCGAAGCTCGCCCCGCTCTCCTACTACCTGGGCGTTCTCGGCATGCCCGGCCTGACCGCGTACGCCGGTCTGCTGGAGGTCGCGAGCTTCAAGGAGGGCGACACCGTCTTCGTCTCCGGCGCGGCCGGTGCGGTCGGCTCGCTGGTCGGCCAGATCGCCAAGCTCAAGGGTGCCGCCCGGGTGATCGGCTCGGCCGGCTCGGCCGAGAAGGTGGCCAAGCTCGTCGAGGACTACGGCTTCGACGCCGCGTTCAACTACAAGGACGGACCGGTCCGCGAGCAGCTCGCCAAGGCCGCGCCGGAGGGCATCGACGTCTACTTCGACAACGTCGGCGGTGACCACCTCGAGGCCGCCATCGGTGCGCTCAACGTCCACGGCCGGGTGACCCTGTGCGGCGCCATCGCCCAGTACAACGACACCTCCGCCCCGGCCGGACCGCGCAACCTGGCGCTCGCCATCGGCAAGCGGCTGCGCCTGCAGGGCCTGCTGGTCCGCGACCACGCGGCGCTCCAGCCGCAGTTCGTGGCCGAGGTGGCCGGCTGGCTGAAGGACGGCAGCCTCCGCTACGACGAGACCGTCGTGGACGGCGTGGAGAACACCGCCGAGGCCTTCCTGGGCCTGCTGCGCGGCGACAACACCGGCAAGATGGTCGTCCGGCTCGCCTCCTGACCCTGCCTTCCAATTCCCTCACCACAGCCAGGAGTTACCTCATGTCGGGCAAGCCCACCAAGATCGCCTACACCGCCATAGCCACCGCCGAGGGAGGCCGCGACGGCCGCGTCGCCTCCTCCGACGGCCTGCTGGACGTCACCGTCCGCCCGCCCAGGGAGCTCGGCGGCAGCGGTGAGGGCACCAACCCCGAGCAGCTCTTCGCGGCCGGGTATGCGGCCTGCTTCCAGAGCGCGCTCTTCGTGGTCGCCCGTCGGGCGAAGGCGGACGTCACCGGCGCCGAGGTGACCGCCAAGGTCGGCATCGGCCCGAACGCGGCCGGCGGCTACGGCCTCGCGGTCGACCTCGCCGTCACGCTGCCCGCGCTGGACGCGGCGACGGCGCAGCAGCTGGTCGAGCAGGCGCACCAGGTCTGCCCGTACTCCAACGCCACCCGCGGCAACATCGACGTCGCACTCAGCCTGGTCTGACGCACCGTCGGATCGCACCGCTCCCATGGACTCCGGTCCGTGGGAGCGGTTTGCGTACGGGCGCGTGGCGGCGTGAACGCACCGGGTTCCGACGGGCCGTCACGCGGAGTCCGAGTGCGGGCGCTACCGTTGATCCCTCCCGGATGGGGCCGTTCGGGGGAGAGATCCGGGCGAGGGGTAGACCCCGCCTGGGATCCGGCTAGCATGGGGTGAAAGGTTGTCCGTTTTGCTCAACTTGATGACCTAATGTCGAATAAGTTGAGCTCCGCGGGGGCAGTAAGCCAGCAGACATTCAGGCAGGCAGTAGACAGCAGGCAGCAGGACACGACCGGCGACGGGCACGAGGCAGCTGGGGAAGGCGACCCTCGTCCACAGCCTGGAGGTCCCGGTGACGACACGTGGAGTCCTGTACATCCACTCCGCGCCCCGCGCGCTCTGCCCGCACGTCGAGTGGGCGGTGTCGGGCGTGCTCGGCGTGCGGGTCAGCCTCGACTGGATCCGCCAGCCGGCCGCGCCCGGCCACTGGCGGGCCGAGCTCTCCTGGCAGGGGGAGCCCGGTACCGCGTCCAAGCTCGCATCCGCCCTGCGCGGCTGGCAGTTGATCCGCTACGAGGTCACCAGCGAGCCCTGCGCCATCGCCGAGGGCGAGCGTTACAGCAGCACGCCCGCGCTCGGCATCTTCCACGCCGTGACCGGAATGCACGGCGACATCCTGATCCCGGAGGACCGGCTGCGGGCCGTACTGCTCCGGGCCAAGACCGAGGGCAGCGACCTGGAGGCCGACCTGGCCCGGCTGCTGGGCAAGCCGTGGGACGACGAGCTGGAGCCCTTCCGCTACGCGGGCGAGGGCGCGCCCGTCCGCTGGCTGCATCAGGTGGTCTGAGAACTCTGGCGCAACCGGCCAACCAGTAGGGGCGCGAGGAACTGTGCGATTCGGAAGGCTACGGCGCCGTGTCTTCCGTTTCGCGCAGTTCCCCGCGCCCCTACTGGTTCAACCGTCAGACGCTGCGGAACGCGAGCACCACGTTGTGGCCGCCGAAGCCGAACGAGTTGTTCAGCGCCGCGATCCGGCCCTCGGGCAGCTTGCGCGGCTCGCCGGTCACGATGTCGGCGTCCACCTCGTCGTCCAGGTCGTCGACGTTGATGGTCGGCGGGGCGAGGCGGTGGTGCAGGGCCAGCACGGTGGCCACGGTCTCGATGCCGCCCGCGCCGCCCAGCAGGTGGCCGGTCATCGACTTGGTGGCGGAGACCGCGATGTGATCCAGGTGCTCGCCGAGCTCCTTGCGGAGCGCCTTCAGTTCCGCGACGTCGCCCTGCGGGGTCGAGGTGGCGTGCGCGTTGACGTGCACCACCTCGGCCTTGTCCAGCTCGTTGAACTCGAAGAGGTGGGAGATGGCGCGGGCCACACCGGCGCCGGTCGGCTCCGGCTGGGCGATGTGGTGGGCGTCCGAGGACAGGCCCTGGCCGATGGCCTCGCAGTAGACGCGGGCGCCGCGGGCCGCGGCGTGCTCCGCCGACTCCAGCACGACCACGCCGGCGCCCTCGCCGAGCACGAAGCCGTCCCGGCCCTTGTCGTACGGGCGGGAGGCGCGCTCGGGCTCGTCGTTGTTCTTGGACATCGCCATCATGTTGGCGAAGGCGACGATCGGCAGCGGGTGGATCGCCGCCTCGGTGCCGCCGGCCACCACGACGTCGGCGCGGCCGGTACGGATCATCTCGATCGCGTAGCCGATCGCCTCGGCGCCGGAGGCACAGGCGGAGACGGGGGTGTGCACGCCCGCGCGAGCGCCGACCTCCAGGCCGACGTTGGCCGCCGGGGAGTTGGGCATCAGCATCGGGACGGTGTGCGGGGAGACCTTGCGGACGCCCTTCTCCTTCAGCACGTCGTACTGGTCGAGAAGAGTCGTCACCCCGCCGATGCCGGAGGCGATCACGGCGCCCAGGCGCTCGGGGGCGAGCTTGGAGGACTCGTCGGTGGCCGGGGTCTCGTACCCGGCGTCGGCCCAGGCCTCGCGGGCCGCGATCAGCGCGAACTGCGCCGAGCGGTCCAGCTTGCGGGCCAGCGGGCGGGGCAGGACGTCGCCCGGCTCCACGGCGGTGCGCGCGGCGATCCGGACGGGCAGGTCGGCGGCCCACTCCTCGGTCAGCGCGGCCACGCCGGAGCGGCCCTCGAGCAGGCCCTCCCAGAACGAGGCGGCGTCGCCGCCCAGCGGCGTGAAGGCGCCGATACCCGTGACGACCACGGTGCGGTTTTCAGCGGTCACTGGTTCTTCTTCTCTCACGTGTGGCAGGGAGGGTGCGGAGGGGCCGGAGGGGTTGGGCGGCCGGGGTACGGGAGGTACCCCGGCCGACCGGTCAGTCGGAGCGACTGACGAAGGGTCAGGCGTTGGCGAGGATGTAGTCCACGGCGTCGCCGACGGTCTTGAGGTTCTTGACCTCGTCGTCCGGGATCTTCACGTCGAAGCGCTCCTCGGCGGCCACGACGACCTCGACCATGGAGAGCGAGTCGACATCCAGGTCGTCGGTGAAGGACTTGTCGAGCTCGACGTCCTCGGCCGGGATACCGGCGATCTCGTTGACGATCTCAGCGAGACCTTCCAGGACCTCGTCCTTGGTAGCCATAGTGGCTGCTCCTCTTCACTGTGGGTTACCCACTGCCCGGCGGGCAGTCGGCAGGTTTTCTGTGCCGCGCCCGCGGGTGCGGGGCACGGTGGTGCAACGGGGGGTGATGCCTAGGGGAGAGTAACGACTGCTGCTGCGTAGACCAGACCCGCCCCGAAGCCGATGATCAGCGCGAGGTCCCCGCTCTTCGCTTCCCCGCTCTCCAGCATGCGCTCCATCGCCAGTGGGATGGAGGCGGCCGAGGTGTTGCCGGTCTCGGCGATGTCGCGTGCGACCGGCACCGAATCGGGCAGCTGCAGCTTCTTGATCATGGCATCGGTGATGCGCATGTTGGCCTGGTGCGGGATGAACGCACCGAGCTGGTCCGCGGTGATCCCGGCGGCGTCCAGCGCCTGCTGGGCCACCTTGGCCATCTCCCACACGGCCCAGCGGAAGACCGCCTGGCCCTCCATCCGCAGCGCGGGCCACTTGATCTCGCCGCCGACGCCGTTGACGGCGTCCTCCTTGGCGAAGGCGGTGTCCCAGGCCTGGGTCTGCGAGATGACGTCCTTCTGCGAACCGTCCGAGCCCCAGATCACCTTGCCGATGCCGGGGGTGTCCGACGGGCCGACCACGGCCGCGCCCGCGCCGTCGCCGAAGATGAAGGCCGTCGAACGGTCCGTCACATCGGTCAGGTCGCTGAGCCGCTCCACGCCGATCACCAGCACGTAGTCGGCGCTGCCGCCGCGCACCATGCCGTCCGCCAGGCTCAGGCCGTAGCCGAAGCCCGCGCAGGCGGCGGAGATGTCGAAGGCCGGGGCGGTCCCGCAGCCGAGCCGCTGGCCGATCTCGGTGGCGATGGCGGGGGTCTGCTTGAGGTGCGAGACGGTCGCGACGATCACGCCGCCGATCTGCTCCGGAGCGATGCCGGCCTGCGCGATCGCCTTGCCGGCCGCCTGCACCGACATCTCGGCGACGGTCTCCTCCGGTCCCGCCCAGCGGCGCTCGGCGATGCCGCTGCGCGTGCGGATCCACTCGTCGGAGGAGTCGATCCAGTTCAGCACCTCGGCGTTCGGGATCACCCGGACCGGGCGGTAGCCGCCCACGCCGTGGATCCGCGAGTACTGGGCACCGGAGGCAGGCCGGATCTGAGGAGTGCTCATACGTTCTGCTCCTGACCGCCGTGCTCCTCGACCAGCGCGCGCGCCTTGTCGAGGTCGGCGGGGGTCTTGAGGGCCAGCGTCGCCACACCCTTGAGGTTGCGCTTGACCAGGTTGGTGAGGGTGCCGGCCGGAGCCAGCTCGATCACGGCCGTCGCGCCGAGCTGCTGCAGCGTCTCCATGCACAGGTCCCAGCGGACCGGGTTGGACACCTGCGACACCAGACGGTCGAGCACCTCGGCGCCCGAGGCCACGACCTCGCCGTCCTTGTTGGAGACGTACGCGACCTGCGGGTCGGCCACGGTCAGGGTGGGCGCCAGCTTGGCGAGCCGCTCCACGCCCGGGGCCATGTGCTCGGTGTGGAACGCACCGGCCACCTTGAGCGGGATCACCCGGGAACCGGCCGGCGGGTCGGCCTTGAGCGCCGCCAGCTGCTCCAGGGTGCCGGCCGCGACGATCTGGCCACCGCCGTTGTTGTTGGCGGCCGTCAGACCGTGTTCGGCGAGCTTGGCCGCGACGACCTCGGGTTCCCCGCCGAGTACGGCGGTCATCCCGGTCGCGGTCACGGCGGCGGCCTCGGCCATCGCCAGGCTCCGCTCGCGGACGAAGGTCAGTGCCTCGTGTGCGCTGAGCACACCCGCACCGGCGGCCGCGGTGATCTCACCGACGCTGTGGCCGGCGACCGCGCCGACCAGCTTGCGGGCCGTGGCCTCGTCGGGGAACAGGGCCCGGGCGGTGAGCAGGCCCGCGGCGACCAGCAGCGGCTGGGCGACGGCGGTGTCCTTGATCTCCTCCTCGGACGCCTCGGTGCCGTAGTGGACCAGGTCGAGCCCGGCCACGGCGGACCAGCGCTTCAACCGGTCGGCGGCGCCGTCCAGCTCAAGCCAAGGGCTGAGGAATCCGGGGGTCTGGGCACCCTGTCCAGGGGCGACGATTACGAGCACGGTTCAACCCTCTCTCGCCGGACGCCCGGGGGCGGGTAGGCGACGGTAACGAAGAAAAGCACGCCGGATTGTGGAGTCCCTACAGGCCGGTCAACTCTGATCGGCGACCGATCCGAGACGGCCCAGCGCAAGCGCGATGCGCAGGGTGAAGGCCGAACGTACGTCGGATGGAGCATAGCCCGTGACGTCAGTCACACGTCGCAGCCGGTAGCGCACGGTGTTCGGGTGGACGAAGAGCATGCGCGCGGCGCCCTCCAGCGAGGAGGCCTGCTCCAGGTAGACACTCAGCGTCTCCAGGAGTGCCGACCCGGCCTCGTCGAGCGGTGTGTAGATCTCCTCCACCAGCTGACGCCGGGCCGCCTGGTCGCCGGCCAGGGCGCGCTCGGGCAGCAGATCGTCCGCCAGTACGGGGCGCGGGGCGTCCGGCCAGGCCGCGCAGGCCCTCAGGCCGGCCGCGGCGGCGTGTGCGGACCTGGTCGCCGAGAGCAGGTCGCCGACCGTCGGGCCGACCACCACCGGGCCTGGCGCGAACTGGCCGATCAGGGCGCGGGCCGCGTGCACCGGCTCCTTGTCGCCACCGACCACCACGACCAGACGCTTGCCCAGCACCCCGGTCAGCACGTGCAGCTTGGCGTACCTGGCGGCCCGTCGGATCGCCTCGACCACCAGCTCGCTGTCCCCGTCGGGGGCGCTGCCCATCACCACCCGGACCTGGCTCGGCTGGCCCCAGCCCAGGGCGGCGGCCCGGGAGAGCACTCCCTCGTCCGCGTCGCCCGAGAGCAGGCTGTTGACGACCAGCGCCTCCAGGCGGGCGTCCCAGGCGCCGCGCGCCTCGGCCGCCTGGGCGTACACCTGGGCGGTCGCGAAGGCGATCTCCCGGGCGTAGACCAGCACCGACTCGCGCATCCCGGCCTCGTCGCCCGGGGCGGCCACCTCCTCGATGGCCTCCTCCATCACCTCGATGGTGGTGCGGATCAGCTCGACCGTCTGACGCAGCGTGATGGCCCTGGTCAGCTCGCGCGGCGCGGTGCCGAAGACGTCCGTGCTGATCGCCTGCGGAGCCTCCGGGTGCCGGTACCACTCGGTGAAGGCGGCGATGCCGGCCTGCGCGACCAGGCCGATCCAGGAGCGGTGCTCCGGTGGCATCCGCCGGTACCAGCCCAGTTGGTCGTCCATCCGGGCGATCGCGGCCGAGGCCAGCTTGCCCGAGGACCTCTCCAGCCGCTTGAGCGTCGCGGCCCGCAGCTCGGCCCGCTCGGCAACGAGCTTGCGCTCCTGCGCCGTCAGGCGGCCGCCCCGGCTGGGGCGTGTCGCGTCCGGGGTCTTGCCCTCCCCTGTCGTCGCGGGCGCAGCCTTCGCGGGCGCAGGCTTAGCGGGCGCCGCCTTGGCAGGGGCGGCCTTCCCGGCTGCGGTCCTCTTGGCCGGGGTCTTCTTGTCGGGATTCGCTGAAGCGGCTGGCACAGGACAAGACTGCCTCACCGCGACGGGTGCTCGCGCACACCCCCGCCGGATCGGCCCGGTGGCCCCGGTCACACCGGCTACCGTGGAGCCGTGACCGACGCCGCCACCCGACCTCGCGCCGACCTGCGCCGAGCCCCCGAGCGTTACCGCTCCACCCCGGCCGAAGGCATCGAGACCAGACACGCCTTCTCCTTCTCGGGGCACTACGACCCCAAGAACACCCACTTCGGCGCGCTGCTCGCCTGCAACGAGGAGACCCTGGCGCCCGGCGCCGGCTTCGACGAGCACCGCCACCGGGACACCGAGATCCTCACCTGGGTCGTCGAGGGAGCCCTGGCCCACCGCGACAGCGACGGCCATGCGGGCGTGGTCAGGCCCGGGATGATCCAGCACCTCGGCGCGGGCTCCGGCGTAACCCACACGGAGCGCAACGTCGGCGGAGCCGAGGTGCCGGTCCGCTTCGTCCAGATGTGGCTGCAGCCGGACACCTTCGACGCCCCGCCCGTGTACGGGCTGCGCCGCGTCGAGCCCTCGGCCGACGGTCTGACACTGCTGGCCTCGGGCATGGAGCGTGACAGCGGGTCAGCGGCGCTGCGGCTGCGCCGGAGCGACGCCGCCCTGTACCTGGTCACGGCCGGCCCGTGGCAGCCGCTGCCCGCCCTGCCGGAGGCCCCGTACCGCTACGCCCACCTGGTGGCCGGATCGCTCGGCTACCGCACTGTCCCCGGCCCGCAGGGCGGCGGCCGCTCGATGGAGCCGGGCGACAGCGTCCGCGCCACCGGCCCGGCCTTCGCGGACCCGACGGCGGGGCCGGACGGCGCGGAGCTGCTGCTCTGGGAGATGCACTCGCCGGTCTCGTACGGCTGAGGGCCCCCGGTCTCGTACGGCTGAGGGCAACCACAGGAGGGGCGCGGGGAACTGCGCGATCAACCGTGCACCTACGTTGTGCCCTGGTCGCGCAGTTCCCCGCGCCCCGGGGGGTGCCCATGTGCGTACGGTGCGCCCCTGGGGGTGCCCATGTGCGTAGGGTGCGCCCCCATGGGCGTACGGTGCGTCAGCCGTGCAGTTCGGCGAGCACCGCGTCGGTGAAGAGGGGCCAGGCCTCGGCCGCCCAGGGGCCGAAGTCACGGTCCGTCAGGGCGATGCAGGCCGCGCCCGCCGCCGGGTCGACCCAGAGGAAGGTGCCGGACTGCCCGAAGTGGCCGAAGGTCTCCGGCGAGCTCCCGGCGCCCGTCCAGTGCGGGGACTTGTCGCCGCGGATCTCGAAGCCCAGGCCCCAGTCGTTCGGCCTGCGGTGGCCGAAGCCGGGCAGGACGCCGCTCAGGCCCGGGTACGCGACCTCGCGGGTGGCGGCGTGCACCGTGGACGGGTCCAGCAGCTTGGGAGCCTGGAGCTCCGCCGCGAACAGGGCCAGGTCGGCCACCGTGGAGAGGCCGCCCGCGCCCGCCGGGGAGCGGTGCGCGGTGTTGATCAGCGTCGCCCGCATCCTGAGCGGTTCGAACACCGCCTCCGCCGCGTACTGCGCGAAGTTGATGCCGGAGGCCTTGGTCAGGGTGTCGGCCAGCACGTCGAACCCGGCGTTGGAGTACAGCCGCCGGTTGCCGGGAGGCGCCATCACCCGGTGCTCGTCGAAGGCCAGCCCCGAGGTGTGCGCCAGGAGGTGCCGCACCGTCGAACCCTCCGGGCCCGCCGGGTCGTCCAGCTCGAAGACGCCCTCCTCGACCGCGACCAGCACGGCGTACGAGGTGAGCAGCTTGGTCACCGACGCCAGCGGGAACAGCCGCTCCTGCGGCCCGTTCTCACCCAGCAGGGCGCCGTCAGCCCCGCGCACCACGGCGGTCGCCGCGTTGGGCACCGGCCAGTCCTCGATCATCCGCAAGCTCTGCATGGGCCGACTCTAACGACTCCGGCCCGTCCGACCCGCGTGGGAGGCTTGCTTGGAGTGCGCTCTAACTCAGTAGCTTCGTAGTCGTCGCCGACCACCGGGGGTCCACCATGGCAACGCTCGCACCGATCTCAGTCGACCTGCTCACCTGCGGCGAGGCGTACCAAGCAGCGAGTTCGGACGCCGACCGGACCCCGCGGCACACCATCAGCGAGGTCGCCGCCGCGAGCGGTCTGACGGCCCACACGCTGCGCTGGTACGAACGGATCGGTCTGCTCGACCCGATCGACCGCTCCTACTCCGGCCAGCGCCGCTACAGCGACGCGGACCTGACCCGGCTGGCCTTCCTCGGCCGGCTGCGGCTGACCGGCATGCCGGTGGCCGACATGCTCCGGTACGTGGAGCTGGCCCGGGCCGGCGAGCAGACCTACGGCGACCGGCGCGACATCCTCGTCGCCCACCGCGAGGAGGTCCGGCAGAAGATCGCCGATCTGCACGCGACCCTCGCCGTCCTCGACTACAAGATCGACCTGTACTCACGAACCGCGAACGACAGGAAGAAGCAGAGCGCATGAGCCTCCCCACCGCCGTCCTCGGCAGCAACGGCCCCACCGTCGGCATCCAGGGCCTCGGCTGCATGGGCATGAGCGAGTTCTACGGCCCGACCGACACCGCCGAGGCGCTCGCCACCCTGGACGCCGCCCTCGACCTCGGCGTCACCCTCTTCGACACCGCTGACGTCTACGGCTCCGGCCACAACGAGGAGCTGATCGGCCCGTTCGTCCGGGCCAACCGCGACAAGGTCGTCCTGGCCACCAAGTTCGCCATCGAGCGCCGCGCCGACGACCCGGCCTACCGGGGCGTTCGCAACGACCCGGCGTACATCCGCAGCGCCGTGGACGCCTCGCTGCGCCGGCTCGGCGTGGACGTCATCGACCTGTACTACATGCACCGCCGCGACCCGGCCGTCCCGCTCGCCGACTCGGTCGGCGCGATGGCCGAACTGGTCCAGGCCGGCAAGGTGCGTCACCTCGGGCTCTCCGAGGTCACCGGGGACGAGCTGCGCGAGGCGTACGCGGTGCACCCGATCGCCGCGCTGCAGTCCGAGTGGTCGATCTTCTCCCGCGACGTCGAGCGCACCGCCGTCCCGGCCGCCGCCGAGCTCGGGGTCGCCTTCGTGCCGTACTCGCCGCTCGGGCGGGGCTTCCTGACGGGGTCGTTCGCGGCCGCCGAGGAGCTGACCGAGGGCGACTACCGGCGCAACCACCCGCAGTTCAGCGGGGCCAACGCGGCCGAGAACGCGGCGCTGGTCGCCCCGATCCAGAAGATCGCCGCCGGACGGGGCGCCACCGCAGCGCAGGTCGCGCTCGCCTGGGTGCAGCAGCGGGCCGAGGTGCACGGGCTGACGGTGGTGCCGATCCCGGGCACCCGTAAGCGCAGTCGGCTTGCCGAGAACACCGCTGCGGCGAGCCTGCGGCTGACCGCCGAGGAGCTGGCGGAGCTGGAGCCGATCGCCGGCCAGGTGGCGGGCACCCGGTACGCCGACATGAGCTTCACCTCGGCGGGCCGCGAGTAGCTCCGCAGGGGCGCGACCGTACCTGGTGCGCCGGCGCGAGTTGCACCCCGAAGCGCCGTGCGCAACGGGGTGCAACTGTTCGCCGCGAGGCGGTGACGGCGGCGTACCTTCCGTTTTCGCGCACGCAGTTGATCAGTAGAGCCCCGCGCCCTTATCGGCTCGCCCTCAGAATCGGCTCGTCAGAACTGGCTCGCCCTCAGACCTCGCGGCCGAGCCAGGCGGCGAGCCGGGTGTAGACATCGGCGTCCGCCGGGGCCGGCTGCACCGGGCCGAAGGGGACCTCTCCGCCCCGCGGGTCGGTCGGGAGGGTCTGCTCGGCGATGGCCAGCGCGACCTGGGCCAGGTGCTCGTCCAGCGCGGCCTCGGGGGCCACGACCTGGGCGATGTCCCACGAGTGGGTGGTCGCCTCCATGACGTAGCCACCCAGCGCGAAGCGGCCCGGCAGCTCGCCCCACGGCACCGAGGCGATCCGCTCCAGCTTCTCGTCATCGCTCCACGCGGTGGTGACGCGTACCCGGGCCCGGCCGAGCGCGGCCGGCCAGGCGTCGTCGGCGACGGGCTCGATCCAGGCCGGCACGTCCTCGCTGCGGCCGCCCTCGCCGACGTACGCGATCCGGTGGATCCCGCCCACGGTGTGGCTGAGCAGCGCCCGCAGGTCGTACTCGGTGCACGCGGTCGGCCGGGTCATCCGGTCCGGGGTGACGGCGGCGAACAGCTTCTCCAGCTGGTCGAGGGCGCGCTGGTAGACCGGGCGGGGGTCGAGGGTGGTGTCCATGGGAGCAACTCCTTGGCTGCGGAGGGGAATCCGTACGAGGAGCACTCTCCCGGCAATACCTGACATCCAGCGTCAGGATTTATTCTTCGGTGGTGAAAGCCGACCGTCTGCTCTCGATCCTGCTGCTGCTCCAGACCCGGGGTCAGGTCTCGGCCGTCGAACTCGCCGAGCGCCTTGAGGTCTCCGTCCGCACCATCTACCGGGACGTCGACGCCCTGTCGGCCGCCGGGGTGCCGGTCTGGGCCGAGCGCGGGCGGCACGGTGGGATCAACCTGCTGCCCGGCTACCGCACCGACGTCACCGGGCTGACCAGCGACGAGGCCCGTGCACTGTTCGTCCTCTCCTCCCAGGGGGCCCACGACGCTCTGGGTCTGGGCGGCGCCCTCGGCTCGGCGCTGCGCAAGGTGATGGCGGCCCTGCCGGCCCCGCACCGCCCGGCCGCCGAGCGAACCAGCGAACGCATCCTGGTCGACCCGGCCCGCTGGATGCGGGTGGAGGCCGATGCGGTGGACCTCGGCGAGCTGCAGCGCGCGGTCTTCGCCGACCAGCGGCTACGGCTGCGCTACCGGCACAGCGGCGCGGACGGGCCGAGCGAGTACACCGTCGACCCGTACGGGCTGGTGAGCAAGGCGGGCGTCTGGTACCTGGTGGCCGACCTCGAGGCCGAGCCCCGGCTGTTCCGGGTGGACCGCGTGCTGGCGGCGGTGGCCGAGGAGGAGCTGGTCAGACGCCGTGCGGGCCTGACGCTCGCGGAGGTCTGGACGGTCCTGCGGGAGCAGGTCGAGCGGCGGCCGGCAGAGGTGAGGGTCGTGGCCCGGGTGCGCCGGGGGCGGCTGGACATGTTCCTGCGCATCCATGCGGCCCTGCTGATCGAGACGCCGACGACCGTCGACGCCGAGTGGACGGAGGTGACGCTGGGCTTCCGCGCGGTTGCCGCGGCCCGGGCGCTGCTCGCTTTCGGCGCGGACGTGGAGGTGCTGTCGCCCGAGGAGGCCCGTACGGAGCTGGCCCGCGCCGCAGCAGAGGTTGGCAAGCTCTACCGTCGGCCAGTTGCACTGTCCAGGGGCGCGGGGAACTGCGCGCAGCGGTAGGGCACAGGTCAGTGCCTTCCGATCTCGCGCAGTTCCCCGCGCCCCTGTGTGGTTGCTCAGCTGCGCGGACTCTCAGGCCGTGGCCGGCGGGTGGCTCACGCTCTGGTAGCGGCCGAGGGCGATCGCGCCGAAGTTGTGCAGGCTGGAGGTGTTGGCCGCCAGGTAGCCGGTGTGGCCGACGGCGCCGGCCGAGGAGATCTCGACCGCGCCGAAGTCCGTCGTGGTCGGGTCGGCGCCGTGGCCGAGGCCGCCGACCTCCAGGTACGGGACGTTGCCGATCCAGTCGGTGGGGTTGCGGGTGGCCCAGACCCGGACGCCGTCGCCCAGCTCGCCCGTGCTCTGCACGCCCATGCCCGGGCTGCCGAAGACCACCACGTCGGTGGCCTGGCCGTCGTGGATCTCCGGTGCGGCGGTGCCGCACACCACCGAGCCGTACGAGTGGCAGAACAGGGCCGGCGGCGCCTCGGGGGCACTGGTGACGGCCAGCCCGGCGAGCAGTCGCTCCAGGCGTGGGGCGGCGACCTCGGCGAGGCGGGAGGTGACGGCGTCCGGGCCGAGGCCGGAGGGGGTGACGTACCCCGTCCAGGCGATCACGGCGGTGCGGGTGCCGGGGGACTGGCGGTGCTCCTCGGCGACCAGGGCGCGGGCCATCCCGGCGGGGGAGCGCAGGGGGTCGGCGGCCTGGTCGAAGTGGCCGAGGTCGGCGTCGGAGCCGGGTACCAGGACGGAGACGCGGTCGGCCTTCGCAAGGTCGCCGTACACCTCGCTGACCAGGCCCCGGCCGCGCGGGTCGAAGGCCAGGATCTGGCGGCCGCGGGCGAGCAGGTGCTCACTGTCGTCGGCGCGGGAGGTGGCCTCGGCGCGGGTGGTGGCGTCCAGCTTCTGGTCCGCCGCGCGGGCCCTGGCCCGGTCGCGCTCGGCGGCGATGGCCACCCGGTTGGCGCGGTAGCGGAGGTCGAGCGGCGCGCCGTCGAGGTTGCCGACCACCAGCGGGTACTCGGCGATCAGCTGCTCGGTCTGCTCGGGGGTGAGCGAGGTGAAGAAGGCCGCGACGGTACGGGCGTCGGCGGTGGCCGGGTCGGGCAGGCTGCGGCCGAGGGAGTGGTCCGCCACCCACTCGGCGCTGCCGGCGGGCGGCGTGGAGATGGCGACCTGTTCGTTGGCGGCGGCGGCCTGGGCGGCGGCGGCACCGGCGTCCACCAGCACCGCACCGGCAGCGAAGGCACCTATCAGCATGCGCTTGACCCGCCTGCGCTGCATGGCGTCAACTCCCTCGGACCCGTGACCGTCACAGCGGGCGCGGCCCGATGGTGGTACGACTGCCAACTACTCGTCAGCCAGCGTAGGCGCTCCGAGCAGGGGGCGTGCAGAGTCTAAACTGTGGGATGGCTCACACGGGGCCGGACCCCTTGATCTCGGCCGCGTCGAACTCCCTGACCAGCTTCTTCGGGGCGATGCTACGCCAGGCCTCGACCAGTAGATCATGAAGCTCGTCCGGATCGACCTTGGCCAGACTGACCAGCACCCAGCCGTGCCGGCCGACGTACGGGGCCACCGAGAAGATCTCCGGGGCGGCGGCGAGCAGCTCCGCCTGGTCCTCCTTCGAGGCCTTGACGCAGACCGCGCCGCTGTCGGGGGTGCCCATGGCGAAGATCTTCTCGCCGACCCGGAGTGTCACCTCCGTCTCCCAGGTGAGCCGCTCGGTGGCTCGGGGGAGGGCCAGGCCCATGGTCAGGAACTGATCGAACGTCACCATGGCGCCAGCGTAGGACCGCGCACTGACATTTGCGTCTGCCGGTAGGCGCACCGATCAGGATCGGGCGTCCCTGTGGTTGGCCCACTGCCGCACCTACTGGCGGAGCCCCTCAGCGCCAATCGCCCGCCAGGGCCGGGCCGAGCTGGTCGAAGTGTGACTCGATGATGGTGATCATGCCCTCCGGGCCGGCGTCGCCGACCGGGGCGTCGCCCGCGCTCCAGGAGAGGTGGGCCGAGCGCAGCACCCCGCCGAAGACCGCGGCCAGCACCTTGGGCCGCAGGTCCGCCGCCGGGTCCAGGCCCTCCCGTTCGGCGAGGATCCCGGCCACGATCCGCTCCTGCTCGGTGATCCGGCGCAGGTGGGCGGCCAGCAGTGTCGGGGTGTCCTCGATCAGCTGGAGGAGTTCCAGCGCGGCTGTGATGCTGCTGGAGCCGGTGGTCTCCCTGGCGGTGCCGAGCTCCCGCCAGGTCTGGACGATCGCGTTGCGCAGGGCCTGCAGCGGGTTCTCGGTGGCGGGGCGGGCGCCCAGGTTGGCGACGAAGTGGTCCTCGGCGTCGGCCAGGATCGCGAGCGCGACCTCGTCCTTGTTCGCGAAGTACCGGAAGAAGGTCCGCTGCGAGACGTCCACCGCGGCGGCGATCTCGTCGACCGTGGTGCGGGCGTAGCCCTGGCTGAGGAAGAGCTGGTGGGCGGCGTCCACCAGGGCGTCGCGGGTGCGCTGCTTCTTGCGCTCGCGCAGGCCGAGCACCCGGCAGCTCGGATCTGTGGCGGGGCGGGTGAGCTGCGCGGCCATGGTGGTGGGCCTTCCGACTGCCGGGGTTCCTGACCCCCTAACGATAGCGCTCTGACAAATGTCAGACATGGCCAGAAGTCAGAGTTTGCCGAATGTCAGCGACTGACATAATGTCCCTCGGTAGTGGCGCCCGTCAGGCCGGACGACTCGTGGGGACGGGTGGGCCGGGGCGCCACGACCACGTTCCCGAGCTCCCGGAAGGCCCTCCAGATGAGCCAGTCCGTCGTCAACAGCGAGAAGGCGGACGTACCGCCGCAGCGCAGCGCGCCGCCCACCGGCCGGCGCAGCCTGCAGGGCCACCCCTGGCTCACCCTGCTCACCGTCGCCGTGGGCGTGATGATGGTGGCGCTCGACGGCACCGTCGTGGCCATCGCGAACCCGGCCATCCAGACCGACCTCGGTGCCTCGCCCGCCGACATCCAGTGGGTGACCAGCGGCTACCTGCTGGCGCTCGCGGTGTTCCTGATCACCGCCGGCAAGATCGGCGACCGCTTCGGCCACAAGGCGACCTTCCTGGTCGGCGCGGCCGGGTTCGCCGCCACCTCGGCCGCGATCGGTTTTGCGACCAACATCCAGACCGTGATCGCCTTCCGCGTGCTGCAGGGTCTCTTCGGCGCGCTGCTGCAGCCCGCTGCGCTCGGTCTGCTGCGCGGCGCCTTCCCGGTCGAGAAGCTGAACATGGCGATCGGCATCTGGGCCGGCGTGATCGGCGCGTCCACGGCGGCCGGGCCGATCGTCGGCGGCCTGCTGGTCGAGCACGTCAGCTGGCAGTCGGTCTTCTTCATCAACGTGCCCGTCGGCCTGATCGCCCTGGCCCTGGGCCTGTGGATCCTGCGGGACGTACGGGCCGAGAACGCCGCCAAGTCCTTCGACATCCCCGGCATCGTGCTGCTGTCGGCCGCGATGTTCATGCTGGTCTGGGGCATCATCAAGGCTCCGGCCTGGGGCTGGGGCGACACCAGCACGCTGCTCTTCCTCGGCGGCGCGGTGGTCGCCATGGTGCTCTTCGCGCTCTGGCAGGGCAGGGCGAAGGAGCCGCTGGTCCCGCTCGGCCTGTTCCGCTCGGTGCCGCTCTCCGCGGGCACGCTGCTGATGGTGCTGATGGCCTTCGCGTTCTTCGGCGCGATCTTCTTCGTCACCTTCTACCTGCAGAACGTGCACGGGATGACGCCCGTCCAGGCCGGCGTCCACCTGCTGCCGATGACCGGCATGATGATCGTCGGCGCACCGGCGGCCGGTGCCGCGATCGGCAAGGTCGGCCCGCGCATCCCGATCGTGGTGGGCATGCTGCTCACCACCGTGGCGATGTACGGCATGTCCACCCTGGACACCGGCTCGGGCACCGGCGTGATGTCGCTCTGGTTCGTCCTGATGGGCCTGGGCATCAGCCCGGTCATGGTCGGTGCGACCGAGGTGATCGTCGGCAACGCCCCGCTGGAGCTCGCCGGGGTGGCCGGCGGTCTGCAGCAGGCCGCGATGCAGGTCGGCGGCAGCCTGGGCACCGCCGTGCTGGGCGCGGTGATGGCCGCCAAGGTCACCGACGTCCTGCCTGGCAACTGGGCCAAGGCGGGCCTGCCGCCGGTCGAGGGCGCCCAAGCCGAGGGCCTGAAGCAGGCCGCCCAGCTCGGCATCACCCCGCCCGCCCGGCCCGGCACCCCCGAACAGGTCGTCCACGGCATGGCCACGGCGGTGCACGACTCCTTCGTCAGCGGCATGTCGCTGGCCTTCGGAGTCGCCGCGGTGGTCGCCTTCGCCGCCGCCGTGCTCGCCCTGCTCACCAAGAAGGGCGAGACCGAGGCCGGCCCGGCCGTACACATCTGACCGGAGACCCGTAACGCCACTGCGACGGGCCGGCCACAGGGGCGCGGGGAACTGCGCGCAGCGGAAGGGCACTACTCGTACTCTCCGCCTCGCGCAGTTCCCCGCGCCCCTTGGGGTACCCGATCCCGATCGGTGCACCTACCGGCGGAGCCTCTCAGGTGTTCTGGCCCTGGTACTCCGTGGCCTCCTGCACGTAGCGGACCCGCTCCTCCAGCTCCAGGTCGGGGAAGTAGTCCTTGAGCCGGACTCCGGCCTCGACCGGGGGCAGGTGGAGCTCGGTGAGCAGGAACCTGGCCCTGGCGATGATCTCTTCCTTCATAGGGCGATCCTCGCCGCGAACAGACGCCAGGGCGCCCCGAGTTAGGCCGCTGGTAGGAAACAACGCGAAGGGCCGGACCCCCGATCGGGAGTCCGGCCCTTCGTCGTGCCTCAGGTCAGGCGTCGCCGCCGGCGGCGCCCGGGTCGGCCGCGGCCACGTCCAGCAGCTGGTAGCGGTCGATCGCGTCCTTCAGGGCGCTGCGGTCGATCTTGCCCTGCTTGGCGAGCTCGGTGAGCACGCCCAGGACCACCGACTGCGCGTCGATGTGGAAGAAGCGACGCGCGGCGCCACGGGTGTCGGCGAAGCCGAAGCCGTCCGCACCCAGCGACTGGTAGACGCCCGGCACCCAGCGCGAGATCTGGTCCGGCACCGCACGCATCCAGTCGGAGACGGCGACGAACGGGCCCTCGGCGCCCTGGAGCTTGGCAGTCACGTACGGGACGCGCTGCGGCTCCTCCGGGTGCAGCAGGTTGAACTCCTCGGCCTCCACCGCGTCGCGGCGCAGCTCGTTCCAGGAGGTCGCCGACCACACGTCGGCCTTGACGTTCCACTCCTCGGCGAGGATGCGCTGGGCCTCCAGGGCCCACGGCACCGCCACGCCCGAGGCGAGGATCTGGGCCGGGATCTGGCCCGCGGTGGCCGGCGCGTACCGGTGCAGACCCTTGAGGATGCCCTCGACGTCGACGTTCTCCGGCTCGGCCGGCATCTTGATCGGCTCGTTGTAGACCGTCATGTAGTAGAAGACGTCCTCGCCGTGCGGGTGCTCCGCCGTCGAGCCGTACATCCGCCGCAGACCGTCCTGGACGATGTGCGCGATCTCGAAGCCGTACGCGGGGTCGTACGCGACGACGCCCGGGTTGGTCGACGCGAGCAGCTGCGAGTGGCCGTCCGCGTGCTGCAGACCCTCACCGGTCAGCGTGGTGCGGCCGGCGGTGGCGCCGATCACGAAGCCGCGGGCCAGCTGGTCGGCCATCTGCCAGAACTGGTCGCCGGTGCGCTGGAACCCGAACATCGAGTAGAAGACGTAGACCGGGATCAGCGGCTCGCCGTGCGTCGCGTAGGACGAACCGGCGGCGATCAGCGAGGCGGTGCAGCCGGCCTCGGAGATGCCGTCGTGCAGCATCTGGCCGGTCGGGGACTCCTTGTAGGCGAGGAGCAGCTCGCGGTCGACCGACTCGTAGGTCTGGCCGAGCGGGTTGTAGATCTTCGCCGACGGGAACAGCGAGTCCATACCGAAGGTGCGGTACTCGTCGGGCGCGATCGGCACGAAGCGGTTGCCGATGCCCTTGTCCCGCATCAGGTCCTTGAGCACCCGGACGAACGCCATGGTGGTGGCGATGGTCTGGTTGCCGGAACCCTTCTTGACCGCCTTGTACGCGTCGTCGCCCGGGAGGACGAGCTGACGCGGCCGCACCTTGCGGGTCGGCACGTAGCCGCCCAGCTCCTTGCGGCGGTCGTGCATGTACTGGATCTCTTCGGAGTCGCGGCCCGGGTGGTAGTAGGGCGGGTAGCCCTCTTCGAGCTGCTTGTCCGTGATCGGGATGTGCAGGCGGTCGCGGAAGCGCTTCAGGTCCTCGACCGTCAGCTTCTTCATCTGGTGCGTCGCGTTGCGGCCCTCGAAGTTCGGGCCCAGCGTCCAGCCCTTGACGGTCTGCGCGAGGATGACGGTCGGCTGGCCCTTGTGCTCGCGGGCCGCCTTGAACGCCGCGTACACCTTGCGGTGGTCGTGGCCGCCGCGACCCAGGTGCTGGATCTGCTGGTCGGTCATGTCCTCGACCATCTTGCGCAGCCGCAGGTCGTCACCGAAGAAGTGCTCGCGGATGTACGCGCCGGTCTCGGTGGCGTAGGTCTGGAACTGGCCGTCCACCGTGGTGTTCAGCTTGTTGACCAGCACGCCGTCGCGGTCCTGGGCGAGCAGCGGGTCCCAGCTGCGGTCCCAGACCAGCTTGATGACGTTCCAGCCGGCGCCGCGGAACTGCGACTCCAGCTCCTGGATGATCTTGCCGTTGCCGCGGACCGGGCCGTCGAGGCGCTGCAGGTTGCAGTTGACGACGAAGGTCAGGTTGTCCAGGCCCTCGCGGGCGGCCAGGGAGAGCTGGCCGAGCGACTCGGGCTCGTCCATCTCGCCGTCGCCGAGGAAGGCGTACACGTGCGAGGACGAGGTGTCCTTGATGCCGCGGTGCTCCAGGTAGCGGTTCATCCGGGCCTGGTAGATCGCGCCGAGCGGGCCGAGGCCCATCGAGACGGTCGGGAACTCCCAGAAGTCCGGCATCAGCCGCGGGTGCGGGTAGCTGGAGAGGCCGTACGGGGCCTTCGACTTCTCCTGGCGGAACGCGTCGAGCTGCTGCTCGGACAGTCGGTCCAGGAGGAAGGCGCGGGCGTAGATACCGGGGGAGGCGTGGCCCTGGAAGAAGATCTGGTCGCCGGACTCGCCCTCGGCGTCCTTGCCCCGGAAGAAGTAGTTGAAGCCCACGTCGTAGAGCGACGCGGAGGATGCGAAGGTGGCGATGTGGCCACCGACGCCGATGCCGGGGCGCTGAGCCCGGGAGACCATCACGGCCGCGTTCCAGCGGGTCGCGTTGAGGACCTTGCGCTCGATCTCCTCGTTGCCGGGGAAGAAGGGCTCGTCCTTGGTGGCGATGGTGTTGACGTAGTCCGTGCTGCGCATCTCGGGCACGGCGACACGCTTCTCGCGGGCACGCTCGATCAGGCGGAGCATCAGGTAGCGGGCACGCTCGCGCCCCCGCTCGTCGATGGCCGCGTCAAGCGACTCCAGCCATTCCGCGGTCTCCTCGGGATCGAAGTCCGGGACCTGACTCGGAAGGCCGCCAATGATGATCGGGTTGCGATCGGATCCGGAAGCCACGCTGTTCCTTCACTGTCGGTCTAACTGAGGTGTGTCGCGCCGCCTCCATCGTGTACCGAAACTCGGAGAGCCGTCATCTCTACCGATGGGTAACCGTTCCGCCTGGTGGGCGGGCCGGTCAGGTGGCGTGCGACAGGCTCCGTTGCCTGGGCTGCGCACCACCGGGTGGTACGAAGAGGTGGTCCGACCTGTACCTGAATGTTTCAGGCTCCCTGCCGTCCGATTGCGGGCGGCCGGGTGAGGGCCAACAGGAGACTCTACGCCCGCCCTGGTGCCTGGTCCGAATGCCGTTCGTATCTCGGTCAGGTGTATGGCCTGGATATTCGTCGGCGCCACAGCATCATGGGGTCTTGCAGAAAAGGGCAAATCGGTGTGAGGTGTGACACATCGGTCGGCGTGTCCTCCTGCGACACGTCAACCTTTGGGTGGGATCGGGGGTCGGGTACTTGCGCGAACCGCCGGTCCCGTGTGGACTACGGCCACAGCCTCGGCATGGATGCCGAGCCGAATACTGGAGGTTATTCCCGTGAGCGCGACCGCGGACCCCGCGGACAAGTCCAACAACCCGGCGCACCGTCTCGGTTTCGAGAAGGACCAGATCGTCCAGGAGCTCGGGTTCGACGAAGACTGTGACCAGGACCTCCGCGAGGGCATCGAGGAGATCACCGGCACCGAGCTCGTCGACGAGGACTACGACGACGTCGCCGACGCCGTCCTGCTGTGGCACCGCGAGGAGGACGGGGATCTCACCGACGCTCTGGTCGACGCCCTGGAGTACCTGGCGGACGGCGGCCTGGTGTGGCTGCTGACCCCCAAGACGGGCCGTGACGGGCACGTCGAGGCGCACGAGATCGCCGACGCCGCCCGGACGGCCGGCCTCTCCCAGACCAGCTCGGTGGCCATCGCCAAGGACTGGGCGGGCACCCGCCTGGCCTCCCCGAAGGCGGCGAAGACCGGCAAGCGCTGAGCCGCCCACCGCTCTCTCCCCGGACCCCGCTGGAGCTTCCTCCAGCGGGGTCCGGCCGTTTCTCCACCCGGCCTGTAGGTGCCGCCGGGGAGACTGTTCACCCAGGGCGAAACCGGGCGGGTACGGGCCAGCCGGGCTCACCCGTACGGCGGAATCGCCCCGAACGGATGTAAGGATGCCCTCTAGTCGCGCGGCGCAGCGTGGGCCGCGGCACCCGGTTTAGGAAGGTCCCACCATGGCCATCGAGGTCGGCACCCAGGCTCCGGATTTCGAGCTCAAGAACCAGCACGGCGAGCTGGTCAAGCTCTCCGACTTCCAGGGCGAGAAGAACGTCGTCCTGGTCTTCTACCCGTTCGCCTTCACCGGTGTCTGCACCGGCGAGGTCTGCGCGATCCAGAAGGAGCTGCCCCGCCTCCAGAACGACTCGGTGCAGATCCTCGCGGTCTCCAACGACTCGCCCTTCACCCTCCGCGTCTTCGCCGACCAGGAGAACCTCGAGTACCCGCTGCTCTCCGACTTCTGGCCGCACGGCGAGGTCTCCAAGGCGTACGGCGTCTTCGACGAGGAGAAGGGCTGCGCGGTGCGCGGCACCTTCGTGATCGACAAGACCGGCGTGGTCCGCTGGTCGGTCGTCAACGGCCTCCCGGACGCGCGCGACGAGCAGGCCTACCTCGAGGCCGTCGAGGCGCTCTGAGCCCCGGTTGACGGCTTCCCTCGGCCCGGTGTGGGGCCAATCGCCGCGAGCCCCTTGTGGCTCGCAGCGAGCGGCGAATAGCAGCCACGCCGGGCCGAGTCACTGCCCGATGGGGGAACCCGGCACTACGATCGGGCCGTTGGCAGGAGACAGGAGTCCTTCCAAATGCGGAAGGCGACTGGGACCGCACCACCGGGGGCACCACGACGTGCCTCCCGAATCTTGGAGGACAAGTGGGTGTCAGCCTGAGCAAGGGCGGCAATGTCTCGCTCACCAAGGAGGCTCCCGGCCTGACCGCCGTGATCGTCGGCCTTGGCTGGGACGTCCGCACCACCACCGGCTCCGATTTCGACCTCGATGCCAGCGCCCTGCTCTGCAACGAGGCCGGCAAGGTCGGGTCGGACGGCAACTTCGTCTTCTTCAACAACCTCAAGAGCCCGGACGGTTCCGTCGAGCACACCGGTGACAACCTCACCGGTGAGGGCGAGGGCGACGACGAGCAGATCAAGGTCAACCTGGTCGGCGTGCCGGCCGAGGTGACCAAGATCGTCTTCCCGGTCTCGATCTACGACGCCGAGAACCGCCAGCAGAACTTCGGCCAGGTCCGCAACGCCTTCATCCGCGTGGTGAACCAGGCGGGCGGCGCCGAGATCGCCCGCTACGACCTCTCCGAGGACGCCTCCACCGAGACGGCGATGGTCTTCGGCGAGCTCTACCGCAACGGCGAGGAGTGGAAGTTCCGTGCCATCGGCCAGGGGTACGCCTCCGGCCTGCGCGGGATCGCCCAGGACTTCGGGGTCAATGTCTGACCCGATGCCCGGGTGAATAGTCTTGGGGCCGGGGCCGGCGGGAGCGTACAGCGCTCCCGCCGGCCCCGGTCTCTGCTGTGCTGCGGCACGGCCGGACACGCCGGCACGGAGTTCAGCAAGTTCAGCGGGTCAGTAGGGCCCGCAAGGGGCTGCGGGGGCATACACCTGTGGTGCGCCTGACCGCGGCACCGTGCGGTGCGCAGGAGACGCGTACCGCACCGACGCAGACGGAGCCCCGGCGACGGGGGAACTGGGAGGAAGTACAGCATGAGTGTCACGCTCGCGAAGGGCGGCAACGTCTCGCTCACCAAGGCCGCGCCGAACCTGACGCAGGTGCAGATCGGCCTGGGCTGGGACGCCCGCTCCACCACCGGAGCGCCCTTCGACCTCGACGCGAGCGCCCTGCTCTGCGGCGGGGGCCGGGTGCTGGGTGACGAGTACTTCGTGTTCTACAACAACCTCAAGAGCCCCGAGGGTTCGGTCGAGCACCAGGGTGACAACCTCACCGGTGACGGTGACGGTGACGACGAGGTGGTCGTGGTCAACCTCGACCTGGTGCCGGTGCAGGTCGACAAGGTCGTGTTCGCGGTCTCCATCTACGACGCCGAGGCCCGACTGCAGAACTTCGGCCAGGTCAGCAACGCCTACATCCGCGTGGTGAATCTCGGTGACAACCAGGAGATCGCCCGCTACGACCTCACCGAGGACGCCTCCACCGAGACGGCCATGATCTTCGGTGAGCTCTACCGCTACCAGGGCGAGTGGAAGTTCCGCGCGGTGGGCCAGGGTTACGCCTCCGGCCTGCGCGGCATCGCCCTGGACTTCGGGGTAAATGTACAGTAAAGCCCCGGCTATTCTCCTGAACTCGAAAGGTAACTGACTCCGTGTTCCTCCGCACATTCGGATGGTCCTTCGCCATCACGATAGTCGGCCTGATCGCCGCCGCCCTGATCTGGGGGGCCGAAGGTTTCGGCGTGGTGCTGATCCTGTCGATCCTTGAGATCTCCCTGTCGTTCGACAACGCGGTCGTCAACGCCACCGTCCTGAAGCGGATGAACGCGTTCTGGCAGAAGATCTTCCTCACCGTGGGCGTGCTGATCGCCGTCTTCGGTATGCGGCTGATCTTCCCGCTGCTGGTGGTCGGTCTGACGGCTCATCTCAACCCGGGCACCGTGATCGAGCTGGCCCTGGACTCCACCAAGACCTACAACGGTCACACCTACGGCGAGTACCTGGAGATGGCCAACCCGGCCATCGCGGCCTTCGGTGGCATCTTCCTCCTGATGATCTTCCTCGACTTCATATTCGAGGAGAAGGACTTCAACTGGCTGCGCTGGCTGGAGAAGCCGCTCGAGAAGATCGGCAAGCTCGACGCGCTCTCCTCGGTGATCGCCCTGGTCTCGCTGGCCCTGGCGGCCAACTTCTTCGCCGGTGAGCACGCCGAGACGGTGCTGCTGGCGGGTCTGATGGGCCTGGCCACCTACCTGGCCGTGAACGGTCTCTCCGGTGTCTTCGAGTCGGGTCTGGAGGAGCAGGAGGAGGCCGAGGAAGAGGCCCAGAAGACCGGCAAGTCCATCGTCCAGGTGGGCGGGAAGGCCGCGTTCTTCCTCTTCCTCTACTTGGAGGTGCTGGACGCCTCGTTCTCCTTCGACGGTGTGGTCGGCGCCTTCGCCATCTCCCAGGACATCTTCATGATCACCCTGGGTCTGGGCATCGGCGCGATGTACATCCGCTCGCTGACGGTCTACCTGGTCCGCAAGGGCACCCTGGACGACTACGTCTACCTGGAGCACGGCGCGCACTACGCGATCGGCGCGCTGGCGGTCATCCTGCTGGTCTCCATCAAGTACCACATCCCGGAGATCGTCACCGGCCTGATCGGGGTCGCCTTCATCGGCGCCGCGCTGGCCTCCTCGGTGGTCCGCAACAAGCGCGAGCAGGCGATCGAGGGCGAACCCGAGCTCGAAGCCAGCAACGTGAGCTGACGCGGCAACGCAGACGGCCCCTCCGCACTCGTGCGGAGGGGCCGTTGCCGTTCGGGGGCGCCGGTGGTCAGCCGAGCTGCTGCTCGATGGCGCGCAGCTTGCGCTCCAGCGAGTCCAGCTTGGGCATCGCCAGGGTGTCGTCGTCCGAGGACAGGTCGATGGTGGAGCTCATCGAGCTGCCCACGGCCGCACGGGGGCGGCGGCCGGCGTTCAGGGCGGCGGGTTCGAGCGCGGACGGGCCGACCTTGGCCATCGGATCCTCGGCTAGTGCAGGCTCCGTAGCGGACTGTCCGTCGCCGGAGCCGGCTGCGGTCAGCGCGGGCACCTGACGGCCACCGCGGGCCCGGGCCAGCATGCCGCCCTGGCGGGAGATCGCCTTCAGCTCGGCCCGCTCGCGGCGGTCGGCGCTGCGGGCGCGCATCTTGGCGTCCAGCTTGGCCTGCCGCTCGTCGCGCACCTCGTCCACCGCCTCGTCCAGGCTGCGCACGTTCTCCAGCAGCATCAGCGACCAGGCCGCGTACGTCTCACGGGGCGCGCGGATCCAGCGGACGATGCGGATCTGCGGCAGCGGGCGGGGGACCAGGCCCTGCTCGCGCAGGGCGGCCCGGCGGGTCTGCTTGAGCGCGCGGTCGAAGAGGATCGCGGCCGAGATCGACATGCCGGAGAAGAACTGCGGGGCGCCGTCGTGCGCACCGCCGCGCGGGGCGTGCACCCAGTTGAACCAGGCCGAGGCGACGGCGAAGACCCAGACCAGCAGACGGGAGCCGAGCGCCGCGTCACCGTGGCTGGCCTCGCGCACCGCGAGCACCGAGCAGAACATCGCCGCGCCGTCCAGGCCGAACGGGACGAGGTACTCCCAGCCGCCGGAGAGGCCCAGGTTCTCCGTGCCGAAACCGACCAGGCCGTGGAAGGAGAGCGCGGCCGCGACGCCCGCACACAGGAACAGCAGCACGTAGGAGGCGATCCCGTAGATCATCTCCTTGCGGCGCCGGCGCTCCTCGGTGCGCTCCCAGGAGTCGCCGGACTCTTCGGACTTGTTGTTCTTGAAGCGCAGGGTGGCCACCAGGATGGCGGTGAACAGCAGGGCTGCGCCGCCGATGACGGCCCAGACCAGCTGTATGGAGGAGAGGTTCATTGCGGGTTGGGCCTCGGCTTTCCGCAGTTCGGGGCAGCGGCGCGGGGCCGGAGGCCGGCCGGCGCCCGGGGCGCCGCCGTCGTCCACCTCGGCCGTTTGTACGGGCAGGGGGTGTGGTCGCAGTGCGGCACAGGGGTCAGTTCCCGCAGGATGCGTCGGGCCTGACGGTGCGTCGTTGCCACCGTGGGCGCCCGAGCGTACCCGTACGTGACGGAAGGTACACCTGTGCGGCTAGACGATATCGCGTCCGAGGGGACCGCATCGTACGGGAGGTGACTCTTGTTCTGCCACTACGACACGTAGGACCTCTGACGGCGCCTCGGTCGCCCGCTGACTGGGTATGGGGTTTTATGGCCCCCGGAGGTCCCTTGCCGGGCACGATGGGGCATGGCCGGCGGATCATGGGCCGTCGGTTCGGTGGGCAGGCTGCTTTGGGGGAGGACGCGATGGTCTCGGTCTGGGAGTTCCTGCGGGGGGAGCGGAACACCGTCGACTCGGGCGGTCAGCACAAGATCACGCTGACCAAGTCGCAGCCGCAGCACGCCATAACGGGCCACGCCGCCACCACCGGCTACCTGTACGTCAACCTGCACTGGACGACCCGGACGGCCGAGCAGTCCGGCCGCGGATCGCTCCGCCGGCTCCTCGACCCGCGGATCCTGCGGCCGATGGAGCCCGACTCCTACCAGCGCCCGCAGCTGAACGTCGACCTCGACCTGGCCTGCATGTACGAACTCACCGACGGCACGCGCGGGGTGGTGCAGCCGCTCGGGAAGTACTTCGGCGACCTGCAGCGCCCGCCGTACATCAAGCTCAGCGGTGACGACGTGTACGGAGCGCCCTCCGGCGAGACGATGTACATCAACCTGGAGAAGAAGGACCAGTTCAAGCGGCTGCTGATCTTCGTGTACATCTACGACGACACGCCCGCCTTCGACCGGACCCACGCGACGGTCACCATCGTGCCGCAGAGCGGCCCGCGGATCGAGATCCGGCTGGACGAGCGGGCGGCGGCGGCCCGTTCGTGTGCGGTGGTGCTGATCGAGAACACCGGGGACGGGCAGCTGACGGTGCGTCGCGAGGTGCGGTACGTACACGGGTTCCAGTCGGACCTGGACCGGCTGTACGGCTTCGGGATGCAGTGGCAGCGCGGCTACAAGACGCCGGCCGGGCCGGGCTCCGGCGACTAGCGGAGGCTCCGCCGGGGCGCAAGGCGCGTGATTGGGCATCCCAGGGGCGCGGGGAACTGCGCGAAGCGGGAGGCTGCAAGCCGTTGCCTTCCGGTCTCGCGCAGTTCCCCGCGCCCCTGTGGTGGGCCCTACCTACCGGCGGAGCCTCTCAGCGGGGCTGGAACTGCGGGCCCTGCGGGGGCAGCGCGAAGGGCGTCTGCTCGGGCTGCGGCTGCTGCGGGGGCCGGGCCGGCGGCGGGGGCGCCACGGGGGGCTGGGCGGGCTGCTGCGGGTAGCCGTAGCCCGTCGGGTACTGCTGCTGGGGCGGGTAGCCGTAGCCCTGCGGCTGCGGCGCCTGCGGGTAGCCGTACCCGGTCGGCTGCGGCTGCGGGTAGCCGTAGGTGGGTTGCGGGGCCTGCGGGGCCTGGGGGTAGCCGTACCCAGGCTGGGCCTGGGGCTGCGCGGGCACCGGCGGGGCGGTCGGCGGCGGCGGGGGCGGCGTCGTGGGCATCGGGACGGCGGGCGCCAGGGTGTACGTGCCCGGCTCCTCGCGCGGGTCGGGCCGGGCTGGTGCGGCCGGTGCGGGCTCGGCCTGGGCTTCGGCCGCGGGCTCGGAGCGCTCCGGTGCGGTGGCGGCCTCGTCCTCCACGGTGATGCCGAAGTCGGTGGCCAGCCCGACCAGACCGCTGGCGTAGCCCTGGCCGACCGCGCGGAACTTCCAGACCCCGCCCCTGCGGTACAGCTCCGCGGCGACCAGGGCGCTGACGTCGCCGGTGTCCGTGACGGTGAACTCGGCGATCGCCTCCGCCCCTTCGGCCGCGCCGACGTCGTGGAGCAGCACGCGCAGATCGGTGACGGCCGGGAACGAACCACCCTCCGCCGAACCGGCCACCACGACCCGGTCGACCTCGGGCGGCAGCTTGGCGAGGTCCACCTCGACCGCGTCGGAGACCAGGCCGCCGTCCGGCGTCCGCTGCTTGGGCAGATGGCGGACGACCCCCGAGGGGTGACGCGGCTGGTTGTAGAAGACGAAGTCGGCATCCGAACGGACCTTGCCGTCGGCGCCGACGAGCAGCGCCGAGGCGTCCACGTCCGGTGAGCCCGGAGCCGCGCTCCAGCGCAGCACGGCGCGCACGGCGGCGGCCGTCAGCGAGATGTTGGCGCCTTTGGCCATCACGTGCGTCATAGTGCATCATCCTGCCCGTTCGCCACCGCTTCGGACAATGCGGGTGGTCGCGGCCACTGCGCGGGGTGGGAAAGGACTGCTGCCGGACCCCGCGCACGGTTGTGTGACACGGGCGGTAACCTTCCGAGAATTCGATGTTTCAGGGCTTTGCCTGGCCGGATCCGACCGTACGATGGGCGGCCAACGGCTCAGAGAATCCGCCTCCCTCGGCGAACCGGCGTGCGACGCGACCCGGGGGGAGTCGCGGCCACCTTGCCGTTCGACCTCTCTCACCGGCCGTCCCCGTATTCCGCGAACCTTCGGGCCGGTTGGTCCGTCTATCCAGATGTCAGAAACCGCCGACTCCGCACCGACCCAAGGGAGAGCATCTTGCGCCACTTCGGCCACCTTGCCGACGACGTACGCGGCCGGCTCTTCCTTGAACAGCCCGCCGCCTTCGACCGGAACAGCGAGGCGGCCGTGCTCTCCACCGCCCTCGGCGCGACCCTCTACAGCCCCGCCACCAGGACCACCCTGCAGGCGGACATCCGGAAGCAGGCCGCGCGCGGCGTCGTCTCGATGGTCCTCTGCCTGGAGGACGCGATAGCCGACCACGAGGTGCCGGGCGGCGAGGCCAACCTGGTCGCGCAGCTCACCGAGCTGAACGCGGGGTCCGGCACGGAGGGCATCCCGCTGCTCTTCATCCGGGTCCGGACCCCCGGGCAGATCACCGACCTCACCCGGCGGCTCGGGCCCGCCGTCCGTCTGCTCACCGGCTTCGTCGTCCCCAAGTTCACCGAGGAGAGCGGCGGTTCCTTCCTGGAGGCGCTCACCGACGCCGAGGCCGCCTGCGGGCAGCGGCTGTTCGCGATGCCGGTGCTGGAGTCCCCCGAACTCGCCCACCTGGAGACCCGCCGGGAGCAGCTCTTCGGCATCTCCCGCCTGCTGGAGAAGTACCGCGAGCGGATCCTGGCCGTCCGACTGGGCGTCACCGACCTGTGCTCCGCGTACGGACTGCGCCGTTCGCCCGACCTGACCGCGTACGACGTGGCGCTGGTCGCGGGTGTCATCGGTGACGTGGTGAACGTGCTCGGCCGGGCCGACGGCAGCGGATACACCGTCACCGGGCCGGTCTGGGAGTACTTCCCCGTCCAGGAGCGGATGTTCAAGCCCCAGCTCCGCCGTACCCCCTTCATCGAGGCGCACCCGCCGGCCGAGGGCGTCCGCCGGAGGATCATCGAGCACGACCTCGACGGGCTGATCCGCGAGATCGAACTCGACCGCGCCAACGGGCTGCTCGGCAAGACCTGCATCCACCCCAGCCACGTCCCGGCCGTGCACGCCCTCTCGGTGGTCACGCACGAGGAGTACTCCGACGCCCGCGACATCCTGAACCAGCACCAGGGCGGCGGCGGGGTGCTGCGCTCCGCGTACACGAACAAGATGAACGAGGCCAAGCCGCACCGGGCCTGGGCGGAGCGCGTACTGCTGCGGGCCGAGGTGTTCGGCGTCGCGCGCGAGGAGGTCAGCTTCGCCGAGCTGCTGGGCGCCTGCCTGTGCGGGTGAGCTGCGGCGGTCCCGTACGGTCGTTCGAGGATGATGTAGTGCCGCACCAGCCGCACCGGCTGCCGCACCAGTCGCACCACCGAAAGCAGGAATCTTGACAGCTCAGCACGCTGAACCGACAGCCGACCGGGCGCCGGTACCGGCGCCCTGGACCGGCCAGTGGGTCACCGACCGGCTCGGGATACGGCTCACCGGCTCACCCGAGCTGCCGGAGCTGATCGGACTCGCGCTGCGCGAGAACAAGAAGCGCGCCCATCTGCTCGTCTCCCACGTGCTCGGCAAGCACATACCGCAGCTCCCGGTGGTGGTGCACGGCGCCGGGCTGGAGCTCGGCCGCCGGGTCCGCGAGCTGCTCGGCGCGGCGGACGCCGACCGGGCGGTCGTCCTCGGTTACGCGGAGACGGCCACTGCGCTCGGCCACAGCGTCGCCGACGGCCTCGGCGCGCCCTACCTGCACTCCACCCGCCGGCCGGTCGACGGGGTCTCCCCGGTCGGCGGCTTCGAGGAGGAGCACTCGCACGCCACCTCGCACCTGCTGCTCCCCGAGGACCCGGAGTTCCTGGCGGGCGACGGGCCGCTGGTGCTGGTCGACGACGAGTTCTCCACCGGCACCACCGTGCTCAACACCATCCGCGCCCTGCACGCCGACCACCCGCGCCCGCACTACGTGGTGGTCGCGCTGGTCGACCTGCGCACCGACGCAGACCGGGAGCGGCTGGCCAAGGCGGCCGCCGAACTCGGCGCCCGGGTGGACCTGATAGCCACCGCCGTCGGCGGAGTCGAGCTGCCCGCCGACGTACTGGCCCAGGCCCAGGAACTGATCGCGGCCGCCGAGCCCGCGCCCGCACTGCCCGACGGCCCGCTCGCGCCCGTGGCGCGTACCGGGGCGGCTTGGCCCGACGGCCTGCCCGACGGCGGCCGGCACGGCTTCACCGCCGACCACCGGGCCCGGCTCGAAGCGGCACTTCCCGAGCAGGCCGCGGAGCTGGCCGAGCTGCTGTCCGGCCGCCGCCGGGTGCTGGTGCTCGGCTTCGAGGAGCTGATGTACGCCCCGCTGCGGCTCGCCGGTGCGCTGGCCGAGGTGCTGGGTGAGGACCGGGTCCGCTTCTCCACCACCACGCGCTCGCCCGTGCTGGCGGTCGACCACCCCGGCTACGCGATCCGCACCCGGCTGGCCTTCCCGGCGCACGACGACCCGGCCGACGGCTCGACCGACCGCTTCGCCTACAACGTGGCACCCGGGGCCGACCCCGCCCGCCGCTTCGACGCCGTCGTCCTGGTGGTCGACGCTCTCGGGGACACCCCGTCCCTCCATGAGGGCGAGCAGGCACTGCTCCAGCAGCTGCGCCGGGTCACCGACCAGGTGGTGCTTGCCGTCCTCCCCTCGTACCGACCACGTTTCCCTCGCTGACGCCTGCCCGTTCGACCATTGGCTGCACCCCACCGAAGGCGATCATGACCACGAAGCCCAGCACTGCGACGACACCGCGCCCACTGCACGGCCCCGACTTCTCCTCCTACCGTGCGGACGACGTCACCTGGCTGCTCACCGACCTCTCCGGCGTCGAGCTGGAGGCCCCGACCGAGGAGCGCGAGGAGGCCGTCCAGTCCGGCGGCGCCCACTACGCCGAGTCGCTGCCGGTCGAGTACCAGCCGAGCCCCGAGTACCAGGAGCTGTTCCAGCAGGCGCTGACCGCCTCCGCCCGGCGGATCGCACTGGCCGTCGGCACGGTCGCGGAGACGCTGCGGCTCGAGCGCCTCGGGGACGGCGGTGAGCTGGTGCTCGCCTCGCTGGCGCGGGCCGGAACGCCGGTCGGCATCCTGATCCGCCGCTGGTTCGCCTTCGCGTACGGCGTCGACACCCCGCACTACGCGGTCTCGATCATCCGGGGCCGGGGCATCGACCCGGTCGCGCTGCGCCACCTGGCCGCCCACCACGACCCGGCCCAGGTGGTCTTCGTGGACGGCTGGACGGGCAAGGGCGCGATCACCCGCGAGCTGGCCGAGGCGCTGGCCGGTACGCCGTTCAACCCCGAGCTCGCGGTGCTCGCCGACCCGGGCGGCTGCGTGCGCACCTACGGCACCCGGGACGACTTCCTGATCCCCTCCGCCTGCCTCAACTCCACGGTCTCCGGCCTGATTTCGCGGACGGTGCTGCGGGCCGACCTGATCGGCCCGGACGACTTCCACGGCGCCAAGTTCTACCGCGAGCTGGCCGGGGCCGATGTCTCCGACGCCTTCGTCTCGGCCGTCGCCGGCCAGTTCGAGGCCGTCCGGGAGGAGGCGCTGGCCGCCGCTGCCGCGCTCGTCGCCCAGGACCGCACCCCGGACTGGGCCGGCTGGGCCGCGGTGGAGCGGATCAGCGCCGAGTACGGCATCGACAGCGTCAACCTGGTCAAGCCGGGTGTCGGCGAGACGACCCGGGTGATGCTCCGCCGCGTCCCCTGGCGCGTGCTGGCCCGACGCGGCGCGGGGGCCGACCTGGACCACGTCCGGCTGCTCGCGGCCCAGCGCGGGGTCCCCGTCGAGGAGGTGGACGATCTGCCGTACTCCTGCGTGGGCCTGATCCACCCCCGTTACAGCCGTGGCGCAACGGGCGCCGACGGCACCGCAGTGAAGGTGGAGGACAACTGATGACAGGTCAGTTCCTGGTCGCCAGCGACCTCGACCGCACGCTGATCTACTCCAACCGGGCACTCGCCCTGGACGTCCCCGACCGGCTGGCGCCCCGGCTGCTCTCGGTCGAGGTGCACGACGGCAAGGCGCTCTCCTTCATGACCGAGCAGGCCGCCGAACTCCTCGTCGAGCTGGTCGAGTCGGCGGTCTTCGTGCCCGCCACCACCCGGACCAGATCGCAGTACGAGCGGGTCAACCTGCCCGGCCCGACGGCCGGTTGGATACCCCGGTACGCGATCTGCGCCAACGGCGGCCAGCTGCTGGTGGACGGCGTGCCCGACCGGGACTGGCAGGCCGAGGTGCGGTCCCGCCTGACGGCCGGCAGCGTGCCGCTGGACGAGGTGGTCGAGCACCTGGCGATCACCGCGGACCCGGAGTGGACCCACAAGCGCCGCGTCGCCGACAGCCTCTTCGCCTACCTGGTGGTGGAGCGCGCCGAGCTGCCCGAGGGCTGGATCGAGGAGCTCACCGGCTGGTGCGCCGAGCGCGGCTGGACGGTCTCGCTGCAGGGCCGCAAGGTGTACGCGGTGCCCGCCCCGCTCAGCAAGAGCGCGGCCCTCGCCGAGGTCGAGCGCCGGACGGGCGCGGCGACGGTGTTCTCGGCGGGGGACTCGCTCCTCGACGCCGAGCTGCTGCTCGCCGCCGACCACGGCTGGCGCCCCGGCCACGGGGAGCTCGCGGACACCGACTGGAACGGGCCCGGGGTCACCGCGCTCACCCAGGTCGGGGTCGCGGCGGGGGAGGAGATCGTCCGTCAGATCCTGGAGCGGGTCCGGGCCGGGGTCCCCGCCCTCCGGAGCTAGAGGCTCCGATCAGGCTCGGGTACCCCAGGGGCGCGGGGAACTGCGCGACGCGGAAGGCTACGGCCTATTGTCTTCCGCGTCGCGCAGGTCCCCGCGCCCCTGGGGTTGGCCACCGACCTGGCGGACGCCTCAGCCGCAGCAGCCGCCCCCGCAGCACCCTCCGCCGCCTCCCGCGGCGGGCCGCGGGGCGGCCGCTGCGGAGGCGCCGCCCGTCACGGCGACGGTGGAGAGCAGCTTGACCGTGTCGGAGTGCCCCTCGGGGCAGACGGCCGGGTCGTTGGCCTGCGCCATGGCGCGGCGGAGCTCGAAGGTGGCGCCGCAGGAGCGGCAGCGGAAGTCGTAGCGTGGCATACCCGCAGCGTACCGAGCGGACGGCCCGGACGGCAGGATCAGGTGGCAGGCTGAGCCGGCCGCTTCTCCCGCACGTACACCTGCTTGCGCACCCGGGCGACCACGGAGCCGTCCGCCGCCAGCACCTCGGTGTCGAACCAGATCAGCGCCTTCTTGCCCTCCTGGGTCAGCTCGCGGATCTCGGCGAGCCGGTCGTCGGTCAGGACGAACTCCGCGAAGATGTCGCCGCGGCCCGGTGAGACGAACTCGATCTCGGCTGCCGCGTCCCAGACGACGTAGCCGCGGCCGAGGTTCTGCATGACCAGCAGCATCCAGAACGGGTCGGTCATCGCGAAGATCGAGCCGCCGAAGTGGGTCCCCACGTAGTTGCGGTTGAGGCGGCCGAGGCGCAGCCGCACCTTTGCCGAGCGGAAGTCGTCGGAGACGGCCAGGACGCGGATGCCCGCGAACAGGAACGGCGGCCAGAAGTTGATCCCGCGCCGGAAGGTGGAGGCGCTCATGGTGCGCTTACGTGCCATGAGAGGACTCTAGCAAGGTAGTTACTCGCCAGTAATGTAATGCGGGTCACATGCTCGGGTCGGCCCTGGGGGCGCCGGCGGGTGGCGTCAGTGGGTCCCGCGGATCATCGCCACCACCTGTGCCGCGGTCTCGCGGACCGCCGCCAGCTCGGTGAGGAAGTGCCAGTAGTCGGGGTGGCGGCCCGCCTCCTCCAGCGAGGCGACCGCCCGGTCCAGCCGGCCCACCGCGGCGTCCAACGGCGCGGCATGCCGGGGGTCCGGAGCCTGCCGTCCGGCCATCGCCAGCCGCTGGGCGTCGCGCAGTGCGAAGCGGGTCCGCTCGATCTCCCGGTGGGGGTCGTGCTCGACCTCGTTCAGCTGCCGCAGCCGCTCGTGCACCGCGGCCACCGAGCCGTCGGCGGTCTCCAGCAGCGCGCGTACGGTGCCGATGGCGGCCGTGGCATCCGGCCAGCGCTGCCCGTCGCGGGCCTTCGCCGCCTCGGTCAGCTTCTCCTGGGCGGCCCGTACGGCCTCGGCGGTCTGAGTCGGCACCCGCTGCAGGTCCTGCCAGCAGGCGGCGCTGAACCGGCGGCGCAGCTCGCTGAGGGCGGGCTCGACGGTGCCGGCGCGCGTCTCCAGGGCCTGGATCCTGGTCCGCAGACTGGCCACCCGGCGGTCGATCTCCCGCGCCTTCTCCGGGAGCTGCTCCGCCTGGGTCCGGATCGTGTCCGCGCGCTGCGCCACGTCCTCGGCGCGCCTGAGCGTCGCCGCGACGCCGTGGCGGCCCGCGCCCTCGTTGAGCCGGGTCAGTTCGGGCGCAAGCTCGGCGAGGCGGGCCGCCAGGTCGTCCGCCTGCAGCCCGGCCGCCCGGACGGCATCGAGCGCGGTGGTCGCGCCCAGCAGCGCGCGCTTCGCCTTCTCCACGGCCGGGGTGACGCGGATCAGCTGCGCCTCCGCGTGCTGCAGCAGCGGCTGCAGCCGGGTGAGGAAACCGTTCAGCTCGGCCTGCGCGGCCGCCAGCTGCCGCTGCGCCTGCTCAAGCTGCTGCCGCGCCTTGCCGGCCGTACCGGCGTCCAGCTCCAAGGCGTCCAGGTCATGCGCGTCCAGGGCCGCCAGATAGCCGACGCTCACCTCGTCGACCCGGGCCGAGATCTGCTGGAAGTCGGTGAGCGCCTGACGGGCGGTCCGGTCGTCCTCGGCCGCCCGCACGGTCTCCACCGCCAGCTGGACCTCGCGCTGGGCGGAGTCCAGCTCGTAGAACGCCTGCTGCGCGGCATCCCGGGCAGCCTTGGCCTCCGCCCGCAGGGTGTCGCTCCGCCGCCACCAGCCGCCCCGCCCGCCGCCACCGCCGGCCACCCTCACGCCACGCTCCCTGCTCAGCTCCCGCACGCCTGATCCACCGCCCATTCTTGCCGATCTCCCCACCCTCCCGGCACCCCTCCCACCCCACCGCCCGAAAGCCTGCGGCGGACCACCCACAGGACCAGGTAGTCTTGGCTCTCGTCGTACGCCGCCGGGGCTCTCCGGCGCGCCACGACGGGGGCGCATAGCTCAGCGGTAGAGCGCTGCCCTTACAAGGCAGATGTCGGCGGTTCGAAACCGTCTGCGCCCACCATCTGAACAGCTAGTTTCCGTGCAAAGGCCCAGGTCAGGGGATGATCCCCGGTCTGGGCCTTTGTCGTTCCTACGGTCTGCCTACGGTCTCGCTCGGTCTGCCTACGGGCCGCCCACAGAAGTTGATCTCCCGGATATCCCCCGGATGATCATGGAGTCTTCCCAGGTCAGTGCCCGCATGAACCCTGGTGGCCAACCGCGGGAGCGGATAGCCGCTGATGCTCGCTGGCCGGCCGTATCGATGGAGCCCGGCCAGTCGTTCGAAGGGGCGAGGGCGGAGCATAGGGGCTAACCCTGACTAACTGTCAGATTCTAGTAACTACTGGCTGAAGTCGGGCCTCTGTGGCATATTCAGTGATCCGCCTGGGGCGATGATCAACCCAGCGCCATGCTCACGTATTCGAACGTACAGCCGAATCGTGACGTGGCGCACGCGCTGGAGGGATTCCATGTCAGACATACGACGCATCCGATTCCAGGCCGTGCCGACCGAGTTCGTGGGGGACGGGACACTGCTCCGGGGTCGCCCTCGAGGGGATGAGCTCCTCGTCATGCTGCACGAGCGCCACATCTCCAAGGATCTCTGCGAGCAACTCAGCGAGTACCACAAGGACATCATCGGCAAGACTCTGACGCATGAGGACGAGGCCGCCGACGGGCTGAACCCCAGCGAGGGGCGGGTGATCACTAACGGCCGGTATGAGTTCGTCCCCGCTGTTGCCCTCCCCGCTGGCCGAAAGTGCTGGCCCGTCCACGGCGGGGAGGAGTTCATCTGGCAGATCCAGGCCGGCGAGATGACCGAGCAGCTCCGCCAGGCGCTCAACGCGTACATCGCTGAGTCCCTCGCCACGCGCCAGTGGGTGCAGCACTACTGACTTCGGCGCGTCAGGGTGAACTGTCCCGAAGCCCCTCATGGGCGTGGCTTGGTGGCTGTATCTGATGGTGTGTGAGGTATGCGGATGGGGGCGGGCTGACCGCTGAGGGACGGCTGCGCCGGGAGTCGGTGCGGATGCAGGCGGCCGAGCTGTTCGAGCAGAGGATCAAACCGTCGGAAGTGGCACGGCGTCTGCGGGTGAGCCGGAAGTCGGTCTACCACTGGCATGAGTTGTGGCGGGGCGGCGGTGTGCAGGCTCTGGCCTCTCGCGGCCCGGGCGGGTCGAGGTGCCGCTTGTCCCCGCGGTGCCTGGAGAAACTGGCCGCGTACCTGGAGGAGGGGCCGGCCGCGCACGGCTGGGTGGAGGACCAGGTGTGGACCGCGGCGCGGGTGGCCACGCTGATCGGCAGGAAGTTCCACGTCTCCTACAGCGTCTCCGGAACGACCAGGCTGATGCACCGGCTCGGCTTCAGCCCGCAGGTCCCCGGGCGTCGGGTCGCCGAGCGGGACGAGCAGGCCGTCACCGCGTGGAAGGAGGCGACCTGGGCGGAGGTAAAAGCGCGCGGGCGGCCTGCGGGGGTTACATCTGCTTCGAGGACGAGGCAGGCTTCACCCGCCGGCCGCCCAAAGGCCGCACCTGGGGCCGGCGAGGCCGCACCCCGGTCGTGACCGTCAGCGGCCGCCGCTCGGGACGCCTGTCCGTGGCCGGGCTGATCGCCATGCGGCCCGGCTCCCGCACCCGACTGTGCCACCGCCTGCGCACCCACCCCGCGGGCCAAGGCAAGCGCCGCAGCATGGGCGAGCGCGACTTCATCGCACTGATCGACGGCGTCCACCAGCTCGTCAAGGCACCGATCGTGCTGGTCTGGGACCGCCTGAACACCCACGTCTCCCACGCCATGCACGACTTGATCGTCGAGCGGAACTGGCTGACGGTGTTCCTGCTGCCCGCCTACTCGCCCGACCTCAACCCCGTCGAGTGGGTCTGGGCACACGTCAAACACAGCCTGGCCAACCTCGCCGTCATGGCCCTCGACCGACTCGAGGCCCTCGTACGCAACCGACTCAAGCGCCTGCAGTACCGGCCCGAAACCCTCGACGGCTTCATAGCCGGCACCGGCCTAACCCTCGACACCCCAACGTCACCCTGACAAGCCGAAGTCAGTAACCACGCCCGAGGTGTAGCACCGAGCCCCCGGCCGCCGAAATCGGCTCGGGGGCTCGGCTCATCCCCGCCATCCGCCTGGGAACGGTGCTGACGGGGAGCCGGGGCGGCCGCGCAGTACTTCGCTGTGCGGCTGGAACAAGGAGCGACTGGCCAGGCGCCCGGACTAGGCCGGACCACCATCGGCCGCATCGAGACCTCAGGACTGGGACTGCCTATCGACGCCTACAGCCGATGCCCTGTCGGGGCATGGCGGCTGTTCTGCGGCTAGCGGGCATCCCCGGTGCTGGGTGATGGCTTCGGCCCGGTCCTCGATCATCGCGACGAACTGGCCCAGGCCGTAGTCGCGGCAGTCGATGCAGTAGCCCCACGTCAGCTCGGGCTCAGGGGCGGTCACTGTCGCCCCTCGTCACGTACCTGTTGTTGCTGATCCATGCGAGGGCACTGTCGTCCATGCTGAAGAGGACGACGGCCGCTCGGCCTCTCTCGTCGGGCTGCTCGACCAGCTTGCCGGTCGCGGTGTCTCTGATCGCCCACGGGCCGGGGATCGGCGTTTTGCCGGGCCGCTCGCGCGGGGGCAGCCGCTCGATCTGGTACCGCTTGTCGGTGCTCACCGGTCGGTCACCAGGCAGGGTGTGCACAGCGCGGTGACGGTGTCCCGGACGACGCCGACGGACACCCGGGTGGTGATGGTCTCGCCGGGGTGCAGTGGCGCCTCGGTGGACTCGCAGTGGAGGCAGGCTCTGCCCTCGCGCTGGTCGTCTGTGAGCGTGTCGGCTTGCGCCTGGTGAGACATGAGGGTCCCCCGCTGTGAGTAGTCTGGTGGGCACCTTTCGCGGTGATGGGTTCATGGTCGACCTCGGCGCGGACGTCCTGAAGGTCTCGCAGAGGACGTTTACCGGACTTCTTGCGGACTTCTCTCGGAGTCATATGCCTGTGGGGTCCCTCAAAGGTCCGCTCTGGCACTACCGTTGAGGCAACGTCGGATCCTCTCGGAGGTCAATGTGCCTCGTCCCACCGGCAACACCGCACTGAAGGCCGCCCGGCAGACAGCCGGCCTCTCCTCTCAGCAGGCGTTCGCTGACGCCCTGAGCGCCGCGGCTCGCCAGCTCGGGATGGGTGAGGTCGTCGTCAGCACACGCCAGATCAGGCGGTGGGAGTCCGACAGTCCGCCCTGGCCGCAGGATGACTACCAGCGGCTCCTCACCCAGGTTCTGCACCTGCCGGTTGAGGAGCTCGGGTTCCGCGCCCCGTGGGACCGCACGCCGCCGGCGCCAGCTGCCCCGCGTCCTAGCGCGCGCGCCTCCCACATGCCGTCAGCTCTACGTTCTGCGCTGCCTCGGCCTGCTCAGTCATCACCGCTTCAGCCTGCAACCATCGGGGCCGACTACGCCATAGTCACGGAGGCTCACCGGCGCCTGTACTGGAGCGTCGCCCCCGCGACACTCGTCCAGGCCGTGGCGGAGCACGCCAACCTCGGCACCGCGCTCCTCGGCGAGACGTCCGGCGTCGCCCGACGCGTCCTCGCAGCAGCCCTCGCCGAAAGTCTGCTGCTGGCCGGCCGAATCCAGTTCTTCGACCTAAGGCAACCGGAGCAGGCCGACGCCACCTACCTTCGTGCACTCCAGGCAGCGGGCGAAGCCGACGACTCCCTGCTCGGCGCCGCCGTCCTCGCGCACACCGCGTTCATCCCCGGCTGGGCTGGACGCCGCGAGGACGCCACAGAGCGGATGGTGGCCGCCCGTACGTACGCGCGCCGAGGCCCTGCGAGTGCGGAGCTCCTGGCGTGGCTGGACGCCGTCGAAGCCGAGTGCCTCACGAGATGTGGCGACAACCGGGCGGCGCTAACCCTGCTCCGTCGCGCCGAGGACACGCTCACAGTCGGCAACGAGCACCGATCCCCCGACTGGCTCACCTGGTTCAGCCCAGTGCGTCTCGCGGCGTTCATGGGGAACACGGAGCTGAAAGCGGGCCACCTTCCGCAGGCCCGGGTAACCCTTCAGCGGGTGCTGGAGGAGATGCCAGGCACCGACGGCAAGCAGCGTGTTGTGGTCCTGGCCGATCTCGCGGCCGTTGAGGCCGCCTCCAGTCACCCTGCCGAGGCGTGCGAGCTGGCCGAGGCCGCCCTCGATCAGCTCGCCGCGACTTGGTACGCCACTGGGATGGAGCGCGTCCGGGATGTGCGTCGCGCGCTGGCCCAGTGGCAGAACTCGGAGGCTGTCCAGCGCCTCGACGACCGGCTGTACAGCTGGGGCGCTACCCTCAGCTCATTTCAGCGTTGAACTTGCCGATCAAGTCGGGCAGTTCGGCCAATGAGTCGATCCGGAAGGTGGCCAGCTCGTCAGCGGCCGGGTCCTGCTGCTGGATCCAGCCCCATGGGCCGCGGCGGATCAGCGCGGTGAGCATGCCCGCCTCGACGGCCGGGCGGATGTCATTGTCGAGGCGGTCGCCAACGTAGAGGATCTCTCCCGCAGCGGCCGGGGTGACCTCGGCGACGCGCTCGAAGAACAGCAGGTCGGGCTTGCTCGCGCCCCAATCGTCGGAGGTGCCGATCAGGTCCACGTCGCCCGTGAAGAGGTCTCGCAGCAGCCCGCCCGCGCGCACTGTCTGGTTGCCGGCGATGCCAAGCCACAGGCCCTCCGCGCGGAGCCGGGCGAACGCGGGACGGACGTCCGAGTACAGGTCGTCCTCGCCGAACCACTCCGGCTTCCCGGCGGCGGCTCGCCGCTCGCGCTCCTCGTAGAGATCGAACCCCGGCCGGAACACCTGGAAGGTCTCGCGGTAGTCCCGGCCCTCGGCGATGACGGCCCCGAACTGCGCCACGAAGGTGTGCCGGGGTACCCCGAGCCAGTCCGCCCAGGTCCCATACTCGCGGGTCTCATCCACCAGGCACTCGCCGACATCGAACACCACTGCACGAATCATGTCCGCAGCCTAGCGAGGTGGGGACGTCCTGTTGGCGGCCGCCCGCGCTTTGCATTGTTCGAACATTTGAGCGAGCCTGGAGGTGTGACCTACTACTCGCCGCCCGCCCGCGAGCCCGGCGACGCACAGCCGCCAGGCCGAGACGACATGGGCGTGCCCGGCAGCCGCTCGGTCACAACGCGGCGGTCCGTCGTCATCCGGATCGAGGGCCGCTGGCAGGCCGGCGTGCTCAGCGAGTGGCGCTGGCTGACAGCTGGGTACTGGGTCGCCAACGTGCGCTGGCGCGACGACCCTCAGCTCAGAGCAGCCCAAAGAAGGGCTGCCAGTTCGCCAGCCTCGCCATGCGAGACATGTTGAACATGTCTCTTATGATGGCGATGAACAGACGCCCCGTCAAGTCCTTCGTTGTCTTCGTCGGAGATCCGCCCCGACTGCGCATCACTAGATTCGCGCGTCGGGGCATGTCGAGATACGGCGCCAGTGGACGGCCTTGGGCCTGCTTCGCTACGGTCAAGTCGTCCCGCATCGTCCAAGCGCCACCGCATCGTCCAGGGAGGGCGGTATGGCCAATGAGCGGCTTCGAGGAGCGATCCTGGCAAGCGGCCTGACGGTCGAGCAGCTCGCAGAGCGTCTCGGCGTCAGTGCGCGAACAGTGGAGCGGTGGGTCGAGGCCAAGGATCAGCGCAGGCCGTACCGACGCTTCCAGTACGCCCTCGCGAACCTCCTGCAACGTGACCTGTCGGACCTCTGGTCGGACGAGCAGACCACCAGCCAGACGGCCGAGGCAGGTCGTGCCGAGTTGGTCAGGCTCTACCCACACCGTGCTGTGGTGCCGAAGGAGTTGTGGACCGGGCTCTACTCGGGCGCCTCTCGACACTTCGACCTGGTCGTCTATGCGGGCTTCTGGCTCTCCGAAGACCCGCTCTTCTTCCGTCTGATCAGGGAGAAGGCGGACGCAGGCGTGCCCGTCCGAATGATGCTCGGCGACCCGGACTCACCTCAGGTTGCGCAGCGCGGCGAGGACGAAGGGATCGGTCCGGCGATGGCCGGGAAGATCCGTAACGCGCTGGCCAACTACGCGCCGATCTTCGGCGTGCCAGGGGTTGAGTTCCGCCTCCACTCGACCACGCTCTACAACTCGCTCTACCGAGCCGATGACGAGATGCTCGTCAACGGGCACGTCCACGGCGTTGGTGCGTACCTGGCGCCCGTATTGCACCTCTCGCAGGTGCCTGGCGGCGAACTGTTCAGCACGTACGCGGAGAGTATTGAGCGGATCTGGGAGGGTTCCCGAAGGATTACTTCCCCGAGGCTTGAAGGTGAGGCGGCATGAGCCGGATCGACTACATCAACGACCCCGACGCGCCGGCGGCGAACTCGGTGGTCCCGTCGGTTGTCGCCGTCGTCCAAGACGACGCCGGTCGGGTGCTGCTGATCCACAAGACGGACAATGGGCTGTGGGCGCTCCCCGGTGGTGGCCACGACATCGGCGAGTTCGTCGCCGACACGGTGGTGCGCGAGGTGCGTGAGGAGACCGGTGTCGACGTCGAGGTCGTGACGGTCACCGGGCTCTACACCGATCCGGGGCACCTCATGGCGTACGACGACGGTGAGGTCCGGCAGCAGTTCTCCATCTGCTTCCGGGCAAGACTGATCGGCGGAGACCTTCGGACGAGCGAGGAATCGAAAGAGGTCCGCTGGATGGATCCGGCGGACCTCGACGGCCTCGATATTCATCCATCCATGCGGCTCCGGATCCAGCACGCGCTCGACCCGGATCGCAGTCAGCCGTACATCGGTTAGGCCGCGGGGTCGGCCAGCGTCAACCTGTGCTCGACTCGCTGAGCCGCCGCGTGGATCTCCGGTTCCGCCCGGCGGATGAATCGCCCGACGATGCTGTCTGGCCCATACCGGCCCACGATTTCGGCGATCCTCGCCGGCGTCGTGGTGGAGGTTCCGTCCGGGGTGGTGGTCATGTCGCAGTAGATCAGCGCATCGACCAACCCGGGCTCCTCAATCGGGAACTCGGCTTCCAACTGCTCGCGCAGGCCCCGTTCCTCCGCTTCCAGCAACGCGCAGGAGTGGTGGGCGACGAGCCGTACGATCCGCTCGTCCACCCGCTCCACGTTGCGAAGGAACCGCGCGCCGTCAAGAGGGTGAAAGCCGGTGTCGGTGATGCGTGGGGAGTACCCGACATCGTGCAGCACGGCGGCGGCTTCGAGCAGCTCGGCGTCCGGCCCGAGGATCGGAGCCAGCGCGCGAGCCCGCCCAGCCACTCCCTGAGAGTGAGCCCAGCGGCGGGGAAGGTCGTCGGAGAGGAGTTCTTCAGCGAGGTCGTAGGCCCACACAGTGGCGTCCATTCCTAGGCGGTGGGTGGTGTGGTGCTCGGCAACGCGCGGACAAAGCGACCCTTGCCCTGCCGCACTTCCAGCACGCCGGCCCCTTCAAGCTGTGCCAGCGCGCGGCGTACGGTGCCCCGGGACGCTCCGGTCAGGTTGCAGAGGTCGCTCTCCGACGGGAACCCGTCGCCCGGCGCCAGACCTTCCTTCGCGATAACACCCGCGATCCGGTCGTAGACCGTGGGCGCCGCTTCCGCAGCTGCGACGGTCCGACGGGCACCCTGCTGGGAGCGGATCACGCCTTCGTCCGTCAGAACCTTGAGCGCACGCCCGACCGTGCTCCGAGCCACGCCGTACTGGGCCATCAGCTCGGCCTCGGACGGCAATGCGGTCAGTCCGGAACTGTCGCCGATCTCGGCACGCAATGCCTCGGCGATCTGTAGGTACGTGCCACGCGGACTGCGCTCACTCACTGAGCACCCCTCCTTCGTCCTATGTCCCCAGCCACGATGCAGGATGCCGTAGATCCAGATCCACTACGAGGGCCTGGTCAGTATGGCTGAGGTATGCGGAAGCCCGCCGACCTCGAAGCAACGAGTGGTCCGCCCCTGGAGGGTCGACCCAAAACCACCGTCGTCGGACCCGACACGCGCCCCAACGGAACCGACGCGCATTGGCCGCCCTCGGTACAGGCGCCCGATGAGGCGGAAGACTGGACTATTGCCAGCCCGTTCCACGTCCGGGCACGGGCGGCGGCGGCCTGGGTGGGTTGGCTACCTGCGTGGACCTGCGGCGACCTCTGTCTTCTACCCGGGGTTAACTTTTCAGCGGCAGTGATCATGGATACGGTGAAACTCACAACGTTGATCCTCGGTACCGGATCTTGTGGGGGATGTCATGGGCAGACGTCGCGGCTTCTTTGCTGAGATGAACTACCAGGCGCAGCAGGCGGGGAAGCGTCAACGTCAGCAGCAGGCCGCCGCCCACCGTGCTCAACTTGCAGCGCAGCGCCAAGCTGAACGAGCAGTGAAGGCATACGAGCGCGCGCGGGTGGCGGCAGCGCGAGCCTCCGCGGCCGAGAAGAAGGCGGCGGACCGTGAGGCTGCACGGCTCCACGTGGAGTCCAGGCTCGCCGAAGTCGAGTCAATGAACACCGATCTAGCCAGCGATTTTGCTGACATCGATGGTCTGCTCGCGTGGACTCTGGGCATAGACGACTATGTCGATCTTGAATCGCTAAAGATATCGAAAGTTCAGCATCCTCCTTTCATGCCTGGCGGCCTGGCTGTCCCTACGCCCAAGGTTGCGGAGCCGAACTACCCGCCTGAGCCCGTGTACCAGGCACCGACTACACCCAGCGGACTCTCGGCCATGTTCGGCGGCAAGAAGCGGCATCAGCAGGCCATCGAGGCGACCCAGGCCGCCTTTGAGAACGCGCATCGCGACTGGGAGCGCATCAGGGACGATCTCCGTGCTGGCTGCATCAAGAAAGTGGCCCTGCGCGAAAAGTTGGAAGCCAAGCGTGCAGCAGGGCTGACTGCTGCCGAGAATAAATACAAGCAGGAATGCGAAAAGCGTGAAGCCGAGGCGTCGGCTCACAATGCCAAGGTCGCCAAGCTCATCAATGACCTCGCCTTCGATGTCGAATCTGCCATTCAGGAGTACGTCGGTATCGTCCTTTCTAATTCCGTCTACCCCGAGGTCTTTCCGGTTGAGCACGACTACGCTTTCAATCTCGCGTCCCGCGAGCTTGTGCTGACGGTCAGCGTTCCAGAGCCCTCAGCTGTACCCTCAGTGAAGGGATACCGGTACGTAAAGACGAAGGATGAGATTGCCTCAACTGCTCTGCCTGTTCGCGAAAAGAAGGAACGGTACGCGAACGCGGCCTGGCAGGTCGCAGTTCGTAGTTTGCACGAAGTCTTCGAGGCCGACCGCGCCGGCAAAATCCACTCGATCGCACTGACGGTCAACGTCAACACGGTCGACCCTGCCACTGGCAGGCCAATCACCGTTCCCCTTGTTGTTGTCGCTGCGGACCGTGAGACCTTCAACAGCTTCGATCTGTCCAAAGTGGTCCCTCAGGCCACGTTGCAGCACCTTGGTGCTGCGATGTCGAAGTCGCCATTCGACCTAGTCCCGGCAGACACCGGTCGGGGCATCCGCGTTCGAGGTCAGTGATGATGCGGTTCAACCCACCGCCGGGGTGGCCCACTCCGCCCGAAGGCTGGACTCCACCACCAGGATGGAAGCCCGATCCGGCCTGGCCGGCCCCACCACCTGGTTGGGACCTTTTCGTGCCCACCGACGAGTCCGAGTCGGACAACGACGTCGATGAGTCCGGGACCGCGCCCCCCACCGAGGCCCTCAAGGGCCCGATGCAAGGGGCGCTGGGAGTTGTGGCAGACCAAGCATCTGCTGTTCCGCCGACTCCGCCGTCGTGCCCCGGAGTCGACCCCGCGCCACTGTTGGCCCGTATCGCCGATCTCGAAGCCGCGCTTGCCACCGCGCAAAGTGGCGTCGACGTGATCGAACTTAGCGACCAGCGCGCCCTGCAGGACGTCGGCATCTATCGGTACCACCATCCTCTGGAGAGTGCGGCGGCCTACAAGGATCGGCTCCGCAGCCTCGATGACCAGATCGATGACGTCATTAAGAGCGGTCACGCGATCCTCGCCGCCGACATGTTCACCTTCAGCGGCTCTCTGGCCCGAGGTCGGAAACTTGTCGGTGATCTGTCCAAGCTGATGCTGCGGGCTTACAACGCGGAGGCCGATAACTGCGTTCGCTCGCTTAGGTCGGGCAACGTGCGCACCGCGAAGAAGCGGCTGGAGTCGGCGGTCGCCGCGATTGAGAAGCTGGGGGCGATCATGGAGATGCGGATCAACCCTGATTATCACGCTCTGCGAGTCGCTGAGCTCGAGCTGACCGCCGACTTTCAGATGAAGGTACAAGAGGAGCGTGAACGCGCCCGCGAGGAGCGCCATCTTCTCCGCGAACAGCGCCGGGCTGAGCAGGAGTTGGCAGCCGAGAAGGAACGGCTTGAGAAAGAGCGAGCGCACTACATCAGCGTCCTGGAATCTCTCCGTGTCAAGGGCGACGACGCCGCCGTCACCGAACTGTCCCGCCGCCTCGCTGACATCGAAAAGGCCATCGAAGCAAACGATTACCGCCTCGCGAACATCCGCGCTGGCTACGTATATGTCATCTCCAACATCGGTGCTTTCGGCCCAAACATCGTAAAGATCGGAATGACCCGCCGCCTCGAACCGATGGACCGTGTCCGAGAGCTCGGCGACGCATCAGTGCCGTTCCGGTACGACGTCCATGCCCTGTTCTTCTCCGAGGATGCCGTGACGCTGGAGTCCGATCTACATAAGGCGTTTGCTGACCGACGCGTCAACTTCGTCAACCAGCGGCGAGAGTTCTTCTTTGCCACGCCATCAGAGGTCCGAGCACTGTTGGCAGACAGGGTAGGCGGCCTGCTTGAATTCACGGAGGAACCGGTGGCTCTCGAGTACTTCCAGAGTCGCAACCGCTGGCCACAGCAGAGCTGAATGGCTGTGGTTGCAAAACGCTGCGATACGTTCAGTGGGCTCTAAGGCTGGCTGGTGCCAGCCCGGGGGCAGCCTCTGTGGTCTCAGGCCAGCCTCTCCGCTGCCGTCCGCCACTGTCTCGTGCAGTGTGCCGACCTGGGCGTTGGCCGTTGACGGACGGTGATCGCGCAAACGCGTAATGCGTAGGTCGCGGGTTCGAATCCCGCAGGCGGCTCAAAGGAAACCCCCAGGTCGGGCCTCTGACCTGGGGGTTTGAGTCTTTGCTTACCATGGAATGCGCATAGTCGGCGGTCGGCCGCCGACCGATCAGCACCATTTTCCCGGCCTCCTACGTGGCCTATTCAGCCGCGTTCATCCTGGCGCGGACCTGCGCGACGAGCGGGTTCTCCGGGCCCAGGGCGGGCTCGATCCGGTCGAGGGCCGCCTGGTAGAGCGCGATCGCCTTCCGGCGTGCGCCGGCCTCCTGGTGGGTGTCCGCCAGGGTGAGTTGGGCGATCAGGACGTTCGGGTGGTCGCCGAGGGTCTGCTGCCAGTGGGCGAGGGCGGCTTCGTACAGCGGCACGGCCCGATCGGGTCGGCCGTCGGCTCGGCCGTCGGCTCGGTAGATCTCGGCCATGTACTGCCGTTGCTCGAGGGTGTCCGGGTGGGTGGCGCCGAGCTCCGTCTCGGCGAGCGCGACGCTGTGTTCCAGCAGTTCGGTCGCCCGGGCGAGGCCGCCCGACCTGCCGTGGGCGCGGGCCAGCATGGCGGTGCAGTGGAGTGTTTGCGGGTGGGTGCTGCCGAGTTCGGCCTCCAGTTGCGCGCGGACGTCCTCCAGGACGGCGACCGCCTGTGACGCGTTGCCGGACTCGAGCTGGGCGGCGGCCAGGTTCGTCCGGCCGGTGATGGTGTGCGGGTGGGTGGCGCCGAAGATGCGGCTGGCGTCCCGCACGGTGGCTTCGAGGAGCTCGACGGCGCGCCGGGCGTCGCCGACTGTGAGGTGCGCGGTGGCCAGGTTGCTCCGGCACACCGCGGTGTGCGGGTGGTCCTTGCCGAGCGACCGGATGCACCGTTCCAGCGTCGTCTCCGCGAGGGTGACGGCACGCGCCGGATTATCGGTCAGGCGCATTGCGTCGGCCAAGCCGATGCAGTTGGCCAGGGTGTCGGGGTGGGACTCGCCGAAGACCTGCTCGCACTGGGCGACGACGGTCTCGAACAGCGGGACGGCGCGGGCCGGGTCGCCCGCCGCGAGGTGAGCCTTCGCGAGGCCGCTCCGGGTGGCGAGGGTGTGGGGGTGGGTCTCTCCGAGCAGCGCGGCACGGTGCTCGAGCACGGCGTCGTAGTGGGCGATCGCCCGTCCGGTGTCGCCAGCGGCCTGGTACGCCTGCGCCAGCCCGTTCCTGGTGGTCAGGGTATGCGGGTGAGCGTCGCCGAGGAGGTGGGCGCTCTGCGCGGCCGCGGTCTCCAGCAGCGCGAGCGAACGGGGCGCGTTCCCGGCGTCCCGGTAGGCGCAGCCGAGGTTCGCGCGGACGGCGATGGTCTCCGGGTGTGCCTCGCCGTACACCTCATCGCTCCGGACCAGGGCCGCTTCGAGGTGCTGCGCCGCCCGGTCGGGGCGTCCGGCGACCGCGTAAGCGTAGGCGAGGTTGTTCCGGCTGGTGATGGTTCCGGGATCGCTGTCGCCGAGCGCCTGCTGCCGTTGGGCGAGGACGGCGGTGTACATCGGGATGGCGCGGTCCAGGTCGCCCGCGGCGAGGCAGGCCGCGGCCATGTTGTTCCGGCTGCTCAGCGTGCGCGGATGAGCCGGTCCCAGGGACCGCTCGTACTGCGCGAGGGTCGCTTGGTGCAGTGGGATGGCGCGGTCCAGGTCGCCGGCGGCCTGGTAGGTCGAGGCCAGTTCCTCGCAGCTGTCGAGGGTGTCGGGGTGGTCGTCGCCGAGCGCCTGCCGACGGCGGGCCAGCGTGGCCTCGTGGAGCGCGACGGCGCGGGTCAGATCGCCGGACTCACGGTAGGAGTTGGCGAGGTTGGAGGTGACCGTGAGCGTCCCCGGGTGCGAGTCTCCGAAGACCTGCGCGCACTGGGCGACCATCGGTTCGAGGATCGCGATGGACCGGCCGAAGTCCCTGGCTCCGTGGTAAGCGTGGGCCAGGTTCGCGCGGACCGTCATGGTGAGTTCGTGCTCGGTCCCGGCGAGTTCCGCGCAGCGGGCGAGGGCCGCGGTGAGCAGCGGAACGGCGCGGGCGTCGTGGCCGCGGTCGGTGAGGTAGCTCGCAGCGCTCGCGTACCGTCCGGCGGGAAAGGTGTCGGGGTGGCCGTCAGGAGTGGTGGCCGCGAGCGCGACGAGGTGCGGGAGGAGCCGCTCCCAGGCGGGGGATCGGCCGGAGCTCGGTGGTTCTCCCAGCGGGACGACCGCGGCGCACAGCAGCTGTTCGGCTTCCAGCCGGCCAGCCGGCCAGCCGGCCAGCCGGCACCGCGCCACCGAGGGTTGGCTGGTTCCGGAGGGTGGTCTGGACCAGTCGGTGGACGCTCACCGTGTCCTGGGTGAGGGAGACCATGCAGTAGGCGCGGAGGAGCCCGAGGGCCTCGTGCACGTCGTCGGTGTCGTCGTCGGCGGTCGGGGCCAGCAGGTCCACCGGGATGTCGTCGGGCGCCAGCCACGCCAACGTGGACAGGACGGACACTGCCAGCGGGTTGCGCTCGGTCAGGGTACTGATCGTGTGGCGCCAGATCCGGGCGACGGTGCGCTCGGGGTCATGACCGTCCGAGGCCTTGTCCAACTTGGCCGTCAGCTTGCGGCGGTAGCTCTCGATGCCGATCGTCGGGTTCTGTGCGAGGTAGGCACCGGCCTGCTCTAGCGCGATGGGGAGCCGCCCGAGGTCGGCGGCGAGGGCCCGGGCCTCCTGCAGCTGACGGGGGGTCGGCGCAGTCTCGCCGAGCACGTGCTGGCAGAGGAGTTCGCTCGCCTCGGCCAGGTCGAGGACGCCCAGGGCGAGCACCGGGACGGCGGCCGGCCAGCCGACCGCCCGCCGACTGGTGGCGATGACGCAGCCGTCCGGTGCGCTGGCGTAGGGCCGCAGGTCAGCCGGGTCCTCGACGTTGTCGAAGAGCAGCAGCCAACCAGGGTGCCACTGCAGCCACATCATCGCCCAGGCGGCGCGTTCCTCGATGGCGGCACGGCCGGCCCACGCGGGGATCAGCCGCAGGGCGAGGGCGGCCAGCGACTGCTCGATGTGGGCGGGCGAAGCCGCGTTGATCCACCACGCCACAGTGTGGTCGCGACGGTGCCAGTGAGCGTACGCGAGCGCCACGGTGCTCTTGCCGACGCCGCCGAGGCCCTGGACGGTGGCGGTCCCGGTGGCCCACTGACCGGGCTCCGCCGCGAACGCGCCCCGCAGCCTGGCCAGCGCGTCCGCGCGGCCGAGGCACAGCGGGAGCGGCGGCAGATTGCTGAGCCCCGCGGGCGCCTGCACGTCGCGCGCCGAGTTCAGCAGCTCGGCAGGCAGAACGGTGACCGGGCCGGTGATCGCCGTGCCGATGCGGTGGGCGGCAACTGACCCGGGCCCGGTCGCCTCGAAGGCGAAGTTCGTCATCGTGCGGTCCGCCGACCCCGGCCGCCGACGGTGGCCGCTGGCTGCTCCAGGCCGCTTCTGGGTGCGGTCCGGCCCGGACGGGGCCACCCCACCGACGACCTCCTGCGCGCGCTCTGGCTTGTGTGGGGGGCGCCCCAGGTGGACTCGTTCGGAGAGCTGATTAGAGTGAGCTGGGCGTTGTCTCCGGTGATTGCTGTGTCGATGGTTCTAGTACTCCAGCTGTAGATCTTGATCTTTCCGTCCTGTGGCCGCGGATCTTGGACGTGCCAGCGAGATTGGAGCGAGGTATCGCTTGGCAGGAGGCTATGCAAGCCGGTGTCGGCACTGCCGTAGGGTGGTCTGATGTTCGATCAGCTTGAGATCAGGGTGCTGCCGCCCGGGCGCCGGTTCGCCGCCCAGGTGCGGTTCTGGGTCAACGGCGAGGACGTCGTGGAGTGCGCCGTCGGCGAGGGAGGCCGTGGCCCGTACGCGGTCGAAGTGCTGTCTGCCGATGGCAGTCCCCTGCGTGCGACCGGCGAGCCGCGACGCGTGGAGCTGGGAGAGCCCGAGTGCACAGGCGGCTGTTGCGGTTTCCTGTCCGTGGTCGTGCAGCGGTTCGGGGGCGTCGTGCAGTGGTCGGACTGGGAGATTCCGCACATGGAGACGACGCGGCCGCTGGAGCTTCACTTCGACGCCGACGAGTACGACGCTGAACTGGCTCGCGCTGAGGCAGACCGATGGTGGCAGATCCACACGTAGCTCAGCATCGGCGCCGCACCCGGCCCGGCCGGGTGCGGCTTGCGCTGTCACAGGACACTTGCTGGGTTGAGGCCGGCCTGCGGACCGAGACGGCCACCGTTGATCATCGTGAGTTGTGTGGACAAACGAAGATCATCCGGTGGCCGTGGGCCACAGCGTAGACCCTGCCCGGTGGCAGTCGGTATTCGAGGGCCTGATGGCGCGGGTGGCGGGCCGGTTCGCCCGGGTCGAGCCGCGCCGTTGGGCACGGGCGTTCGTGCTGGGCTTGCTCGCGGACCTGCCGAGGAAGAACTGCTGGACGATCGCCGAGCACGTCGGCAATGCGAGTCCGGCCGGTATGCAGCACCTGCTCAGCCGGGCGTCGTGGGACGCGGACCAAGTCCGCGACGACATGCGGACCTTCGTCGTCGACCATCTCGGCGACGAGGACGCCGTGCTGGTCGTGGACGAAACCGGTGACCTGAAGAAGGGCACCCACAGCGTCGGGGTGCAGCGCCAGTACACCGGAACCGCGGGCCGGATCGAGAACTCCCAGGTCGCCGTCTACCTCGTCTACTCCGCCACGGCCGGGCACGCCGCCATCGACCGCCGCCTCTACATTCCCCGGTCCTGGACCCAGGACCCCGATCGCTGCCGCGCGGCCGGTATCCCCGACGAGCTGAGGTTCGCGACCAAGCCCGCCCTGGCCACCGAGATGATCGCCCAGGCCCTGGATGCTGGTGTCCCGGCACGATGGGTGGCCGGTGACGAGGTCTACGGCGGTGACCCGCACCTGAGCGTCGAGCTGGAGAGTCGTCAGATCGGCTACGTCCTGGCCGTCTCCCGCAAGCGGCCGATCCCCACCCGGGCAGGCGTCTTTCGGGCCGGCGTCCTCGCGCACGGCCTTCCGAAACGGGCCTGGCAGCGGCTGTCCGCCGGGGCGGGAGCCAAGGGCCACCGCTTCTACGACTGGGCCCAGGTCGACATCGACGCGCCGACGGCCGGCTCCGGTTACCGGTGGCTGCTGATCCGGCGAAACCGGCGCACCGGTGAACTCGCGTTCTACCGCTGCTACTCGGCCCGTCCCGTCCCGTTGAGCTCGCTGGTCGAGGTCGCAGGACGGCGATGGACCGTGGAGGAGACCTTCCAGGCCGCCAAGGGCCTGGCCGGACTGGACGAGCACCAGGTCCGGCGCTGGACGTCCTGGCACCGCTGGACCACCCTGGCCATGCTCGCGCACGCCTTCCTCGCGGTCACCGCCGCCATCGAACGGGCCAGCGGCCCGTCATCACCCGACCTCGCCCCGCTCACCTGCGGCGAGATCCGACGGCTGTTCGCCGGCCTACTCGTCCAGCCCGTCCGCGACCTCGGACACCAACTGCGGTGGTCGGCATGGCGCCGCAGACACCAAGCCCGCGCCCGCACCAGCCACTACCAGCGACAAGCCGCCCTACACCCATGAAGATCACGATCTACAGCCGGAGTACTAGCCTGCGCGTTTCATCCGGGGTCGCGTCCGGATCATGATCGGAAAAGCGAAAGTGCCTTCTGAGCTGCAACGATGAGGCTTGTCTAAGGTCCCAGTCGTACCAGCAGGAAGGCACTTTCTGCGTGCACACTACCCGGTCACGCCCCAAGCTCGTTGTCAGCGCCGACGGGCACGGGGTGGTCAACCACGCCGGCTCACGTCTGCTGGCGGATCTGGCCGACGCCACCTCGCTGACCAGCGCCTTCAGTGACGCTCTGCACCGGCTGCGGCCGCGCGGGACCGGGCACGATCCCGGCCGCGTCGCGGTGGACCTGACGGTGATGCTCGCCGACGGAGGCGAGGCGATCCGGGACCTGACCGTGCTGCGCGACCAGCGCGACGTGTTCGGCCCCGTCGCCTCCACCCCCACCGCCTGGCGAGTGCTCGCCGGCATCGACACCGCAGCCCTGAACGCACTGCGGACAGCCAGGGCAAAGACCCGCGAGGTCGCCTGGCTGCAAGCGGACGAGACCGGACACCCCATACCCGCATCACACGCAGGAGGGCGTGAACTACCGGGCCTGGTCCTGGACATCGACGCCACCCTGGTCACCTGCCACTCCGAGAAAGAACAGTCCGCCGCCACCTACAAACGCGGCTTCGGCTACCACCCGATGCTCTGCTTCCTCGACAACACCGGCGAGGCCCTCGCCGGCCTCCTGCGACCGGGCAACGCCGGAGCGAACACCGCCGCCGACCACATCACCGTCCTCGACCACGCCCTCGCCCAGATCCCCGACGCCCACCGCCACGGCACCCCGGTCCTCATCCGAGCCGACAGCGCGGGCAGCGCGAAAGCCTTCCTCGCCCACCTACGCACCCTGCGACAGCGCGGAATCCAGACCACCTTCTCCGTCGGGCACGCCGTCACCGAACAGATCCGCAAGGCCATCCGGGTCCTACCCGACCAGGTCTGGCACCCCGCGCTGGAACAGGACGGGACCCTTCGCTCCGGCGCCGAAGTCGCCGAGCTGTCCGGCCTGGTCGACCTCACCGGATACCCGGACGGCACCCGCATCATCGTCCGTCGCGAGCGTCCCCACCCAGGCGCCCAGCCGTCCCTGTTCGACCAGGACGAAGGCATGCGCCACCAGGTCTTCCTCACCGACACGCCCGTCGCCGGCGGCGGCTCGATCCAGTACCTGGAGGTCCGCCACCGGGCTCACGCCCGGGTCGAGGACCACATCCGCTGCGGCAAGACCACCGGCTTCGGTCGCTTCCCCTCCCGCCACTTCGCCATCAACCAGGTCTGGCTGGAGCTGTCCCTGACCGCGATCGACCTGCTGGCCTGGACGCGAACCCTGCTGCTGGACGGCGAGTTGGCCACCGCCGAGCCCAAGAAGCTCCGCTACCGCCTCCTACACACTGCCGCCCGGATCACGCGCGGAGCCCGCCGTCTACGCCTGCGGATCGCGGCCACCTGGCCCTGGCGCCACGAACTGACCGCGGCGTTCAGCCGCCTGGTGGCACTGCCCCGACCGGCCACCTGACAGACGAAGCAGTGAACCGTTCCGGGTTCGGTAGGGACTCGATCATTTGAGAGGATCGAGTCATGGCACGTCCTTCCCAGTACCCGCTTGAGCTGCGCCGTCGTGCAGTGCGGATGGTCGCCGAGGTGCGGCCCGACTACGACACCGAGTGGGCCGCGATGAAGGCGGTCGCCGCGAAGCTCGGCATCGGCACGACCGAGACGCTGCGCAAGTGGGTCCGCCAGGACGAGATCGATGCCGGCACCCGGCCGGGGACGACGACGGAGGAGTCCGCGCAGGTCAAGGCGATGAAGAAGGAGATCGCCGAACTGAAGCGGGCGAACGAGATCCTGAAGGCGGCGGCGAGTTTCTTCGCGGCCGAGCTCGACCGGCCACACACACGCTCGTAGCGTTCATCGACGAGCACCGGGACCGCTTCGGCGGAGTCGAGCCGATCTGCCGTGTCCTCACCGAGCACGACTGCAAGATCGCCCCGTCCACCTACTACGCCCACCACAAGCGCCGGCAGGCACCCTCGACCCGCACCGTTCGCGACACCGAGCTGAAGACCCTGATCCAGGAGGCATACGACGCCAACTACCGCGTCTACGGCGCGAGGAAGATCTGGCGGCACCTGAACCGCCAGGGCCATGCCGTGGCCCGCTGCACCGTCGAACGGCTGATGCGCGAGCTCGGCATCACCGGCGCCGTCCGAGGAAAGAAGGTGATCACCACGATCCCGGATCCCTCCGAGCCCAGGGCGCCGGACCTGGTCGACCGCGACTTCGTTGCGTCCGCACCGAACCGCTGCTGGGTCGCCGACTTCACCCACGTCGCCACGTTCTGCGGCGTCGTCTACGTCGCCTTCGTCGTGGACACCTTCTCCCGCCGCATCGTCGGCTGGTCCGCCTCGACCACGAAGCAGACCCGGCTCGTCCTGGACGCCCTGGACATGGGACTGTGGCAACGCGACCGAGACCAACACCCGCCCCTGCCAGGCGAGTTGGTTCATCACTCGGACGCGGGTTCGCAATATACGTCCTTCACGCTGGCCGAGCACTTGGAGAAGGCCGGCATCGCCGCATCGATCGGATCGGTCGGCGACGCGTACGACAACGCGCTGATGGAGTCCACGATCGGCCTGTTCAAAACCGAGGTGATCAAACCGCAGCGACCCTGGCGATCCCTCGCCCAGGTCGAGCTGGCCACCGCCGAATGGACCGACTGGTACAACCACACCCGGCTCCACGGTGAGATAGGGCACATCCCGCCCGCCGAATACGAAGCCAACCACTACCTCAGCACCACGAAACCCCAGGTCACAACCAACATCTGAGGTCTCTACCGAACCCGGAACGGTTCACAGCCCCTGACCACCCACGACCCGAGGACCCAGGAGCACCCGGCCATCGCGCCGGGCCCTCGGCATGCCCAACGTCCGACGGCAGCCCCACACAGAGATCACCCCAGATCAGCCGACGTGAACCGAAACACGGAGGCTAGATGCCATCGATCGATCGCCGGAAGAAGATATCCCACTGTGCCCGCAATCGGTCATCTAGGCAGCCCTATACCTCAATTGAAATCCAGCGACTTTCTGCGAAATTAAACGCTGGGTCGATGTCCGTCGCCGGTGATTGCAGTGGCGATGGTATGGGCCGCAATCGATCGGTCCCCGGATGCGGTGATATTGATATTGCTCACCGGAGTCGGCAGTAGATCCGCAAACGCGCCGAGCAAATCGGCGTCATCCCGTAGGGCGCGCCGGATCTGGTAACGAAGGGCGGCGGCAGCATCTGGGTCGCCACAGTCCTGTGTGGCATCTTCAAGTGCAGCTTGCAGAGAGCCCTGGTCTGTCTCTGCTCGGCGGTGCCACACCAGCTGTAGTATGCGCCGGCCCAAGTTAGCGGTCGCGCCAGCCGCGGCATTTTCTGCCTGAGTCAGTACGGCCCTGCCGTAGGCTCCGAGGGCCGCCGTTATGTACGGTCCAGCGTCATCGACGAGCTGAACGAGGTCCGCGGCCAAGTTAGCCTCCTGCTGCATCGCACATCTGCCATCACGCAGACTGTCCATGCTGAGAGTAGGTGATCTCACGAGGCTGAGCGAGGCGTTCGTTCATCTCTGTCCCTCCGCCCAAGATTGCTGTGAAGCTGGCTGGGGCGGCATTGATCACTCGGGGGCAACCCTGGTGAGCAGGGGCTGCTTGACAGGAGCGCGGGTTCGTCGGCTGTCTGAGACGTTCGCGGGACTGATGTCGGCTTACGGCGCTGACCTGGATCGATACGCGACTACGCGGGCAGGAACCGGATCTAAGCGGGGAAGGAGTGGGCGTGGGTACGAGTCTTGAGGTCCGGCGGGAGGACTCCAAAGCTGCGCGGGATGCGGCGGGGCGGGCGGAGGCGGTCTCAGTTGTGGTCTCAGTCCAGCCCGTCCGCCGCCGTCCGTCATCGTCTCGTCCAGTGTGCGGACCTGGGCGGCAGACGTCGGCGTATGGTGGCGGACGAAGATCGCGCAAACTCGTAATGCGTAGGTTTGCGGACGGGAGCCCGCCGGGCGGCTCGTCGTTTACAGGTAGCTGCCTGAGGGCTTCAAACTGGTAGCTGAGACTTCGGGGCTCCGGGCCTGCGCTACGTGCTACGAGTTTCGCTACTTGACCAAGTGGTTCGACGCGAGCCTGGTCTCGACGGAGCGCTGTGCCTGTCTGAGGGATCACGGCCGGCGGTTGGTGCATGACGAGGCACTTTGGGCTGCCCAATCCGCGCGAAACAGCCTGGGCTCAAGGCTCAGACACGAGCAAGTATAGGCCCGTCCCTCAACGGCCGCACGCCGCTCATGTTCCACCCCGAGAGTCTTCTTAGCTCAGAAGGGTAGAGCCACACTTTAGGTGTCTCCGACTGGCAAGCTCGATCGTTCCGTCGTGCAATGGTGTTATGGCCAACCACAACCATCCCAGCTACCTCCTGACAACGCCGGTAGAGAACGGCGCATGGGTGGAAACCAAAGTCGGCTCACGCATATATGTGAAGAACCAAGAATACTTCCAGTTCACTGTGCACGTCAGCATAGGTCGCGAAGCAATGGTCATACAAAACCGGCGTCCGAAAACGGAACATCAGCGCCGAGTCCTGGCGGGCATGGGACTGAGGCGAATCGGTGCGCGTCGAACAATGGACCAGCACCAGCCAGCTATCCGAGGAATGCTTCGCGCAGTACATCATCTAGTCGAAATTGACCCCTCAGGCGGGCCAGAAATACTGGTTCCATTCAACTACATATATGAGGTCGAGGATGGGACACTCACCGAGAAATTGACCTTTCCAGCTGGTCAGTACATAAAGATTACGCAAGGGCCGAAGGCGAATGCCATTGCATGGTCCACTGAACTGTCCCCGCACAAGGCGCTAGCCCAGGGGCTTAAACTACTGCCATCGCACCATTTCTCTGCGGAATCTACAGGAGAAGTTACTTGGAAATCCTCTGGTGAAATGGTGGCAGACTTGGCGCCCAACGTACTACGGAAAGCCAGCAAAAAAACGTCCAGGACTGCTTTTATGTGGCTCGGATTTGAAGCCATGGCGATTACTTGGCTCGCGGAAGAGCTCAACCACCACCATGCGCGCCAGTTGGGCATTATCAGCGCCGATCGCAACCTTGAGCCCTATTCGGACTTCATCACATCAACAGCCCAGACGGTTGTATCCAGGGGAATTCAGAGCATGACCCTCCTTCGGGCCATGCACAAATAATTGGCCCTAATCCAGCAGGGAGGGCAGCGATGAGAGAGAAGAAGTTTGGCATCGCTTCAGGGGTCAGCCTTAAAACGCGCATCGAGCACAGCGGAGGGATACGGCGTGTCTACTTTCGAATTCTGAAAACAGAAATGGGCCGCCATTATATTGAAGTCGTGAACCGCCGCCCGGAAAGAATTAGGCTCGTGATTGAGTCACGCTGCGAGCCTCCCGGGCCGCTGCGATACACAAACATAGCAAATCCGCCGTGGCGGCAGGCGTTTACCATCGATCCTGCAGGATGGCGGGGATTTGAGATCTGCGAACCCGTAGACGAGGAAATTCAAAACAATGGGCGCTCGCATGCTCCAGGAGGATCCCAGAAGGTGATCATAGATGTAATAGAAATTTGGTCAGATAGTTGGCGCCTGGATTCATCCGAACCCTGCCACATCTCAGTCCGCACTTTGAGGAACTGATGATCTCTATCGCGACGGAGCGGCTCGATAATCCGCCATCAAATCTCGCACTAGCTTCACCCTTCATTGTAGTTGCGACAATAGCTCTTCTGTCTTGGGCCCTTTCTAAGCTGATCGATAGAAGGGTTGAAGAAAACTTCTCCAAGCAATTGAAGGCAAATCCGGCCGAAACAGTTGCTTTGGTGGATTGGGCAATCGATGCAAGTCAAGCGGCCGCCTGCATCGCAGTCCCAATATTGGCACTAGAAAACCTAATTAGGATCAAGTCGCCTCCCGGTTGGGTGCCAGTATTCTACTATGCGTCCTCGGTCAGCAGTCTACTGTTGGCAATTTGGACAATTAACCGCAAGAAGCCCTTGGACTACATGTCGCGACTGTGGTTCCACCTCCCCCCGGCCGCAAGCTTCGGTTTTATTCTAAATGGTGCGGCATGTATAGTAGTTCTGAGGTTTGCATAGGGCAGCCTGAGGCTGGGAATTCAGTAGGCTGGCAACGACTTGTTTTCTTGGCATTGCCGACTCGTATGAGCGAGCCCCGCAGCACTCGCTCTGATTCCTCCCCACCGAGCGAGCCGGCCCGCTCGTAGCTGTATCGTTCCCGCTCGGCAGGCAGGGTTGGATGCAAGGGCCGTTCCCCGCGATCGATCTCTGGAGAAAGCCTGGAGATGATCTTGGGATCCAAGCTCCAAGGCGCCGACAGAGACCAACGTTCGCCAACACTCTGAGCTGCACCTTTGAGCTAGCTCCCAGGTCGGCCAGGCTTGAGGGCCTAATTCGGGACGAAGAGACCGCGGGTTCACGTCCGGGGTTCACGTCCGTGATGCACCGACTGGGAGGCATCTGCCTTGTGGGGGAGCGAGAGCTGAGTGCGCGTTCCTGCTGGTGGTTGGTGTCCACTGTCGAGGGGCGTGCCTCCGAGCATGTCTGCCTGGCAGGGGCCGGATGAGGTCCGCCATCTGGAGGGATCATGAGCAAGCATGAGGAGACCGCGACTCAAGGGGGCAAGGAGGCATTTGGGGACTGGGTCCGCTTCCATGACGTGACTGTGCCCGGACAGCATCCAGGTTGCCGTGGCCGAGCCGTTCTCGCGCTGGCTCTGGGCCCACTCTGACGAAGTGATCGCTGCCATCGCGGAAGCGATAGCCAAGAACAGTTGACCATCCAGGTTCCCCCGTCAGGGAAGGGGACGTGAGGCGGGATTGGTCCGGACTGCGGGTTGGTGTTGCGGCTGACACCACCGGCTGACATCAACATGCGCGCACAGGCGGTCATCTCAAACCTCGGACTGAGCGGGCGGCCGGGCCTCCGGCGACGCCGCGCAGCTCGATCGAGACCCCGGTCGAACTTACAAGGCAGATGTCGGCGGTTCGAAACCGTCTGCGCCCACCCTCCGCTCGGCGGAGATGACAGTAATGGCCCAGGTCAGGGATGTAATCCCGATCTGGGCCTTTGTCGTTCCTGCGGTCTGCCCACGGTATCGACGGAACGGTCATCGAGCGGGAGACCATCGCGAAGATCGAGGACGACTTCCCGGCCGCGCCGGCCGTCGTCCGGACGGTCGTGGCGGGCCTCGGGATCACAGAGGCCGACTTGACCTCTGGGCTGTAGCCGACGCAGTGGCTGCGGTGCGATGAGTATCCGCCCGGCGTGGCCTGACGTCGCCCTGATGGCGCCGTATGGTTCCTCCCTAGGGATCTCGCCTTGCGACCTGGAGGAACCGTGCCGACGCCGCCATACCGTCAGATCGCCGACGAGCTCAGGCGGCAGATCCTCAGCGGCGAGCTCGGAGCCGGCGAGAAGGTGCCGAGTGAGAATGCGCTCGCGCTCCAGCATGGGGTCGCGCCGGAGACCGCCCGGGCGGCTCTTGGAGTTCTGGCCGCCGAGGGATTGACGGAGGCCCGGCGCGGATCGGGTACGAGAGTCCGAGACTTCAAGCCGATCCTTCGGCGAGGGACTAAGCGGCTGGCCCAGTCCGGCTGGGGAGAGGGCCGTTCCATCTGGGAGGCCGACCTCGACGGCCGGCCGCTCACCACGGACCGCGTGACCGTCGAGGAGCTACCGTGCCCGGCGCACATCGCGCGAGCCCTTGACCTGGAGGCCGATGCCCCTGTGTGGGTGCGCGACAGGCGCTACCTGGTCGAGGACCAGCCGGTGATGCTGGCCACGTCCTACCTTCCCGCCGTCATCGTCGCGGGCTCGCCGATTACCGAGCCCGACACCGGGCCGGGCGGGACCTACGCACGCCTGGCCGATCTCGGGCACAAGCCGGTCCACTTCCGAGAGGTGGCCCGAGCTCGGATGCCGCTGCCCGATGAGGCGGAGGCGCTCGCACTGGGAAAGGGCACGCCTGTCGTGCTGATCGTGCGGTACGCCTACGCGGCCGGCGGCCTTCCGGTCGAGGTCAACGAGATGACTCTGGACGCCTCCCGGTACTTGATGGAGTGGGAGTTTCCCGCGTGACGCAAGGGGTTTGACTGGTAGTCACATAGGCGTTGACTTCCCTAAGGAACTTGGGCGAAAGTTCCTTAGGGAAGTTAATCGGCTTCTCGACAGGTCACCTGATACCTCAGGAGGCACCGCCTTGACCGTCACCACTGAGCGCGCCGCGGGCCGCTCCCTCATCACGCCGGTTTTGTTCGACCGGCTCACCCAGCGCATCACCACGGACCACCCGGACATCACGCAGGCCGATGCCGAGCGGATCCTCGACCAGGCGCTGGCTTTCCTCGCCACCTGCGCCACCAGCACCATCCCGCTCGGCCCGTCCGACATCGTGGACATCGGCTGGCACACGTTCCTGCTCTACACCGGCGAGTACGCCGACTTCTGCACGAAGGTGGCCGGCCGGTACATTCACCACGCCCCGGACGACCTCCCCGGGGCCCAGGAGCAGGGTGCCTCGCCGGCCGCCACCGTCTCCGCCATCCGCGCCGCCGGATACCGGATCGAATCCGACCTGTGGCCCAGCACGGCCGAGGACCGGAGCGACTGCAGCCAGTGCCACGCCGGTTGCCACGACAGCCCGAAGGCCGGCAAGTAGGTACGCACGGCGCTGTGTCCGGCCCCTATCGTGATTAGGGCCGGACACAGCGCCGCGTTCATCGGAGGGAAGAACGTGTCGATCGCAGAGATCACAGTCGCGTGGGAGCGCTACGCGCGGGATCGCACCCCACGCCGCGACCGAAACGCGGCCGGCGCGGCCAGCTGGTTCAACTGGACGTCACATCCCGACCACGGACCGGACGAGGCGGTCCTTGGCGACCTGCGCGGCCGGAGCGTGCTCGAGCTCGGCTCGGGCACGGGCTGCAACCTCGCCCACCTCGCCACGCTCGGCGCCCGATGCGTGGGCCTCGACGTTGCCCCCAGCCAGACTGCGAAGGCGATCGCGCGCTGGGGCCACCTACCCGGCCTGGAGTTCACGACCGGTGAAGCAGTCGATACTCTCGCCACCACGCCGGATCTGTTCGACGTGGTGTACTCCGTGTTCGGCGCCGTATGGTTCACGGATCCCGATGTGCTCCTCCCTCTCATGCGGCACGCGCTCGCTCCGGGCGGAGTCATCGCCTTCTCCCACACCGCGCCAGCTGACGCTGCGTCGCCATCACCCGACGCCTGTGTCCGCCGGTATGACCTGGATGGCCGGCAGTGGGTTGACCTGTTGGTCCGGCACGGCTTCGCCCGTGCGGAGTGGGATGTGATCGAGGGGCCTGGCGGGCGCGGGCCGCGGACCCTGCTGGTCCGGGCATTCGCCTGAGAACGGATGTAGCGCCCCCTGCCCGGGGTCGCTGGAGTAAAGGGCATCCCAGTCGGCGAGGGCGGTCTGGACAGCGGGGGCGAGCGGCGGCCACGGCTGGTCGTGGTCAGGCAGCGGCACCGCTGGCCTCCTCGTACCGGATGGTCCCGGGGAACCGGCCCGTGGGCTACGAGCGGCGGCGGGGTTTGCCGCGCTTGGCGCCCTTGGGGCCGCCGGAACCGCTCCGGGGGCTCTTGCCGGCCGACTTGCCGGGTGCGGGCTTCCGCTGTGCGCCGGCCGGCTCGGGGCGCTTGCGCTTCGGCTGCTGCGCCGGGGGCGTCGGCTGGGTCCGTGAGCTGTTGACCGTCCGGCCGCGGACGATGCCGATGAACTGCTCCACCAGTTCGGTGGTCTCGTCCTGCGGCCACGACAGTGCGACGCGCGACTCGGGGGTGTCGGAGACCGGCCGGTAGGTGAGGTCCCGGCGGTGGTGCAGGCGGGCGAGTGACTGGGGGACCACGAGAACTCCGATTCCCGCCGCCACCAGTTCGATGGCGTCCGCCGTCGTGGCGGGGCGCTCGAATGCCGGCCGCCCCGGCGGGCTCTCCCAGTCGAGGGTGTCGTCGAGGGGGTGCAGCACGATCTCGTCGGCGAGATCCTCGGCGGAGACCTCGTCCACCGCCGCCACGACGTGGTCCTTCGGGATCACGACGACCGTCGTCTCGGTGTAGAGCGGGATCGCGCTGAGGTCCGTGCGGTCGACCGGCAGCCGTACGAAACCCGCGTCCGCGCCGCCGTCCCGCAGCACGCCGAACGCCTCGGCGGCGGACACCGGGACGAGGGTCAGCGGGACGTCGGGCAGCCGCTCGTTCCAGATCCGCACCCACTTCGTGGGCGTCACGCCGGGGACATACGCGAGCCGGAACGAAGGGGTTACATCCGAGCCTGTCACCCCGCCAGGTTACCGGTCGTGGTCAGAGGTGGCGCACATGCTCGATACCCTTGGCACCATGACGTCGCACAAGACCCCCCAGACGATGAAGCCCGCTACCGCGGCGAAGAAGCTGGGCGTGTACCTCGAGGCCACCCCCGCTGAGTTCCAGGAGGGTCTCGTCTCGCGCGCGGAGTTGAGTGCGCTGCAGGCCGACCCGCCCGAGTGGCTGCTGGAGCTGCGGCGCAACGGCCCGCACCCCAGGCCCGTCGTCGCGGCGAAGCTGGGCGTCTCCATCGCCGGCCTCGCGCGTGGCGGAGTCACCGAGGCGCTCACCACTGAGCAGATCGACGCGCTGAAGGCGGAGAGCCCCGAGTGGCTGCAGCGGGAGCGCGCCACCCAGGCCGAGGTCCGGAAGGAAACGGTGCGCATCAAGGAGAAGAAGGCGGAGCGGGTCGATCAGCCCCGCCGCCCGCGTTCCTGACCTGCAGCTCCCGACGGTGCCGAGCTCCTCGACGGAGGCATCCCTCGTCAGCGGCCTCGGACGACTTGTCCGAGGCCGTTTGCGTGAGCACGAGGCTGGTGGCGGCCGATGCCGGGCTGGGGGCCACCCGCAGGCGCTGGTGCATCGCCTGGGCACCGGCTGGTAGGGCTGGCAACGCTGCGGACCAGACGTGAGTCAACGGGCGACGTGGGTGGGCTGTGCGACTGGCGCGCTGATGACGAGTAGCCTCACCGGAGACGAGAGGAGCGCCACCATGAGTCAGCCGATGCACGACGGAACCGAGCTCATTCCCCGCCCCGAGAAGACCCCGGCCGCGCTCAAGGCCGCGCTCACCGTCGTCGCCGCAGATCGCCTTCCCGAGATGGTGGAAGGGCAGACCAAGGCCATGGCGGAGGCCATCAAGGTCGGCAGCATCGGCCCCATCCAAGCGTTCCTGACGCACTGGGCCACCGTGGTGGAGATCGAGCGTATGCCGGAGGTGGCGAAGGCATACCATCGCGCGAATTACCTCGCCAACCATGCCGAGACCGTGGAGGAGTGCCGCAGGCACGCCGTCGCCGTCGCCGAGCTCTACCGCAGGGCCTTCGCGGTGGTGAACGGGTGAGCTGGAGTTGGGAGTACATCCCGAGTGAGGAGTACGTCACCAGCGGTGCGCCGGCTGACTTCCTCAAGGCTGTCGAGGAGAAGGCCGGCGAACTCGTCCGAGCCGCTGAGGCACTCTTCCTGGACGGCACCACCTATGAGGGAAGCGGCGAGCCTATGCAGTACATCGATGTTGCCGGAGGCTTCTTCGCGTACTACGTCGTCCCGCGCTTGGAACTCGTATTCATCTGCCAGGTGACGCCGCCGCTGGGACGGTGAGAGTCAGCCCTGACGTAAGCACCAAACCCGATGGCCAGGGCGGAGAAGGCCAGCACTGCCGCGGCCAGGACCTGGCTTGCGGCGGTGATCGGTGCCCGAGCACGGAACAGGCCGACCGCTGCGATACCGGCCACCACGGCGAGTACACCGAGCGCGAGGGCATGGCTGCCCATCGAGGGCGTCGACGCCGACGACTCGTCGTGCGAGGCCCATCCCGCCATGAGTGCCGAGAACCCGACGGCTGCAAGGAAGGCGGTCTCCAGGGCCAGGACCGCGCATGCCCCCAGCAGATCAAGGAACCAGGGGGCCCGTGCCGTGCGCGGCCGGGTGGGAAGAGAAGCCGAAGTCATGTACGTCAGACTCGCTGACCGGGAGCTGCCGACACCTGAGTACGGATACTCAGAACTGCTGCTCCACAACACCAGTTCTGCACACGGCGGTCCGTTTCCCACCCGGCGGCGAGGCCACGGGGGATCAGTCGATGACGTCGCGCGGGGGCTTGCCGTCCAGGTGGTCGGCGACGTTCTGGACGGCGGCCAGGGCGATCCGGATCAGGGTCTCCCGGGTCACCCCGGCGACGTGGGGCGAGAGCACGACGTTCGGCGCACGGAGCAGGCGCAGCCCCGCAGTTGGCGGTTCGGGGTCGAAGACGTCGATGCCCGCTCCGGCGAGGACGCCCGCCTCCAGGGCGTCGGCGAGGGCCTCCTGGTCGATCAGGGCGCCGCGGGCGGTGTTGATGACGAAGGCGGTGGGCTTGAGCAGGGCGAGGCGCTCCGCGTTCAGGAGGTGCCGGGTGCTCTCGGTGAGCGGTGCGTGCAGGGAGATGTAGTCGCTGGTGCGAAGGAGTTCGTCGAGTTCCACCCGTCGGGCGCCGAGGCGCTGCTCGACCTCGGCCGGCGCCGCCTGGGGGCCGGTGTACAGGACGGTCATCTCGAACGCGGCGGCCCGGCGGGCGACTTCCTCTCCGATGTGGCCCAGGCCGACGATGCCCAGGGTCTTGCCGGACAGCTCGGTGATGGACTGCTGGAGCCGGGGCAGTGCCCAGTCGCCCTCGGTGAGTGCGGTGTGGGCGGGGACCAACTGCTTGGCGAGCGCCAGCATCAGGGCGAAGGTCTGCTCGGCGACGTTCTGCTTCTCGGCGCCGCTGGAGCCGATGTTGCAGACCGTCACACCCTGCCGCCGGGCGGCCTCCAGGTCGACGTAGTCGAAGCCGTGGCTCGCGCACTGGACCAGTTCCAGACCGGGTGCGGCGGCGAGGTGCTCGGCGGTGACCGGACCGAGCCCGGTGATGATCACCTGGGCCTCCCGGAGAGCCTGCGGATCCTCCTCGGCGGTCTCCACGACGGTGACCCGGGCCCGCTCCTCGAAGAGGGAGGCGAGCGCCGCGCCGACCGTACGGCCGCCGACGTGGGGGGAGACGACGGCGAGGACGTTCTTCGGGGTCACAGGAGCTCCTGGGGGAGGGCGGCTAGGGCGTCGGGGGTGAGCCGGCCCGGCGAGGTGTGGCCGGACAGGGCGAGGGTGAGGTCGAATTCGGCAAGCAGGGAGCGGATCACGTGCTCGACCCCGGCCTGTCCGTCCAGGCCCAGCCCGTACGCGTACGGGCGGCCGAGCAGGACGGTACGGGCGCCGAGGGCGAGTGCCTTGAAGACGTCGTCGCCGGTCCGGATGCCGCTGTCGAAGAGCACGTCGAGCCGGTCGCCGACCGCCTTGACCACGCCCGGGAGCGCGTCGGCGGCGCCGATCGAGCCGTTGACCTGACGCCCGCCGTGGTTGGAGACCACCACGCCGTCCATGCCCGCGTCGGCCGCACGGCGCGCGTCGTCGGGGTGCAGGATCCCCTTGAGGACGATCGGTCCGTCCCAGTTCTCCCGCAGGAAGGCCAGGTCCTCCCAGGTCTTCCCGGGGTCGGCGAACATCTGGACGAAGTGCAGGACGGCGGCGTTGAGATCCTCGTGCACCGGCTTGGCCAGCCCCGCCTGGAACGCGGGGTCGCTGAAGTAGTTGGCCGTCCCGACGCCGCGCAGGAAGGGGAGGTAGGCCTGGTCGAGGTCGCGGGGCCGCCAGGCCAGCAGGGGGGTGTCCAGGGTGACGAACAGAGCGGTGAATCCTGCGGTCCTGGCGCGCTGCAGGAAGCTCCTTGTGACCTCGCGGTCCTTGGCCCAGTACAGCTGGAACCACCGCTCGCCGTCTCCCATCGCCGCGGCGACCTGCTCCATCGGCGTACTGGAGGCCGAGGAGAGGATGAAGGGGACGCCCTGCGCGGCGGCGGCCCGGGCGGCCGCTGGCTCGGCGTCCGGGTGCATGATCGACAGCACGCCGACCGGGGCCAGCGCGAGCGGAGCCGGCAGCCGGGTGCCCAGCACCTCCACCGAGAGGTCCCGCCGCCGGACGTCGCGCAGCATCTGCGGCACGATCTGCCACCGGTCGAGCGCGGCCCGGTTGGCCCGCTCGGTGCGGCCGTTGCCGGCGCTGCCCGCGACATAGCCGACGGGCCCGGGGCCGAGCCGCCGTTCGGCCGCCTCCTCCAGCCGGGTCAGATCGGTGGGCATCCGGGGGACCGCGCCGGTCATGCCGTTCAGATAGATCTCGTACTGGAAGGCCGCCCAGTCCTTGGCCGCCCAGTCCTTCGCCGGTTCCGTACTCATCGCAGACCACTCCTTCGGGGTACTGCCGCCGATCGTCTGTCCCCCGCATCCTGTCGAGTGTGACAATCGCAGTCCACGGTGCTGCGCACATCGCACCGCTGGATTCATCACCCTGTGACAAAGAGCTGCGAGAGAGACCTGCGACGGAGGCGAGGCGGGCCCGGGATGGGAAGGCGCGAACGCGAGCGGGTCCGGCAGGAACTCGCCGGGGATCCCGGCGTGGTCACGGTCATGGTCGAGGCGGTGCACGCCCAGGTGCCCGCGTACGCCGCGCTGGACGACAGCCGGCTGCCGGAGATCGGGTCCATCGCCGGCTGGGCGCTCGGACGGATCCTGGACTTCTGGGTCACCGACTCCGCCCTGGACGAGGCGGACCTGCGGCGGCTGCGCGGCATCGCCGCCGCCCGCGCCGCCGACGGCCGCCCGCTGCAGGCTGTGCTGCGCGCGTACCGGGTGGCGGCCGCCGCGATCGCCGAGGTGATCGAGGAGTGCCGGGGCAGGCAGGGGGCCGGGCGGCAGCTCGACGGCGCCGACATCTTCGCGCTGACCCGGGTGCTGCTGACCACCCTCGACACCATCTCCGAGGTGATGACCACCGCCTATGCGGCCGCCAGCGAGAGCCTGACCGGGGACCGGGCCAGGGCCTTGCAGAGCCTGCTGGACGACCTGATCGCCGGGCGGCAGGCCTCGGCGGCGGCGCTCGCCGACCGTTCCGGCCGGCTCGGCATCCAACTCCCCGACCCTTACTGCCTGTTGGTCGCCGAACCGAGTACGCAGGAGTCGGCGCCGGAGCTCTCCGCAGCCGAGCTGCTCGAGGCCCTGGCGCCCGCCCGTACCGACGGTGGCGCGACGGCCCTCGCCACCGTCCGGGGGCCGCGCCTCGTCCTGCTGCTGCCCGCGGCCGCCGCCGACCTGGCCCCGGCGGCCCTCCGTGCCCGGGCCCTGCGGGGCTGTGCCATCACCGGCGAGAGCCTCGACCGCATCGCCGCGGCCCACCGCCTCGCGACCGACGCCCTGGACACCGCGCCCGCCCACGCCCACCACCCGGACCGCGTGCTCACCGATGCGGACGCGCACGTCCTCGGCCTGCTCGCCGGTCGCGCCACCCTCACCCCCGACCGGATCGCCCGCATCGTCCTGGGCCCGCTCGCGGACCCGGCCCGGCGACACCTCCTCGACGCTCTCGCCGCCTACCTCGACGCCGGCACCGCCAGCGCCGGCGCCCGGAGCCTGCATCTGCACCCGCAGTCCATGCGCTACCGGCTGCGGCGGGTCCGCGAGCTCACCGGACGCGACCCGAGGGACCCGTGGCAGCGCCTCACCCTCGACATCGCCCGCACGCTCGGCCATCGCCTCGGCCTGCCGGAGAGCTGATCCGGTAACGGCGCGTCAGGTATTCGCGGCCCGCGGTTTCCGCTGATCCGGGACCCTTTCCGGAATTCCACCACGAACGCTCGGACTCCCGCGTCCGGAGGCGTACGACCCCCGCCCGCCCGGGGCCTCCGACCTGGGAGGTTGGCGGGGGACGGGCGTGAACAGCGGTTCCGTCGAATTTGCCCCGGTCCGTCGCGCGATTCCTTGAAGGATCGTCCGGTAGTGGCCGCAGCCCCGGATCGCCAGAGTTGGTCGAGAATTCACGGCCCGAAATCTGCTCTTCGTTCACGGAGCACAACGGCCGTACTTCCCGCACCCCGGTCCTCGGTCCGGCGCGGGCTGCCGCTCCACCCCCACCGGTCCGGATCCCTCTTGACGGGTGCGCGGGCGTCGGCTTACTTTGCTTTCGCATACCAAAACTATTCTTCCGCATCGTGGAATCGCTCGCATACGGCGAATCCTCGGGCGGACGAAGCCCCCGACCATCACGGGCCGACGCAGGAGTACCCCGATGCCTCGAATGACAGCCGCCCGCGCGGCAGTGGAGATCCTCAAGCGCGAAGGTGTTGAGGTTGCGTTCGGCGTGCCGGGCGCAGCGATCAACCCGTTCTACCGGGCCCTCAAGGAGGGTGGCGGCATCAAGCACACGCTGGCCCGCCACGTCGAGGGCGCCTCGCACATGGCGGAGGGCTACACCCGCGCCAAGGCCGGCAACATCGGTGTCTGCATCGGCACCTCCGGCCCGGCCGGCACCGACATGATCACCGGTCTCTACTCGGCGATCGCCGACTCGATCCCGATCCTCTGCATCACGGGCCAGGCACCGGTCTCGAAGCTCCACAAGGAGGACTTCCAGGCCGTCGACATCGCCTCGATCGCCAAGCCGGTCACCAAGAAGGCCACCACCGTGCTGGAGGCCGCGCAGGTCCCGGGCGTCTTCCAGGAGGCCTTCCACCTGATGCGCTCCGGCCGTCCCGGCCCGGTCCTCATCGACCTGCCGATCGACGTCCAGCTGACCGAGATCGAGTTCGACCCCGAGACCTACGAGCCGCTGCCGGTCTACAAGCCGTTCGCGACCCGCGCCCAGATCGAGAAGGCGATCCAGTTCCTGCTGGAGTCCGAGCGCCCGCTGATCGTCTCCGGCGGCGGCATCATCAACGCCGACGCCTCCGACCTGCTGGTCGAGTTCGCCGAGCTGACCGGCGTTCCGGTCATCTCCACCCTGATGGGCTGGGGCACCATCCCGGACGACCACGAGCTGAGCGCCGGCATGGTCGGCGTGCAGACCTCGCACCGCTACGGCAACGCGACCTTCCTGGAGTCGGACTTCGTCCTCGGCATCGGCAACCGCTGGGCCAACCGCCACACCGGTTACAACCTGGAGGCGTACACCAAGGGCCGGAAGTTCGTCCACGTCGACATCGAGCCGACCCAGATCGGCAAGATCTTCGCCCCGGACTTCGGCATCGCCTCCGACGCCAAGGCCGCGCTGGAGCTCCTCATCGAGGTCGCCAAGGAGCTCAAGGCCGAGGGCAAGCTGCCGGACTTCAGCGCCTGGGCCGCCTCCGCCCAGGAGCGCAAGGCAACCCTGCTGCGCCGCACGCACTTCGACAACATCCCGATGAAGCCGCAGCGCGTCTACGAGGAGATGAACAAGGCCTTCGGCCCGGAGACGCGTTACGTCACCACCATCGGCCTCTCCCAGATCGCCGGCGCGCAGATGCTGCACGTCTACAAGCCGCGCCACTGGATCAACTGCGGCCAGGCCGGCCCGCTCGGCTGGACCATCCCGGCCGCGATCGGTGCCGCCACCGCCGACCCGGGGACGCCGATCGTCGCCCTCTCCGGCGACTACGACTTCCAGTTCATGATCGAGGAGCTGGCGGTCGCCGCCCAGCACAAGGTCCCCTACGTCCACGTTCTCGTGAACAACGCCTACCTGGGTCTGATCCGCCAGGCGCAGATCGGCCTGGACATCAACTTCCAGGTCAACCTGGAGTTCGAGAACATCAACACCCCGGAGATCGGCGTCTACGGCGTCGACCACGTCAAGGTCGCGGAGGGTCTGGGCGTCAAGGCCATCCGCGTCACCGACCCGAACGAGCTGGGTGCCGCCTTCGAGGAGGCCAAGAAGCTCGCCGCCGAGTTCCAGGTCCCGGTCGTCGTCGAGGCCATCCTGGAGCGCATCACCAACATCTCGATGAGCAAGACGGTCGACATGAGCAACGTCACCGAGTTCGAGGAGCTCGCGACCGAGCCGGGCCACGCCCCGACCGCGATCAAGGCTCTCAAGGTCTGATCGGCCGAGCGCCGGCTGTGGCCCGGTAGCGCTTCAGGCGCTACCGGGCCACAGTCCGTCAGGGGGTCAGTCCACGGAGGCGGCCAGGTGCGGATCCGTGAGGATCCAGCGGAACTGGATGTCCGGCTCGTCCCGGCGCTCGAGGACCTTGCCGTCGACCAGCTTCAGCAGTTGGGCGTAGAGCGCGTCCCCGAGTGGGTTGGCCGACCAGAACACGTACTTGAACTCCCGGACGCCCGCGTCCTTCGGGAAGATCCCGAGCGCCTGGCCGAGCGCGAGCTGGGCGACGTCGACGTCGGCCCAGTCCTCGAGTGCGATACGCAGTTCCATCCGCCTGATCCTTCCAGTCGCCGGGCCGGGGGACCACTCAATTCGGGTTGTCCGCGTGGGTGAGGGTCTCCCAGGCGGTGAAGAGGTTGTTGGCGCCAGCCGGGCGTTGCTGTTCGGTCAGCCTCTGGGTGTTGTCCATGCCGTAACCGAGGCGGTGGTGAAGGGCGTTGAAGCCCACCTCGGTGACCGGGCCGAGACCCTTGTGCAGCGCTCCGCCGCAGAGCCAGGACGGGACGGCCGCGCCCAGCTCGTACGTGGCCTGGAGGCCCAGTGCGTGACGCAGCCGGTCGGCGACCTCCGGGTAGAGGTCCTGGCCCTGGATCCGGCTGGTCTCCGCCACGTGCGAGATCGCCGAGAGGCCGTAGCCGGTGTGGGTGAAGTCCCGGCAGGTCTCCTGGGTGAGGCCGTCGACGAAAGTGCTCTGGCCCTGCCAGTAGTTGACGATCTCGGCGCGGGTGTCGAGCCCGCTGCCGGGCGCGGTCCTCGGCAGGGCGCCGTCCGAGGCGAGGTAGATGTACGCGGGCACCCGGCCGCGGAACTTGGTCACCGCCTTGTCGTAGACCGTACGGTCGTCGAGGAAGACCGCGATGCCGATGGTGGCCTCGGTCATGCTCAGCTCCCAGTTGCCGTTGCTGTTGGAGCCGTTGACCACCTTCGGGAGGTAGACGTTGCGCAGCATCGTGCCGAAGCGGTTGACCTTGTCGCTGGGCCAGCCGGTGTAGGTGTAGCGGATGATCTCGGCGGCGCGCGGCCAGCTGGAGGCCGACCAGGCGGTCTGCAACGGGCCGTTGCTGTTGGTGTGGTCGGTGATGGTGGCGGACCAGGCGTCCATGATCTGGATCGCCTTGGCGGCGTAGCGGCTGTCCCGGGTGACGTACCACTCCAGTGCCAAGGTGTACGCGGCCAGTGCGTCCTCACGCTCGTCGGTGCAGCCGTAGTTGGGGTTGGAGTACGAGCCGCACTCGACCACCGCCCGTGGCTTGGGCGTTCGGCTGAGCGAGGCGTACTTGCTCGCGTGCATCTGGTCGTAGGCAGCCTTCCAGGGCTGCGCCCCGGCCTGGACCTTTGCCCGGACCAAGTCGAGTTGGGCGCGGCTGACCAGGACTCCCGGATGGGTGAAGGCGGTCGGTGCGGTCAGAGCGGCCTGGGCGGTGGGCACGGCCGTGAGGCCGGAGGTGAGGAGGGCGAGGAGTCCGGTCAGGGCCGGCAGGCGCCAGGTGCGGCGGTTCATGGGATCCTTCCGCTCGTGGTCAGGAGGGCAGGGCCCACTGTTGGTTGGGGCTTCCCGCGCAGTCCCAGATCTGCAGCCGGGTGCCGTTGGCCGAGCTGGGCCCGGTGGCGTCGAGGCAGCGGCCGGATGCCGGGTTGACCAGGGTGCCGCCGCTGCCGGGCTGCCACTTCTGGGCGCCGGTGCCGTTGCAGTCCCAGAGCTGGGTCGGGGTGCCGTTGGCGGTGCCCGCGCTGGTGACATCCAGGCACTTGCCGAGCGCCTGCAGCGAACCGTCCGCCGCCACCGTCCAGTTCTGGGCAGCCGTGCCGTTGCAGTCGTACAGCTGGATCGCCGTGCCGTTGGCGGTGCCGGCGGCCGCGACGTCGACGCACTTGCCGCCGTAACCGGTGATCCGGCCGGTCGGGCGTCCGGAGGAGCCGCCGGTGAGGGTGTTGAAGGTGCGGGAGAACTGGTACGGGCTCTGCGAGGTGCCGCTGCAGCTGCTGGAGAGGGTGCCGTTGCTCGCACACGCCTTGTCGCGGCCCAGTGCCCAGAACGCGAGCAGTTGGATGCCCTTGCTCGCCGCGAAGTTGGTCAGGGTGGTGGCGTTGGCGGTGGTGAAGACCTCGTTGGTGGAGTCGTTGACCCCGATCATCGGGGTGTTGCCCTCCATCGCCCAGAGCTGCTGGGAGGTCCGGCCCGTCCAGATCTGGCCGAGCTGGGTGTGCAGGGCGTTGGCGGCGTCGATCGCGGCCTGGCCCATGTCGAGGTTCGGGCCGTAGTCCATCGTCATGATGTTGACGGCCCCGACGTCCAGCCCGCGGCTCTTGGCGTTGTTCAGCAGGCTCAGGGAGTTGGACTCCAGGCCGGTGGGGTTGACCGGCAGGGTGTAGTGGACGGCGAGGCTGCGGCCGGCCGCCGCGTAGTCCTGCTGGAGCGAGGCCAGCGCCTGGTTGCGGCGGTCGTTGGCGGCGGTGTCGTTCAGGGCACCGCCCTCGATGTCCAGGTCGATGCTGGTGAGGTTGAGGGTGTCGACCACTCGCTTGTACTGGGCCTTGAGGGTGCTCACCGAGCCGCAGGCCTGGGCGAGTTCGGTGCCCGCGGCGCCGCCGAAGGAGGCGATCACGTCGCCGCCTGCGCTGCGCAGGCTGTTGACGGCCGACTGCCAACCAGCGTCCGAGATCGGTGTGTTGCCGTTGAAGGTGGCGTTGCAGCTGCCGTCGGCGATGACGAAGGCGAGGGTGAAGTACTTCAGCCCGGTGGCGGCGCGCGCGTCGGCCATGGCCGAGGGGGAGTTCCAGGTCTCGACGTAGGGCGCGGCGTAGTGGGCGGGGAAGCCGGGGCCGGGGTTGGCGGCGGCGGAGGCCTGTGGGGCTGTGGCGAGCAGTGCGCCCGAGGCGAGGGCCAGGGATGCGGCGAGGGCCGCCGCGTGGGGGAGGCGGGGCATGGGTGTCCTCCTGAAGGAACCGGCGTGGGGGTGAGAGGGCCCGCTCGGCAACGGAGTCAACCGGAGTTGTCGACGAGGAGTCAAGCGTTTGGTCTAAACCTTTCGAGCCTGTCATTCCGTCAACTTCCGAAATCTGTCTTGGCGACCCATAGGCCTGCGCCTTCATGAGTTGATGATGCCGTGACTTTCTTCAAGCCTTGACGGAACTCTCTTCCGGGAGTTGAATCTCACCGCGCCGCAGACCAACGGCCTTTCAGCGCCGCCTGTTTCGCGCGCATCCCCCACCCGAGGCAGATCCGAAAGGCGGAGCCGCCATGTCCTGGCCCCCACCTGCCCAGAGTCGCCCGCCCCTTCGACGGTTCGCCGCAGCCCTGCTCTCCGGCACGCTCGCCGCCACCGGCCTGCTGGCCGCCGCGCCCGCCGCCCACGCGGCCGGCGAACCGGTGGCCGTCTGGCTCACCACCACCGACGACGCCGGCGGACGCCATGTGACGCGTGGTCTGCAGCAGCAGGCGTCCGTCGCGTTCACCGCCGGTACGGGCGGCAGCGGCCAGCAGATCACCGTGGACGAGAACACCCGCTACCAGCAGTTCACCGGCGGCGGCGCCTCCTTCACCGACACCGCCGCCTGGCTGCTGAACAGCAGCGGCGCCCTGTCGGCGGCCACCCGGGACGCGACCATGAGCAAGCTGTTCTCGCCGACCGACGGCATCGGCCTCTCCTTCGTCCGTAACCCGATGGGCTCCTCCGACCTGGCGCGCTACGGCTACACGTACGACGACCTGCCCGCCGGCCAGACCGACCCGGGCCAGGCCGCCTTCTCGATGGCGCACGACCTCGCGGACGTCCTGCCGCTCACCCGGCAGGCCAGGCAGCTCAACCCCGGCCTGACCACGATGGCCAGCCCCTGGACGGCACCCGCCTGGATGAAGGACAGCGGCAGCCTCAACGGCGGCTGGCTGAAGGCGGAGGACTACGGCGCGTACGCGCAGTACTTCGTGAAGTACCTTCAGGCATACCAGGCGCAGGGCGTACCGGTGAACTACGTGACCGTGCAGAACGAGCCGACCTGTTGCGCCGGGTACCCCTCGATGAGCTGGAACGGCTCCGGGCTGGCGTACTTCACCAAGAACAACCTGCTGCCGGCCCTCGCCGGTGCCGGCCTATCCACCAAGGTGCTCGCGCTGGACTGGAACTGGGACCAGTACGCCGGCTACGCCGCTCCCGTGGTGGACGACCCGGCCATCCGCGACCACCCCAACTTCGGCGGTGTGGCCTGGCACGGCTACGGCGGCGACGTCTCGGCGCAGACCACCGTGCACAACCAGTACCCGGGCCTGGACGCCTTCGACACCGAGCACTCCGGCGGCACCTGGATCGGCAACCAGCAGCAGGAGGACATGCGCAACATCATCGACTACACCCGGAACTGGGGTAAGTCGGTGACCAAGTGGAGCCTCGCGGTGGACCAGAACATGGGCCCGCACTACGGCGGTTGCGGCACCTGCACCGGTCTGGTCACGGTGCACAACGGGGACAGTCGCTCGGGCCAGGTGGACTTCACCGTCGAGTACTACACGATGGGCCACCTCACCAAGTTCGTGCGGCCGGGTGCGTACCGGATCGACTCCACGGCCAACTCTTCGGTGCCGAACGTCGCCTGGCGTAACCCGGACGGTTCGAAGGCGCTGATCGCCTACAACGACACCGGCAGCGCGCAGACCGTCCGGGTCAACTGGGGCGGCCAGAACTTCGGTTACAGCCTGCCGCCGAAGACCTCGGCGACCTTCACCTGGAGCGGTGGCCAGGGTTCGGGCGCCACGGGCCGGATCACCGGGCTCGCGGGCAAGTGCCTTGACGTGGCGGGTGCGAACAGCGCCAACGGCACCGCCGTCCAGCTCTACGACTGCAACGGCACCGGCGCCCAGAACTGGACGCTGGGCACCGACGGCACGGTGCGCGCGCTCGGCAAGTGCCTCGACGTCGCGGCCGCCGGTACCGCCGACGGCACCAAGGTGCAGCTCTACGACTGCAACGGGACGGGTGCCCAGCAGTGGTCCTACAGCGCGAGCTCGCACGATCTGGTGAACCCGGCGGCCGGCCGGTGCCTGGACGTCACCGGGAACAACTCCGCCAACGGGACGCCGACCCAGATCTGGACGTGCACCGGCGGTGCCAACCAGAAGTGGACCGCGCCCACCGCCTGAGCGGGCGGCTCAGGCCCCGAGCTGCCAGATGGTGCCGTGGCTGCCGAGGACGCTGACCGCGAGCACCGCCAGGTCGGCGACGCCGAGGGCGAGCCCGAGCAGGGCGCGCCCTCGGCGTCGGGTCTGCCGGACCAGCGCGAGGCCGCCCAGGGCCAGTGCGCAGGGGCCGAGCACGAGGTTGAAGACCAGCAGGCCGAGCAGGCCGATGACGAACGAGGCGACGGCCATCTGGTCGGCGTCCTCGATGGACTGACGCTTGGTCATGAAATTCATGGCAGGACTCCTGGGGTGTCAGTGCCGCTTCACGCGGGCGAGGCCCTCGCGTGCGCCGAAGAGGAGCAGCCAGGCGGCGATCGCGGCGCTTGCGGCGAGGAAGACCGGGAGTGAGGTGTGGATGGCGGCCCCCATCAGGAGGCCCATCGCGACGAGAACGACGAGGAGCATGGCTGACCCTTCGCAAGAGGTCGGAAAGTCGGCGAACACTTGTGATGACAACTGTTCGCTGACTTCTCCACTCTACGCTGGCGGAAGTCGGCAAACAGTTGTTTACTGAATGATGTGAGTCACACCTTGGGGGTCAGACAGGCCCAGAAGCAGCAGAGCCGGCGCGGGCTGATGGATGCGGGCCTGCGCCTGCTGGAGCACCAGAATCTGAGCAGCCTCGGGATGCGCGAGGTCACCCGGGAGGCGGGCATGTCGCCGGCCGGGTTCTACCGCCACTTTCGGGACATGGCCGAGCTCGGGGTCGCCCTGGTCGAGGAGTCCCTGGCGAGCCTGCACGCGATGATCCGGGCGGCGCTCGCCGAGGAGGGCGAGGCCGAGGAGGTCATCGACCGTACGATCGAGGTGATCGCCCGGCACGTCCGCGATCACCGGGCCCACGTGCGCTTCCTCGTCCGGGAGCGGCACGGGGGAGTGCAGCCCGTGCGCGAGGCGATCGCGGCCGAGCTGCAGCGCTTCGCCGACGAGGTGGCCCAGGCCCTCGCCGCGCAGCCGGTGTCGGAAGGCTGGAGCGCGGAGGACGTCCGGATGCTCGCCGAGCTGTACGTCGACCACATGGTGTCGACTGCCGCGGCCTTCCTGGACGCGGGACCCGAGGCGGAGCGGCGGATCGCCCGTACCGCACGGACCCAGCTGCGGCTGATCAGTGTCGGGCGCAGGCACTGGCGCAACGTCTGAGTGTGGTAACTGCCAAGTCGTGCAACCGTATTGACAACTAAACATGTCCACGTCAGGTTTGGAGGACCCCCACACCGAGAGGCCCTCTCATGAAGAAGCCGCTCATCGGCGCGTTCTCCGCACTCCTGCTGGCCGGGGCCACCGCCCTGGCCGGTGCCGCACCCGCCTCCGCATCTGCCCCCACGGGTACGGCGAAGGCCGCCGTCACCGTCGACTTCGCCGGCACGGTGGCGCTGAGCAACTGCTCCGGCTCGTTGGTCAGGATGCCCAACTCCGTTGCCACGGACCCGGCGCTGATCCTGACCAACGGCCACTGCCTCGAGACCGGCATGCCCGCGCCCGGCGAGGTGATCGTCAACCAGTCGTCCAGCCGTGGCTTCACGCTGCTCAGCTCGACCGCAGGCCGGCTCGGCACGCTCCGGGCGAACAAGGTCGTGTACAGCGCCATGACGGACACGGATGTGACGCTCTATCAGCTGAACACCACCTACTCCTCGATCCGGTCGCGCTACGGCATCAGTCCGCTGACCATGTCGGCGAGCCACCCGCTCGCCGGTGCCTCGATCAAGGTGGTCTCCGGGTACTGGAAGAAGACCTACTCCTGCAACATCGACGGCTTCGTCTACCGTCTCAAGGAGGGCGGCTGGACCTTCAAGGACGCGGTCCGGTACACCTCCAGCTGCAACACCATCGGCGGAACCTCCGGCTCGCCGGTGATCGACACGGCCACCGGCCAGGTCGTCGCCGTCAACAACACCGGTAACGAGGACGGCGAGACCTGCACCGAGAACAACCCGTGCGAGGTTGACGAGAACGGCAAGGTGACGGTCCGTCAGGGCATCAACTACGCCCAGGAGACGTACGGGATCCCCGCCTGCTTCGCGTCCGGCAACAAGCTGGACCTCACACTGGCCGGCTGCGCACTGCCCCGGCCGTAGCGGCCGCCGCGCCGCACTCCTGAACGGGCCGCCCTCCGGGGCGGCCCGTTCTGCTTGCCGCCGCTCCGGCGTGCTCCCTGTTCGAAGCTCTGAATCAGTGCTTCAATTCTTGTCATGGCTTACCGACGCACCCCGGCCGTGCAGGCCCGGCTCGACGCCCAGCGCGAGGCGGTGCTGCAGGCTGCCGTCGCGCTGCTCGCCGAGCGCGGCTACGGCGGCTGCTCGATGGCGGCGGTCGCACACCGTGCCGGGATCGCGACCGGCAGCATGTACCAGCACTTCGCCGGCAAGGCCGAGCTGTCCGTCGAGCTGTTCCGTACCGTGGTGGGCCGGGAGGTGGCGGCCGTCACCGAGGCCGCCGCCCGTGAGAGCACCCCGCACCGGCGGGTGACGGCGGTCGTCGAGACCTTCGCGGGGCGCGCCCTCAAGGCCCCCCGGCTGGCGTACGCGCTGCTCGCGGAGCCCGCGGACGCGGTGGTGGACGCCGAACGGCTGGTCTTCCGCCGGGCCTTCCGCGACCTGATCGCAGCCCAGATCGCCGACGCCATCGCCACCGGCCGGCTCCCGGACCAGAACGCCGTGCTGACCGCTGCCGCCCTCGTGGGCGCGGTCGGCGAGGCACTGGTCGGCCCGCTCGCGGCCGGCTCTCGTCCGGACGAGGTGATCCCCGCCCTGGTCTCCTTCACCCTGCGTGCCCTGGGAGACCCGACTCAAGGAGAAGCGTGATGTCGCCGACGCACGAGGTCACCAACCAGGTGCCCGACCTCCACGGCCACGACGTGGCGGCGGACCCCACCCTGCTCGCCGCCCTCGACCGGGCCGGCGCGGGCTGGGCCGCGCCCGAGCTGCACGAGCTCGGCCGGCTGGCGGGTACCGAACAGGCCGCCGAGTGGGGCAGGTTGGCCAACGAGTACGAGCCGGTGCTGCGCACCCACGACCGGTACGGACACCGGATCGACGAAGTCGAGTTCCACCCCGCCTGGCACGAGCTGATGCGCACCGCCGTCTCCCACGGTCTGCACGCCGCGCCCTGGCGCGACGACCGGCCCGGCGCGCACACCGCCCGGGCCGCCAAGTTCTACGTCTGGGGCCAGGTGGAGGCGGGCCACAGCTGTCCGATCTCCATGACGTACGCGTCCGTCCCCGCACTGCGGTCCGCGCCAGAGCTCGCCGAGCGGCTCGAACCACTTCTCGCGGCGTCGGAGTACGACTTCGGGCTGCGCGAGCCCGGCTCCAAGCGCGGCCTGATCGCCGGGATGTCGATGACGGAGAAGCAGGGCGGCTCCGACGTCCGGACCAACACCACGAGTGCCGTCCCGCAGGCCGACGGCACGTACCGGCTGACCGGCCACAAGTGGTTCACCTCGGCGCCGATGTCGGACCTCTTCCTGACGCTGGCCCAGGCGCCGGGCGGGCTGAGCTGCTTCATGCTGCCCCGCGTGCTGCCCGACGGCAGCCGGAACCGGATCCTGCTGCAGCGGCTCAAGGACAAGCTGGGCAACCGCTCCAACGCCTCCGCCGAGATCGAGTACGACGGCGCCGTCGGCTGGCTGGTCGGCGAGGAGGGCCGCGGGGTCCAGACCATCATCGAGATGGTCAACATGACGCGCCTGGACTGCACCCTCGGCGCGGCCTCCGGGATGCGCCTCGGCGCCGTCCGGGCGCTGCACCACGCCACCCACCGGCGGGCGTTCGGCGCCGCGCTGGTGGACCAGCCGCTGATGCGCAACGTGCTCGCCGACCTGGTGGTCGAGTCCGAGGCGGCCACCACCGTCGCGCTGCGGCTGGCCGCCGCCACCGATCTGGCACTGGCCGGGGACGAACAGGAGGCGCTGGTGCGGCGCCTCGGCCTGGCCGTCTCCAAGTACTGGGTCTGCAAGCGCGGCCCCGCGCACGCGGCCGAGGCGCTGGAGTGCCTGGGCGGCAACGGCTACGTCGAGGAGTCGGGCATGCCCCGGCTCTACCGGGAGGCCCCGCTGGTCTCCATCTGGGAGGGCTCGGGCAACGTCGCGGCGCTGGACGCGCTGCGGGCGATGGCCAAGCGGCCCGCCACCGTCGAGGCCTTCTTCGCCGAGCTCGACCAGGCCGCGGGCGCGGACCGCCGGCTGGACGCGGCCGTCGCCGGACTGCGCAAGCAGCTCGGCGACCTGACCGACCTCGAGTACCGGACGCGCCGAGTGGTCGAACAGCTGGCGCTGGCCTTCCAGGGCGCGTTGCTGGTCCGCCACGGTGACCCGGCGGTGGCCGAGGCGTTCTGCGCGTCCCGGCTCGGCGGCGACCACGGTGGTGCGTTCGGCACCCTGCCGACCGGGCTGGACACGGAGGCGATCCTGGTGCGGGCGCGGCATGAGTGAGACGGCGGAAGTCCGGGCGTTCTGGCAGGATTTGGGCCTGCCGGGGCTGGTGGACGTGCACACGCACTTCATGCCCGAGCGGGTTCTGGCCAAGGTGTGGGCCTACTTCGACGCGGCCGGTCCGCTGACCGGCCGCCCCTGGCCCATCACCTACCGCGAGGAGGAGCAGCAACGGCTCGCCCGCCTACGGGAGTTCGGCGTCCGGGCGTTCACGGCGATGCTCTACCCGCACAAGCCGGGGATGGCGGCCTGGCTCAACGCCTGGGCTGCCGACTTCGCGGCCCGCACCCCCGACTGCCTTCACACGGCGACCTTCTTCCCCGAGCCGGGCGCCGAGCGCTGTGTCGCCACGGCGCTCGAGCAGGGCGCGCGGGTCTTCAAGGCCCACCTGCAGGTCGGCGCGTACGACCCGGCCGACCCGCTGCTGGACGAGACCTGGGGCCTGCTCGCGGAGAGCGGCACGCCCGTGGTCACGCACTGCGGCTCGGGCCCGGTACCGGGCAAGCACACCGGCCCGGGCCCGATCGGGGCCGTCCTCCACCGTCACCCCCGGCTGCGACTGGTGGTGGCGCACATGGGCCTGCCGGAGTACGCGGAGTTCCTGGATCTCGCGGCGCAGTATGCGTACGTCCACCTCGACACCACGATGGCGTTCACCGGCTTCACCGAGCAGAAGGCGCCCTTCCCGCCCGGCCAACTCCCGCGCCTGCTGGACCTGCAGGACCGCATCCTGCTCGGCACGGACTTCCCCAACATCCCGTACCCGTACGCCGAGGCCCTGCACGCGCTGGCCGGGCTCGGGCTGGGGGACGACTGGCTGCGGGCGGTGTGCCACGACAACGCCGCTGGGCTGTTCGGGATCCGGGCTGCCTGAGCTCGTCCGCCGGTAGGTGAGGCAGGTGGCCAACCCCAGGGGCGCGGGGAGCTGCGCGAGATCGGAAGGTACCGGCCTGTAGCCTCCCGCCTCGCGCAGTTCACCGCGCCCCTGGGATGCCCAATCCTGACCGGATGGTCGCCTACTGCCGGAGCTCAGGCGCCGGTCGTCGACCCCGGGCGGACCACCATCAGGACGACGACCACGGCCCACAGCAGGTTGAACACGCCGGCCGTCATCGGCAGCAGCCGCAGCGCGCCGACGGCGCGGGTGTGCTCGGAGGCCTCCGGGTCCTTCCTTGCCGAGTCAGCGGCGTCGAGCGCGTCGATGGTGGCCTGCTGGGCGGGCAGGACGAAGAGCAGCAGGGCGCCCGCGGCCAGGACGGTCAGCACGATCGAGACGATCAGCCAGACCTGGCCCAGGATGTCCATCGCCTGCGCGGTGCCCACGCCCATCACGGGCACGGCGATCCCGAGCAGCGCGTAGACCTGGGTGATGCGGTGCAGCAGCCGGACCGAGGCGGCCGCCGAGGCCTGATCGGGGCCGGCGGCGAGCGCGGCCCTGGCCCGGGGCGGGAACATGCTGACCGCCACGGCCACCGGGCCGATGAACAGCACCGAGGCCAGGACGTGCAGGCTCAGCAGGAGCTTGGCCATGGGAGGAGAACCCTTCGCGGACGGCGGACGCTGCAGCAGCGGGGGCCGTGATCAGAGCCCCGGGCACGCTAACACCCGAGGCCGAAGCCCCGGCGGCCGGGTCGAGACCGCTGCTGCGCCCGCCGGTCAGCGCTCGGCGAAGAACCGCTCGACCGTGCCGCGCCGAGCGGCGAACTCGGTGAGCGGCTCGCCGACCACCCGTCCGGCCAGGTCCACGGCCAACATCCCGACGTTCTCGCGAAGTTCGACCTCGGCGAGCGCCCGGTCGACGGCGATCCGGCCACGTGCCGCGGCCAGCAGCTCGTCCCGTTCGCGCTGCCCCTCGGCGCGGGCCGCCGCGACCAGAGCGGCGCCCTGTTCGGCGGCCTCCTGGCGGATCCGGGCCGCCTCGTGGTGGGCGTCCAGGAGTTCGCGCCGGTACCGGGCGAGGGTCCGCTCGGCCTCGGCCCGGTCCTGCTCGGCGCGTTCGAGCCGGCCCTCGGTGGCGTCATGGCGTTCCGCGAGAACGCGTTCGACCCGGGGCAGCACCACTCGGCCAAGGACGCCGAAGGCCAGGAAGAACGCTGCGAGGCCGATCAGGAGTTGGACTTTGTTCGGATCCAGAGGTCCCAAGTCACCCATGCCGTCGACTCTACGGGCCGAGTCATGATTATGTGCAGACAATCGCACAGGTGGGGCCTGCTGCCCCTCGGTAGGCACTGCTGCGCGACCGCCAGGGCTGTGCGACCATCGCCTGAGGTTTCGTCAGAAAGTGTCCGGAAACAGTGTTGTGAGTGCAGTGGGGGAGTCTTGCCGGAGTACGCGGAGTTCCTGACCGCCGAGGGCGCCGTCGTGCGGGTCGAGGGCGCAGGCACGGACGTCGAGGAGCCGTACGGGATGCAGCCGGTGGGCCGCAGCTCGGCGGCGGCCGGGGTCCAGCGGGCGGCGGCCACCTTCGAGGAGGCGCTGTCGGGCGTGCGGGCCGCGGCGGAGTCGGCGCTCGCGGTGTTCCGCGACGGCCGACTGAGGCCCGACGAGGTGGAGATCGAGTTCGGGGTCAAGCTCTCCGCGGAAGCCGGGGCGCTGATCGCCAGGACCTCCGCCGACGCCCACCTGACCGTCAAACTCTCCTGGTCGTCCGAGAGAACCCCCGTCGGCCGTACGCAGTCCTGACGGCGGGCGCGCCGATGCAGGACGTACTCTGGCTCGCCCGGATCAGTACCGACGGGCCGGCCCCGACGACCGGCGCCGGCTCCCTGATCTCCGACCGGCAGGTGCTCACCTGCGCCCATGTGGTGCACGAGCGGAGCCGTGCCCTCGTCCGGCTGGTCAACCGCCCGGACCACCCCGCGCTCGGTGCCACCGTCGTGCGGCGCGGCCCCTGGCCGGACCGCCCGGGCGGGGCGGGCGACGTGGCCGTGCTGGAACTCGACCGTCCCGTGCCGGCGCACATCGCTGGGCCCGCGCCCTTCGCGCCGCTGCACAGCTGGGCCGGGCTGAAGGCGCCGCAGCTGGCTGCGTACGGGTTCCCGGCGGGGCACGACGGCGGGCTCAGCAGCGAGGTCCGGCTGACCAGGGGCGGGTTCCGGATCGGCGGCGAGCTCGTCCAGTTGGAGCACGACGGCACCGGCATGCCGCTCTCCCCGGGCTTCAGCGGCGGCCCGGTGGTGATCGCCGCGACCGGTGAGGTGGTCGGCATCGTCACGGCAGCGCAGGACACCCTGTGGCGCGGCTCGGGCGATCGCAGCCGCCCCGCCGTCAGGCTCGGGCAGATGCTGCCCGGCGAGGCGCTCGCGCGGTACGTCCCCGAGCTCGCCGAGCGCATCCCGGGCGCCGCTCTACCGCCGGAGGCCGTACGGGAGTTGCGCCTGCTGCTGGCCGGCGCCGCGACCGTCGCGGACCCGCTGGAGCTCTACCGGGCGGCCGTCGGCAGGCTCGGCTGCCCGGATCCGCCGACCCGGCCGGACAGCCTGTGGGAGGCCTGCTGGTACCTGCTCTCCGAGGTGCCGCAGCCGCCGGGGCAGCCGCACCCGGTGCTGGACTTCGCCGAGCGGGTGGCCGAGGTGAGCGGCGCGGGCGCACTGGCCGACGGTCTGCGCCGCTGGCGCGCCGCGCACCCCGGCGCGGCCGAACTCCCGCCCCTCAACTGCGAGAAGTGGCGTCCGATCCTGGTCGACATCACCCCCAGTGGCGCCGGGCCCGGGATGTTCCATGTCGCGATCTCCACCATCCGCGACGGTGTGCTGGGCCAGCCCCACGCGCACACCGTGCCGAAACCGAGGCTCAACACCTTCGTCCGGGACCGGATCGACCAGGAGCTCGGCCAACTGGATCCGGACGGCGCCGAGTTGATCATCTTCGCGCTGCCCCGGAAGCTGATCACCCTGCCCGTCCACAGCTGGACCCGGCGCCGGGCCGACTTCGGCCCCCTGGGTGCGGACCACGCCGTGGTCGTGGTGGACCAGCAGCGCCGCGGGGACCCGGCGGACCGCCGCCAGCTGGAGATCAAGTGGGCCGCGCTGCGCGGTGAGCGCGGCACGCTGCTGCACCGGATCCACTGCACCGACACCCTGGACGGCAGAAAGCTGTACCACCGCCTCCGCCCGGCCGAGCGCACCGAACTGCCCGCGCTGCCCGGCCCGCCGAAGGGCGCACCGTACGAGCCGCTGCTCGCCGCCGCCCTCAAGGCCGGGGCGCCCGTGGTGCTCTGGCCGCAGCGCGTCTGCACCACCGATCACACCCACTCCGACACCTGCCGCAGCACGCTTTTCCTTGCCAGACTGGCAGCCGAACTGGCCGACGTCCCGCCGGCCGATCTACCCGGCCGGATCAAGGAGTTGCGCCACCAGGCGGAGGAGAGCGAGGACCCGGCCGAGCACTGGGCCGACGGTCTCGTCCTGCTCTGGGAGGACCCACAGGTCCTGCCGAGCCCGCACCGGCCCTACCGGGTCGTCCCGACCGCCCGCCAACCCCGCCTGTCGGCGGGCCAGTAGCAGGAGAGTCAGCAGCATGCCGCTGAAGCGGATCTACCGGGGTGCCGACGAGCCCCACGACGGTCTCGCCGAGCTCCCGGCGCCCCCGCCCTGGCGCGCCTTCGACGGCGGGCCCGCTCTCGAGCCGCCCGACGGTCCGGCCGACCCCGGCACCGCCTCGGCGGGCCACCGCGCCGGCACCTTCCGCCCGACCCCGGAGACCGTCGAACTCGTCAACGCCGCCCTCTACCTGCGCCGCCCCCTGCTGGTCACCGGCCCGCCCGGCAGCGGCAAGTCCAGCCTGCCGTACGCGGTCGCCCGCGAACTCGGCCTCGGCCCGGTGCTGCGCTGGAACGTCACCAGCCGCAGCACCCTGCGGGACGGGCTCTACCAGTACGACCCGCTCTCCCGCCTGTACGCCGCCAACCAGGCAGGCCCCGACGCGCAGGGCGCAGGCCTGGACGAGCACCTGCGCCTCGGCCCGCTCGGCACCGCGCTGCTCCCGTACAGCAGACCGCGGGTGCTGCTGATCGACGAGATCGACAAGGGCGACCTGGACCTTCCCAACGACCTGCTGCACGTCCTGGAGGACGGCCAGTACGAGATCGACGAGCTGGTGCGCGCCGCGCCCCAGCAGCCCGATGCGCAGGTGCTCACCGCCGACGGGCGCGGCCGGGCGCCGATCCGCGGCGGCCGGGTGCGCTGCCGGTCCTTCCCGTTCACCGTGCTCACCAGCAACGCCGAGCGGGAGTTCCCCGCGGCCTTCCTGCGCCGCTGCGTGGTCCTGGAGCTGCGGCGCCCCGAGGGCGCGGAGCTGGAGGACATCGTCAAGGCCCATCTGCCCGGCTCCGACGCCGAGTTGGTGGACGAGATCCTGCGGGTCTTCCTGTCCCGCCGGGAGGACGGCGAACTCGCCACCGACCAGCTGCTCAACGCGATCTACCTGACCTCCCGGCCCGAGCTCACCGAGGCCGCCGACCGGGCCGCGCTGGCCGCCCAGGTGATGCCGTACCTCAGCCGGGGCCAGGACGACGATGTCTTCTGAGCCGTCGCCCGTACCCGCGCCGACCGCACTGGACCGGCTCTCGGCCCTGCTCACCGAGCTCGGGCTGGCCGAGCCGGGGCCGGTCGAACTGGCCGAACTGCTCTGGCTCGCCGCCCGCGGCGGGGAGGACGGCAGCGGGGCCGAGCCCGGCGGCGGTTCCCCGCGCGGCGCCCGCCGTCCCGGCAGCGGGGCGGCCGGTGGCGGCGCGAGGAACGGCAGTGCCAGGGGCAGGGGGCCGGCCGATGGCCAGTCGCTTCGGACCGCCCTCCATCTGCCCTCCGACGATCCGGCGGACGGAGTGGCCGCCGCGGCCCCGGTCCCCACGCCGAGCGCCCCCATGCTCGCCCGCCCGCTCGCCCTGCAGCGCGCACTGCGTCCGCTCAAGCGCCAGGTACCCGACCTCCAGAGGTCCCTGCTGGACGAGGCGGCGACCGCGCACCGCCTCGCCGAGGCGCTGCGCGGCCCCGGCCCGGTCCGCTGGCTGCCGGTGCTCCGGCCCAGCACGGAACGCTGGCTGGACCTGCACCTCGTCCTGGACTGCGGGCCGACCATGGCCCTCTGGCGGCCGCTCGCCCTGGAACTGCGCACGCTGCTGCTGCAGACCGGCGCCTTCCGCCAGGTCGCGCTCTCCTGCCTCGACGCTTCGGGCGACCTGCTCGGCCGCCGGTCGGCGGATGCGCGGACGGCGGTCCTCGTCCTCAGCGACTGCATGGGCCCGCAGTGGCGCCCCGGCGTACCCGGCGCCCGCTGGCACCGGACGCTCCACTCGCTCGCCCGTCGCGCCCCGGTCGCCGTGGTCCAGCCGCTCCCCGAACGCCTCTGGCCGCTGGCGGCTCTGCCCGCCGCCGCCGGGGTCCTCACCGTCTCCGAGGCCGGTGCGCCCAACTCCGCCTACGGGTTCGCGCCGTTCACCTCGGCGGCGCCGGGGTGGGGCGAGATAGCCGTCCCGGTGATGGAGCCGACCGCGGGCTGGCTCGCCAACTGGGCCCGACTGGTGGGCAGTCCGACGGGCGGCCAGGTGGTCGGCTCGGCCCTGCTGGTCGGTACGGCTCCGGCGGAGCCCACGGCGGACAGCGCCGTCGGCCCCGAACCGGCCGAACTCGCCGCCGAGGAGCTGGTGCTGAGATTCCGCGCGGTCGCCTCCCGGGAGGCCTTCGCGCTGGCCGGGCTCACCGCGCTGACCACCCCGGCCCTGCCGGTGATGCGGCTGCTGCAGCGCGCCAGCTTCGCCCGGCCGCAGCCCCAGCATCTCGCGGAGGTGGTGGTGAGCGGGCTGCTGCGCGAGCGCGAGGGCCGCCGTGACCACTTCGAATTCCGCTCGGGTGTCAGGGAGTTGCTGCTCCATACGCTGCCCCGCTCGACCACTCACCGGGCCGTCGGGCTGCTCGCTCGGGTGGGTGAGCAGATCGCGGCCCGGGCGGGCCGGGTGCCGAACGAGTTCGCCGCGCTCGCGGCCGTCGAGGCCGAGGAGTCGACCGCCACGGCGGAGCGGCAGGCCTTCGCCCTGATCAGCCCGGCCGCGCTGCGCATGCTCGACGGGCCGGCCGCACCACAGCTCCAGCCGGTGGCCGAACCGGGCAAGGGGCCGGTGAACGCGCCGGCCTCGGCGCCGAAGCTGCCCGACCCCGAACGCTCCCGGGCCGTCCTGCTGCTCACCACCTCCCGGGCCTTCCCCGGCGACCCCCTGGGCCAGGACGACCTCAGGGCCCAGAACGACCTCACCACCCTGGTCGCAGCGCTGTCCAGCCCCGCCCTGGTCGGGTTGGACCCGGACCACATCTGGGTCGGCCAGGACGATCCCCAGGGCTTCCTGACCGCGCTGCGCACCGCCGTGAGCGAGGCCGAGGACGCCCTGGTGGTCTACGTCGGCGGGGAGACGGTGCCGATCCCCGGCGAGGGGCCGGCGCTGGGTTCCCCGGCTCAGGGCGTGAATCCCTCGCTGAGCTGGAGTTCCCTGATGGCGCTCGTCGGTACGGAGAGCAGGGCCAGGAAGCGGCTGATGCTGTTCGACGGGTGGGTGGGAGCCGACTCCGCAGCCACCCTCTCCGAGGCCGTCCCGACGATGCTCACGGTGGACCAGCTGATCCGCGTCCGTCCGCAGGGTGGGCGCTCCCTGGCGAGCTGGCTCAACCAGACGCTTCGGGACGGGAAGCCGGGCGGCCCACCCGAACTGACGGTCCATGAGATCGTGGACGGACTCTGCGCGATCTGGGTCGAGGAGCGCGAGGCCGTCCCCGGGGTCCTCGACTTCAACCTGCCCGACAGGCCGTACGAACCGCCGTTTCTGCTCTCCCGGAATCCCGCCGTCACCGGTCTCACCTCGCCGGAGTCGCAGATGCAGCCGCAGACCCAGACCCAGACGCAGCCGCCGACGGTCAGGCGGCCGGCCGGGCCCTCGCACTCCAGGCCGCGCCGCCTCGAACCGGATGCCGTCGCGTCCACCCAGCCGTACTTCTTCCTCAGCCACGCGCCCAGCGAGAAGGAACGGGCGTTCGTGGAGCGGCTCTTCAACGACCTGTGCGAGGAAGTCCTGCAGCTGACCGATCTGCCCGCCGAGGTGCCGGCCGGCTATCTCGACTCCGGCGAGCAGCCGAACGCGGCGGCGGAACTGCGGAGCACCGAGGCCCTCGCCGTCTGCCGGGTGTTCGTCCCGCTCTACTCGCCCCGGTACTTCCTCAGCGAACGCTGCGGCCAGGAGTGGTCCGCATTCGCCCAACGCCCGCGCGGCTCAGGCCGGTTGAGCGGTGTCGTCCCCGCCCTGTGGGCCCCGGTACGCGGCGCCGAACTCCCGACGGTGGCCGGGCGGCTGAGGTACGTCGACAGCAGTCTCGGGCCCGAGTACGCGTCCGAGGGCCTGTACGGTCTCGCGACCCTCCGGCCCCTGCGCGCGCAGTACGAGCTGGCGGTGCACCGGCTGGCCACCCGGATCGTGGACGTCGCGCATGCGACCCGCATCCCGCCGGGGCGGCCCCTGAGCCGGGCCGCCCTCGGCAACGCCTTCACCACGTGACCGAGCGGCTATGTGACCGTGCGGCTGCGTAACGGGGCCGTCAGGTGACCGCTCCTCGTCGGCTGAAGCGCTCCGCCCGCCACTCGCCGGACTCCAGCACCTCCGCGAGGTGCCGCGCCGCGTCCCACACCTCCTGGTAGGACAGGTAGAGCGGGGTGAACCCGAAGCGCATCAGGTCCGGCGCCCGGAAGTCGCCGATGACCCCGCGCTCGATCAGCGCCTGCACCACCGGGTAGCCGTCCGGGTGCCGCAGCGCCACCTGGCTGCCCCGGCGGTCGACCTGACGCGGTGTCACCACTTCGAGGCCGAGCGGCTCCACCAGCTCGATGAAGAGACCGGTCAGCGCCAGGCTCTTGGCCCGGACCGCCTGCAGGTCGGCCTTCTCCCACACGTCCAGACTGGCCCCGAGCGCCGCCTGCCCGAGCAGCGAGGGCGAGCTGGTCAGGAACCGTCCGATCCCTGCCACCGGCTCGTACCCCGGCTCGAAGGCGAACGGCCGGGCATGCCCGAACCAGCCGCTCAACGGCTGCTCGGCCGCCGCCTGGTGGCGCTCCGCCACGTACAGAAAGGCCGGAGAGCCGGGGCCGCCGTTCAGGTACTTGTAGGTGCAGCCGACGGCGAAGTCCACGCCGCAGGCGTCCAGTTCGATCGGCAGGGCGCCGACCGAGTGGCAGACGTCCCAGATCATCAGGGCGCCGGCCTGCTGCACCCGCCGGGTGATCCCGGCCATGTCCAGCAACTCGCCGGTGCGGTAGTCCACATGGGAGAGCACGACGGCGGCGACGTCCTGGTCCAGCACCCGGTCCAGGTCTGCGGCGGAGGGCAGCAGCACGCTGCGCGCTCCCGCCGCCAGGCCGGTGACACCCTCGGCTATATAGAGGTCGGTCGGGAAGGCCGCCTCCTCGGCGAGGACCGTCCGGCGTCCCGGGCGCAGCCGCAGGGCGGCGGCGAGCACCTTGAAGAGGTTGACCGAGGTGGTGTCGCAGACCACGACCTGGCCGGGCGCGGCGCCGACCAGCGGGGCCAGCCGCCCGCCCAGGGTACGGGGGAGCTCGAACCAGCCGGCCTCGTTCCAGCTGCGGATCAGCTGCCGGCCCCACTCGACCTCGACCAGCTCGCGCACCCGCTCGGGGGTACGGGCGGGCAGCGCGCCGAGCGAGTTCCCGTCCAGGTAGATCACGCCCTCGGGCAGCGAGAACTCGGCCCGGAACCCGGCCAACGGGTCGGCGGCGTCGAGCGCCGCACACTCCTCGCGGGTACGCGTACGCGTCACAGCTGGTCCCTCACAGTCCACAGTTCCGGGAAGACATCCTGCTCGGCCGACTGCTTCAGCCAGCTCAGCCCGCTCGACCCGCCGGTCCCGGGCTTGGCGCCCATCGAGCGCTTGACCGCCGTGTAGTGCCGGTGCCGCCAACGGGTCACCCGCTCGGCGGTGTCCAGCAGCGCCTCGCCGAGCCGGGCCAGCTCGGCCTTCGCCGGGTCGCTGTACACCTGCCGCCAGGCCTCCTCGACCTCGGCGCTGGGGCGGTACCGGGCCGTGGTCGGCTCGACGCCGCCCACCGCCAGTCCGCGCCGGGCCAGCAGCGCCAGCACGTCGTCGTACAGGCTGGGCGCCTGCAGGGCCCCGGCCAGCTCGGCGTGCACGGACGGCACACCCTGGTACATCCGCAGCAGCGACTCGCTCTTGTTGCCGAGCAGGAACTCCAGTCTCAGGAAGGCCGAGGACTGGAAGCCGGAGGCCTCGCCGAGCACGGGGCGGAAGGCGTTGAACTCCAGCGGCGTCATGGTCGCCAGCAGGTCCCAGGAGCTGACCAGCACGTCCTGGACGTGGGTGCCCCGGCGCAGCGCGGCGTGGGCGGCGGTGAGGTCGTCCTCGCGCAGGGCGTACTGGGCGGCCGTCCACTCGTGCCGCAGCAGGTCGAAGAGCAGCTCCATCACCTGAGTGGTGATGATGAACGACAGCTCGGCGTCCACCTTGCTGCGCGGGTGCTGCAGGCTGTGCAGGGTCTCCAGCCGGACGTACCGGGAGTACGGCGTGCCGGTCTCCGGTTCCTCCTCCGGGCCGAACGACAGCCTCGGTGTGCTGACACTGTCCTGGCCCATCGCGATTCCTCCTGAAGCACCTGATTCAGCCCGCTCCGGCGCCGGTGGCGGAGCGGGACTATTGTGCGACCGGTCGGGTCGCCTCTTGAATGGGCGACGGGCACCGGATCGGGAAGGCCGCCTTCCGTTCAAGAGGTCTTTCGGCGATCCGGCCTCACGGATCGAAACCCGCCTGCTGGGAGCTGCCATGGACGCCGTCGACCGCCTTCTGCTCGCCGAGCTGCAGGGCGATGCCCGGCTCTCCTTCAACGAGCTTTCACGCCGGGTGAAGCTCTCGCCACCGGCCGTGGCGGAGCGGGTCCGCCGGCTGGAGGCGGAGGGGGTGATCAGCGGGTACCACGCGCACGTCGACCTGGCGAAGGCCGGGCTGGCGGTCACCGCGCTGGTGCAGATCCAGTGCTACGGGCCGCGGTGCGTGCTGCGCGACCCGGAGGTGGCCGGCTGGCCGGAGGTGCTTCAGCTGCACCGGGTGACGGGTGGGGCGTGCTGCGCGCTGCTGGTGGCGGTGGAGAGCATGGCCGACTTCGAGCGCCTGATCGACCGGCTTGCCGGGTACGGGCAGCCGGCCAGCTCGATGATCCTCTCCAGCCCGGTGCCGTGGCGGCCGGTGGTGGTGCCCTGAGGGGGCGGGTACGGAGCCTGTCCGCGGTTCACCGGAGGACGACCGTGACGCCGCCCTCGTGCAGGACCTCGAGGATCGCGTCGAAGTAGCTGTGCTCGCGGCCGTCGGTGAGCATGCGCCGGGTGAGGTGGCGGCGGGCCGAGGCGGAGTCGTGCCAGACCAGGGTGAACGGGGGTTCCGGGCCGAAGCCGCCGCGCAGGCAGTCGGCCAGGGCGTCCAGGTTGCTGCCGTAGTAGCCGTTGGGGGCTTGGACGGCCTCGCCGAGAGCAGCGTAGAAGGAGCGCTCGTCGGTGATCGCGTTGCTGTGGAGGTGGTATTCGGGGGGTGGGGGGTCCTGAGGTGGGGTGGCGGGCATGGCGTGCTCCGGGTGGGGGTGGGTTCGCTCGGATGGCGTTCCCGGGTCGAGCTGGGGGCCCGGATGGGCTGGGATGGAGCTGAAGCTTCTGTCGGCACGATCCAAGGGCTCATGATGACCTGTCTGAACCGCAAGGACCTAGGCCTTTTCGCCCTGCGCGCCGCGGTGGGGGGTGTGCTCGTCGCGCACGGTACCCAGAAGCTGTTCGGCTGGTTCGGCGGTGGCGGTCTGGAGGGCACCGCGCAGGCCATGGAGCACATGGGTTTCGAGCCGGGCCGGCAGAACGCGCTCGCGGCGGGCCTGGGTGAGGCGGGCGGTGGTGCGCTGCTGGTCGCAGGGCTGGCCACGCCGGCCGCCGGGGCGATCGTCGCGGGGACGATGGCGGGGGCGATCTCCGTCCATGCCCCGGCGGGCTTCTTCAGCATGGCGGGCGGGTACGAGTACCCGGCGCTTCTCGGGGCCTGCGGGCTCGCGCTGGGGCTCTCGGGTGCCGGCTGTTACTCGGTGGATCACCTGACCCGGCACGAGTTCGACCGTCCGGCGGTCGGGCTGTTGGCGTTCGCGGCGAGTGCGCTCGGGGCGGTGGTCGTGGTGGCGCGGCGGCAGGATGTGGTGCGGCGGCGGGAGGCGCGGGCGGCGGATGAGGCGGCGCTGCAGGAGGGTGTGGGGTTGTCGTGAGGGTGCTCTCGGGTGGGTGGGGGCGGGGGCGGCTACCGGGGTGGTCGTTCCGGGGGGCTGCATGATTTTCGTACTGCCGGGAGGTGGGGGTGGGTTCTCGCCGTTGGGCAGTACGAAAATCACGCACCACGCCCCCCTCCACGACCACCCCGTCCGCCGCCCCCTTGCGCAGCGCGACCCTCTCGCTGGGGTTGGGGTGGGTGGTGGGGTGGGTGGGGTGGTGGGGTTGGGTGTCAAGTGCAGTGGGTCAGGATGGTGTCGGCGACCAGGTCGGGGACGCGCAGGGGTGGGAGGTGGTCGACGCCGGGCATCGTGATGAGGTGGCAGCCGGGGATTCGTGCGGCCATCTCTTCGTTGCAGGCGATGAGCGCCGGCCGGTCGAGGTCGCCCACCATCAGGACGGAGGGTGTGTCCAGCTCGCCGAGCCGGTCGAAGGCGGGCGGGTCCGTCTGCTGGTACGGAGTGAGCCATGCCGGGGCGGCGGCCCGCAACTGGGCCACGGCGGCCTCGTCGGCACCGGCGGCCGCCGATTCGCGCAGCCCGAGCGCCACCAGTCCGTCGATGTCGCGCGTTTCGGCCAGCGCCTTGTACTCCGCCTGGAGTTGTGGCTCCTCGGGCCAGGGGTAGCCGGTGACGCTCGGACAGAGCAGGACGAGCCTGGTCACGCGGTTCGGGTCGGCCAGGGCGAGGCTGAGCGCCGTGGCTCCGCCCATGCTGCATCCGACCAGCGGGACCCCGTGCAGTCCGAAGTGGTCGAGTACGGCCACCAGGTCCTCGAGCAGCGAGTAGGGAACGGTCGGCTGCGGGGAGCGCCCGTAGCCGCGCACGTCGTAGCGGATCACCCGGTAGCGCGCGGCCAGCTTCGGCAGGACCGGGTCCCAGATGCGGGAATCCCCGACTCCCGGGTGCAGGAGCACCAGCGGGGGGCCGTCCCCTCCGGTGTCGTCCGCCCATACCTCGCCACCATCGACCGGCACTGTGAGTTCCATGGAGCTGAGCTTGTGGGCACAACGGCCGCGGCGCCAGTGGTTTCTGCGCCAGAGGGCATCGTGGTCACCCGGATGCCGCTCCCTGCTGGCATCGGTGGCCGGGGCCGCGAAGGGTGGGTGGGGCGAGTGCCGTCGAGTAGGGAGAAGTCTCATGGAGCGTCAGGTCCGCCGATACGCCGTTGCCGCTGTGGCCGTTCTGTTCGGGGCGGCCGGCTGTTCCTCGGGTGGCAGCGCGACCTCGGCTGCGTCGTCGGCGGTTTCGGCCGCCCAGTCGGAGGTCTCCGCACTGGCCTCGGCCGCGAGTGGTCTGGCCTCCTCGGCCTCTTCGGCGGTCGCCTCGGCGGCGTCGGAGGCGTCGTCGGCGTTGGCGAATGTGAAGGGCGGCCTGGATGCGAAGGGTGATGTCGCCCTGGGCACGGTGGTGACCGGCTCCGACGGTCGTGCGGACGTCCCGGTGACGGTGACCAACCACGCGTCGCAGGGGTATCAGTACACCGTCCAGGTCAACTTCGACGACCCGTCCGGCAATCTGCTCGACACCGTGGTGATCAGTGTTCCCGAGGTCGCCGCGGGTGGTACCGCGCAGGCGACGGCCAGCAGCCACCGGAAGCTTGCGGGCACGGTGACGGCGGCTGTCGGTAACGCCCTGCGGTACTGATTCGTCGCGCAGCCATGGCCGGTTCGCCATCGATGTCGACCTGACGGAGATCGACCGTCCTTGAGGTCTCCCGGTGCGGGCTTTGTGCTGCTCAGGCGGGGGTGAACCTTAACGGGGGCTCAAGGGGCAACGTCGGCTCTTGACTGCAGAGTTGGTCTAGTCCATTTTGGTGCCCAGGTGCAGGGAGCCCCTGGGCCGGCGCCGGTGGTCCAGACCTCCGGTGCCGGTTCGCCGCGCTCCCTGGCGTAGGACCACTCCGCTGTCCAACCCCTGGCCGCGCGGCCCCACCCGCGTGACTTCCCCCAAGGGGTACGGCAGTTCCCCCACGACCAGGAGTCACTCGCCCATGAATCGTGCAGTCCCCATGTCCCAGAAGCCGACGCGGAGGCGGCGGCCGAAGAGCCTGGCCGCGCTTGCGGCCGGTACCGCTGTCTCTTTGTTGGTCGGAGCGGGCCTCGCGCTCGGCTCGGGCGCCACGGCTCAGGCCGCGGCCACCAACTCCACCGGCGCCGCGGCGACCAGCGGTGGCATCAAGGTCGCCTACTTCGACCAGTGGTCGGTGTACGGCAACGCCTACTATGCGAAGACCGTTCAGGACACCGGCGTTGCGAGCAAGCTGGACTACCTGATCTACGACTTCGCGAACATCAACCCCACCTCGCTGAAGTGTTTCGAGGCGACCAAGGCCGCCTCGCAGGACGACAACGACCCGAACGCGGGTGACGGTGCGGCGGACGCGTTCGCCGACTACCAGAAGTCGTTCGGTGCGGACACCAGTGTCGACGGTGTCGCCGACGTCTGGAACCAGCCGATCGCCGGGAACTTCAACCAGCTGAAGAAGCTGAAGGCGAAGAACCCGAACCTCAAGGTGCTGCTGTCGATCGGTGGTTGGACGTACTCCAAGTACTTCTCCGACGTCGCCGCGACGGACGCGACGCGGAAGGCGTTCGTCTCGTCCTGCATCGACATGTTCATCAAGGGCAACCTGCCCGTGGACGGCGGCTTCGGCGGCCAGGGCTCGGCGGCCGGTGTCTTCGACGGCTTCGACATCGACTGGGAGTACCCGGGCGGTGGCGGCCACACGGGGAACCATGCGAGTGCGGCGGACAAGCAGAACAACACGGCTCTCTTCGCGGAGCTGCGGGCGCAGTTGAACGCTCAGGGCGCGGCGGACGGCAAGACGTATGCGCTGAGCGCGGCCGTCGGTGCGGGCCAGGACAAGATCAAGAACATCGAGACCGACAAGCTCGGCCAGTACCTGACGTTCCTGGATGTCATGACCTATGACATGCACGGTGCGTGGGACGCGACCGGTCCGACCAATCACCAGGCGCCGATCTACTCCGGACCGAACGACCCGATGACCCCGGTGGCGCCCGGGACCGGGAAGTACTCGATCGACGCGGCCATCAAGGCCTGGACGGTCGGGGACAGCCAGTACGGGATCGTGGGCGGCTTCCCCGCCAACAAGATCAATATGGGTGTGCCGTTCTACTACCGGGGGTGGACGGGTGTTCAGGCCGGTGCCAACCACGGTCTGTTCCAGAGTGCGACCGGTCCGGCGGCCGGTGCGGCCATGTCCGGCAACGTCAACGGCATCCGGATGTACAAGGAGCTGAACGGCTTCGTCGACAACGCGGCGTACACCTACTGGGACGACGCTGCGAAGGCCGCGTACTTCTACGACGGCACCACGTTCTGGACGGGTGAGAACGCCCAGTCGATCCAGGCCAAGATGGACTACGCGCACTGCAACGGGCTGGGTGGCTCGTTCGCCTTCTCGCTGTACGACCTGGGCACGCAGACCGCGCTGTTCGACAAGATGGTGAGCGCGACCAGCGGTTCCGCGGCCGGCTGCACGGCGCCGAGTTCCTCGCCGACTCAGAGCGCCTCGCCGACTCCGAGCTCCTCGGCTTCGCCGTCCTCGTCGCCGTCCTCGTCCCCGAGCACCTCGCCGTCCTCGTCGGCCGGTACCTGCACGGCGCCGAGCTGGAACGCCGCGACCGTCTACGCCACGGCCGGCGCCAAGGTCTCCTGGAAGGGTCACAACTACACCAACAAGTGGTGGACCCAGGGTGAGGACCCGACCGCCAGTGGCCAGTGGGGGGTGTGGGCCGACAACGGCGCCTGCTGAGTCCGAAGCGGACGGCCCCGGACGAGCTTGCTCGTCCGGGGCCGTCCTACGTCTAGGCCAGGTCGTCGGTGCGGCCGACGGCGTCGGGCTGGGTCTCCTCGATTCGGCGGAGCATCCGGCTGAGCATGTCGGAGAGAGCGGGGCGTTCGGCGGCGGTGATGTCCTGGAGGAGTTCCTCCTCGAAGACCGCGGCCATGCGCATCGACGCCAGCCACTTGTTGCGGCCGTTCTCGGTCAGCTCGATGATCACGCGGACCCGGTTCGCCTCGTCGCGGTCCCGGGTGACCAGGTCCTCGGCGACCATCCGGTCGATCCGGTGCGTCATGGCGGCCGGCGTCAGCCCCAGGCGCTTGGCGAGCTCGCCGGGCCCGAGCCGGTACGGGCTGCCCGCGACCACCAGGGCCTTGAGCACCTCCCACTCGGCGGAGGTGATTCCCAGCACAGTCAGCTGCCTGCTGTACGCCACCCCCATCCGCCGGGCGACCCGGGAGAGGGTGGACACGATGGTCTCCACCTGGGGGTCGACATCGGGGAATTCCCGCTGGTAGACGGCCACCTGCTCGGTGACGCCGAGCTCGCCGTCGGTCGGCGGCGCGGCTCTGCGTGCGCTCATGAGGCCCATTGTCCCACGCCGGGCTGCAGCCTTTAAGCCTTTGACGCTTGATGCTTCCGATGCTTAGAGTTTAGCTCTGAAATCTTCCGGGTTGAAAAGTATCCAGTGAAAGGGTGTGCACGGTGACCGGCACGGTGAAGCAGCAGAGGCAGCGGCGTCATGGGGCGGGCGGCCCGCTGCGCCGCGTCCAGATCGGCAATGCGCTGAGTGCGTTCGGCAGTGGGTTCACGATGCCGTACATGTTCGTCTACGTGGACCAGGTGCGGGGCCTCGGTTCGCCGGCCGCCGGGATGGTGTTCACCGTCTTTGCGCTGGCCGCGCTCGCGGTGCTGCCGTTCACGGGCCGGGGCATCGACCGGTACGGGCCGCGGCCGGTGCTGCTCGCGGGGGCCGGGTTGGCTGCCACGGGGGCCTTCGCGTTCGGGCATGCGAGCACCACGCCGTTGCTGCTGGTGTCGTCCTTCCTGTTCGGGGCGGGTGTGACCACCTGCCAGCCGGCGCTGGCCACCATGATCGTGCGCTGCTCGACCAGGGCGACCCGTTCGCGGGCGTTCGCCCTGCAGTTCACCCTGGTCAACCTGGGGATGGGCATCGGTGCGCTGGTCGGCGGGCAGATCGTCGACGTCGCGGACCCGGCCAGCCTGACGCGGCTGTTCACCATCGAGGCGCTGACCTTCCTGGGGCTCGCCGCCGTGACGGGTACGGCCAGGATTCCGGGGGCCGCGCCGGTGCTGCTGCGGGAGGTGGGCGGCCCGACGGGGCTGCGCGCGCTGGTCGCCGACAAGGCGATGCTGCGGCTCTGCCTGCTCGCCGGGCTGATCTTCTTCACCTGCTACGGCCAGTTCGAGTCCGGTGTCGCGGCCTTTGCCACGGACACCGTCGGCACCGCGCCCTCCACGCTCGGCTTCGCGATCGGCGCCAACGCGCTGACCATCGTGGTGCTGCAGATGTTCGTGGTGCGGATCACCGAGCGTCGTCGCCGGACCACGGCGATGGCCGCGGCCGGTGTGGTGTGGCTGGCCGCCTGGGGGATGGCGCTGGTCGCCGGGCTGATCCGCTCGGAGACGATGGCGGCGACGGTCGCGATCGTGGCGATCTACGCCCTCTTCGGCGTCGGTGAGTCGCTGCTGGCGCCCACCCTGGGCCCGATCGTCGCCGATCTGGCCCCGGCCAGGCTGCTCGGTACGTACAACTCGGGTTACGCCCTGGTGAAGCAGATCGCCATCGCGGTCGGCCCTGCCGTCGGCGTGCTGCTGGTCGGCTCCGGTACCTGGCCGCTCTATCTGGCGGCGATGGCCGGTTGCACCCTGCTGATCGTCACTCTCGCGCTGCGCCTGCGAGCTCACCTGACGCCGGCTCAGGACAACGCGGCCGTGGCCGTGCCGGTCCGGCTGCCGGTCCCGGAGCTGCAGACCGCGGCGTAGCCGGTCCGGCCGGGGTGCGGTGGCTCGGCGGCCGGAGTTACGCTCGGAGGGCGTGTCGCAGCAGTCCCTGAGAGGGGCGAACGCCATGGCTTCCGTGCTCGACAGCAGGCTGTTGACCGACCTACGGGCCGCATTGACGGGGGATGTGATCGCGCGGGGCGACGACGCCTACGACGAGGCCCGGACGGTCTTCAACGGGATGATCGACCGCAGGCCGAAGGTCATCGCCCAGTGCGTCAACGACCATGACGTGGCCGCCGCGATCGCCTTCGCCAGGGAGCACGGGCTGGAGATCGCCGTCCGGGGCGGCGGCCACGGTGTGGCGGGCACGGCCGTGAACGACGGCGGACTCGTGGTGGACCTACGCCGGATGAACGCCGTGACCGTCGACCCCGAGGCAGGCATTGCCCGGGTCGGCGGCGGGGCGACATTCAGCAACCTGGACCGGGCGACCCAGCCGTACGGGCTGGCGACCACGGGTGGTCGGGCGTCCACCACCGGGGTCGGCGGCTTCACCCTGGGCGGTGGCTCGGGCTGGGTGGAGCGCAAGTTCGGGCTCGCCTGCGACAACCTGCTGGCCGTCCGGCTGGTGACGGCCGACGGCCGTACCGTGCTGGCGGACGAGAACCGCAACAGCGAGCTCTTCTGGGCCCTGCACGGTGGCGGCGGCAACTTCGGGGTCGCCACCGAGTTCGACTTCCGGCTCCACTCGCTGCCGGTGATCTACATCGCGCTGCTGCTGTGGCCGGCCGAGGCCGGGCCGGATGTCGCGCGGGCGTACCGGGACTTCATGGCGGCGGCACCGGACGAGGTGGGCGGTGGCCTGCTCTACCTCACCGGGCCGCCGGAGGAGTTCGTCCCCGCCGAGCTGGTCGGCAAGCTGGCGGTGGGTGCCCTGTTCACGTACACCGGCGGGGAGGCCCAGGCCAAGCCGGTGATCCGGCCCATGCTGGAACTCGGCCACGCCGGAGGGATGCTCACCGAGCTGCCGTACGCCGAGCTGCAGTGCATGCTCGATGACCCATCGGGCTTCCGGAACTACTGGTCCGCCGAGTACCTGGACGGCTTCCCCGACCCTGCCGTGGACCTGTTCTGTGCGCGGGCGCACGACATGGTCGTGCCGTCGGGGTCGCAGCACGCGCTCCTCCCGATGGGCGGAGCGGTCGCCAGGGGGTCGGCCGACCTGCCGGTGCCGTGGCGGGCCGCGGCCTGGGGCGTCCACCCCTTCGGGATGTGGGAGGACCCGGCCGACGACGCGCGCGGCCGGCAGTGGGCCCGCGACCTCTGCGCCGACCTGAAGCCGTGGTCCATGGGCGCCGTCTACCTCAACTTCATCGGCGACGAGGGCGAGGAGCGGACCGTCGCCGGGCGCGGGGAGCGCAACGCCCGGCGCCTGGCGGCCGTGAAGACCGAGTACGACCCCGAGAACGTCTTCCACCTCAACCACAACATCGCGCCGGGCTGAGGGGTCGGTTCAGGAGAGGGCGGTCGGCATCAGCAGCGAGAAGGTGTCCTGGCGGTCGGGGAAGCGGATCGCCAGCGGTGCGACGGGGCCGCCGAGTTCGAGTACCAGCTGGTCCCGGCCGCCCGCGGCGAGGGCCTCCAGCAGGAACTCGCGGTTCACCCCGATGCGCGGTCCTTCGGTGTCCTCGTCGGCGATGCCGAGCGAACCGTCGGGGGTCACGGTGAGGACGGAGACCTCGCACGCGGTGCCGTCCTGGCTGCGCACCATGCTGCGGGTGGCGCCCGAGCCGAGGGTCCTGCGCAGCGCGGCGGTGTCCACGGGCAGCTGGTGGGTCGGCTCCAGCCGCAGCATCCGGCGGTAGTCGGGGTAGTCCTGGTCGATCCGCTCGCCGGTGACCCTGCGGCCTGCGGCCGTGGTGGCGGTCAGCCGGTCGCCGTCGATCACCAGCTCGGTGTCGCCGTCGCCGTCGAGCAGTGCGCGGAGCTCGTCCACGAAGGCCGTCGGCGCGATCGCACTCGCGGTGGGGCCGGTGAGACCGGTCGCCGGGGCCTGCGAGACGGCGAGGCGGTAGCGGTCGGTGGCGACCAGGCGCAGGGCGTCCGGCTCCAGCTCCAGCAGGACGCCGGCGAGCGCGGCCTCCGTGCTCGCGGCGAAACGCACCGCGTCCAGGGCGGCGGCCAGCTCGGGGGCCGGGACGGTCAGTCGGGTCGGGTTCATGGGGTTCTCCCTCTGGTCCAGTAGTGTCCGTACCGTGGAGAGTTCGCGGCGGGCGTCGGACAGGCCGTCCTCCAGACGCCGAAGGTGGCCGTCCAGCGTCCGGCGGGCCTGCGCCGGATCCGCCGTGAGCACCCGCGAGATGTCCGCCAGCGGCATCCCGACGCGGCGCAGCCGGGCGATCAGCCGGGCGTCCGCGAGCTGCTCCTGGGCGTACCAGCGGTAGCCGGTCTGCGGGTCCACCCGGGCGGGGCCGAAGACGCCCGCCCCGTCGTAGAACCGCAGCGCACTCACGCTGAGCCCGCTGTCCCGGGCCATCTCTCCGATGCTGCGCATCCCGCTCTCCACACCGAGGACTCTGGGGGCTCGACCAGGTCGAGGGTCAACCGCAGTCACGGTAGTACGGTTCCGGCGCGGCGCCGCGGGCTAGGATTTTGCGACAAAGGCGACATAGTGTCAGCCGGAGCTGTCACTCCATCAGTGATCCGGCACGATGAATCGGCGAGGTCATGGCGCACGCGGTAGTCACCGACACACCGGCCCCCGCGGGCGCGACCGCGGCACGGCCCCGCAGCGGCCTGCTGCCCTGGGCCGTCCGGCACTCCGGCTGGCTCGGGCCGATCGCCGTCGCGGTCTTCGCGGGCTTGCTGCGCTTCTGGGACCTCGACCACCCCAACGCCTTCGTCTTCGACGAGACCTACTACCCCAAGGACGCCTGGTCCCTGCTCAGACAGGGCTACGAGGGTGTCTGGCCGGACAGCGCCAACAGCGAGATCCTGGCCGTCCCGCAGTCCGTCCCGCTCACCCCGGCACCCGAGTTCATCGCCCACCCGCCGCTCGGCAAGTGGGTCATCGCGGTGGGGGAGTGGGCGTTCGGGCTGCACCCCTTCGGCTGGCGGGTGATGGTCGCTCTGCTCGGGACGGTGACCGTGCTGATGCTGGCCCGGATCGGACGGCGGCTCTTCTCCTCCACGCTGCTGGGGTGCACGGCTGCGCTGCTGATGGCCGTGGACGGGCTGCATTTCGTGATGAGCCGGGTCGGCCTGCTCGACGGTGTGGTGATGTTCTTCGTGCTGGCCGCCTTCGGCTGTCTGCTGGTCGACCGTGACCACACCCGGGGGCTGCTGCGCGCCGCCCGGGCGGAGGGCGGGCGGGCCGGTGACGAGGTACGGCTGGGGGTGCGCCCGTGGCGCCTGGCCGCAGGGGTGCTGCTCGGCGCCGCCTGCGCCACCAAGTGGAACGGCGTTCAGATCCTGGCCGCCTTCGGTCTGCTGACGGTGCTGTGGGACCAGGCCGGGCGGCGGTGGGCGGGGGCGTACCGGCCCTGGCGGAGCATGCTGCGCCGGGACGCGGTGCCGGCCTTCCTGTCGATGGTCGGCGTGGCGGCGGTGGTGTACGTGTCGTCGTGGGGCGGATGGTTCCTCACCGGCGGCGGCTTCGACCGGCAGTGGGCCGACGGGCGGGCCGGGCTCTCCCCGCCGCGTACCCCGGTGGTGGACATCCCCCTCCCGCAGGTCTCGATGAGCTGGGTGCCGGAGAGCCTGCGCAGCTGGTGGCACTACCAGGCGCAGATGTACGACTTCAACACCGGTCTCAGCACCCCGCACACCTACCAGTCCAACCCGTGGAGCTGGCTGGTCCAGGGCCGCCCCGTCAGCATGTACTGGCAGCAGGTGCCCGAGGGGCAGCAGGGCTGCACCGCACCCGGCGGCTGCGCGAGCCAGATCCTGGCACTCGGTACGCCGGTGCTCTGGTGGACGGCGTGCTTCGCGCTGCTGTACGTGCTGTGGAGGTGGTTCTTCCGCCGGGACTGGCGCTCGGGTGCGGTGCTGGCGGGCGTGGCCGGGATCTACCTGCCGTGGTTCGGGTACCAGGAGCGGACGATCTTCTCCTTCTACATGGTGGTGCTGGTGCCCTTCCTCTGCCTGGCGGTGGCCCAGATGCTGGGCGCGCTGCTCGGGCCGCCGGGGTGTTCGGTGGAGCGGAGAAGGTATGGCGGCATTGCGGCCGGGGTCATCGTGCTGGCGATCGTGGGCTGCTTCGCGTTCTTCTACCCGCTGTACACGGCGGAGGTGATCCCGATGTCGGACTGGCAGGACCGGATGTGGTTCACCAGCTGGATCTGATGGCCTCGCAGCTCCTCCCGGTGACCCCCGCACTGGGGGTGGTCACGGCGCTGCTGCTGGGCGCGGCCGTGGCGGTGGCGGGGTGGGGGCTGCTGGGGCACGGGCATGCCGTGCTGCGCGCCGGGCTGCGGGCGGTGGTGCAGCTCGGGGTGGTGGCGCTGGTGATCGCCTGGGTGGTCGGCTCGCTCTGGACGTCCGCCCTGTTCGTCCTGGTGATGTTCACGGTCGCCGTCCGGACGGCCGGGCGGCGGATGACGGCCGGGCCCGGGTGGGTCTGGGCGGCTGTCCCGATCGGCGTCGGCGTGCTGCCCGTGCTGGCCCTGCTGCTGGGGACCGGTCTGCTGCCACGGCAGGGCCTCTCGATCATCCCGGTGGCCGGGATCCTGATCGGCGGCGCACTCACCGCCACCTCGCTGGCCGGCCGCCGGGCACTCGACGAGCTGCGCCAGCGGCACGGCGAGGTGGAGGCGGCCCTGGCGCTCGGCTTCGAGGACCGTGACGCCCGGCTGGAGATCTGCCGTACGGCTGCCGCCACCTCGCTGGTGCCGGCCCTGGACCAGACCCGGACGGTGGGGCTGGTCACACTCCCCGGCGCGTTCGTCGGCATGCTGCTCGGCGGTGCGACGCCCGTACAGGCCGGGGCGGTGCAGCTGTTCGTGCTGATCGCGCTGCTCGCGGTGGAGGCGGTGGCGGTGGTGGCGGTGCTGGAGCTGGTCGGGAGGGGGCTGGTGACGTAGTCGGGTAGGCTGGTCGGCGTTGAAGGGGAGTAGCCCTCCACCGGACCGTCGACATACTGGCCCACCCGTGGGCCCGGCGCCCGGGACACCCGCTTCGCTCGGGGTGTCGGCGAGACCTTCGGCCGCAGTGCTGTGATCATGACCAGTGCTGTCGGGCCGAGGCGTCCCCTGACGGATCACCGGCCGGGCAGCGCCCGACCCAGGGAACCGACCCCGATGAGCTTTCTCCCCGTTGCCGCCGTCACCTTCGGCATCGTCTTCCTCGCCGAACTGCCCGACAAGACCGCCCTGGCCAGCCTGGTGCTCGGCACCCGCTACCGGGCGAGCCACGTCTTCGCCGGCATCGCCGCCGCCTTCGCCCTGCAGGTCGGCCTGGCTCTCGCGGCCGGCAGCCTGCTGGCCCTGCTGCCGCAGCGGTGGGTGGAGGGAATCACCGGCGTGCTCTTCCTGCTCGGCGCGGCGATGCTGCTCCTGCACCGGGACGAGGAGGAGGGCCATGCCGCCAGGGAACCGTCCTCGGGCAGCTTCCGGAAGGTCGCCGGCGCGAGCTTCCTGGTGGTCGCGGTCGCCGAGTTCGGCGACCTGACCCAGATCATGACGGCCAATCTGGCCGCCAAGTACGCCGTCCCGGTGGCCGTCGGCATCGGGGCCTGGCTTGCGCTCTGCGCGGTGAGCGGGATCGCGATCCTGGGCGGGCAGAAGCTGCTGCAGTACGTGCCGATGCGGGTGATCGTGCGGGTCGCTGCGGGCATCATGCTGCTGATGGCGGGGTTCAGCCTGGTCCGGGCCGTGGCCGGCTGACCTCGGCTCAGCAGCCGGTGCGCCCCTCCAGGGCGGCCCGGGTGCTGGGTCCGTACACGCCGTCAGGGTCGCCCTGGACGCCCTGGATCGACTGGAAGTAGCTGACGGCATCCTCCGTGCGCCGGTCGAAGGTGCCGGAGGTGGGCACGTACATCCAGCACAGCACCTCGGCGAGCTTCTCCTGCATCGCCAGCACGTCGGCGCCCTTGTCCTTGTACTTGAGCGTTCGTGGTGCGGCGGAGGCGGACGCGCTGGTTGAGGGGGCGCTCGTACTCGGCTTCGCGCTGGTTGTCGCCGTGCTCGGCGCCGCCGAGGGGCTGAGCTCGGTGGTCGGCGCCTGGCTGGTGGGGGTCTTGCCGGCCGTCCTGGAACGGGACGGCGAGGCGCTCGCGGAGGCCGAGGTCGACGCGGTGGGGGTGGGCAGCGTGCTGGTGTCCGCCTGGAGGGTGCCCGCCGCGGGCGGCAGCGCCCGGTCCTTGACGCTGCTGTCGGAGGGCGGCGTCAGCGCGAAGGCGATGCCCACGCCGAGGGCGGCGATGCCCGCGCCCGCGGCGAGGACGACGGCCCGTCTGCGGCCCGGCGCGGCCTGCCGGTGCGTGTGGCGCTGGACCTGGGGCGGCTCGGGTATCGGGCCGCCGGCCTGCGGCTGCGGCGGAACGGGGGGCATCAGCGTCGTGCTGAAGGCGTCCTGAGCGTGCGTCGGTGCGTAGGCGGGCTCGTACGGCGGCTCGTCGTACTGGACCGGCGCCGGCACGTACGGGCGCACCAGCGGCGGCCCCTCGATGTGCGGGAGGACCGCCGTCTCGGTGAGGTCCGGGTGCGCGTCCGGGGAGCAGGCGCAGCCGTCGGCGGTCCGTGCGGCGCCGCACTCGGGGCAGTGCTCTGCCGGCATGGGCCGGTCCTCCTCGGTCAGTGGCTCAGGTGACGAACGCGCCTGATTATGCAGGAGCTTGCTATGGGTGGACAGGGACGGTTGTCCGCTCCGGAGGAGCTTGTCCCGGTTGGTGGCGATAGCTCAGTCATGAACGGTTCGTGGCCGGATCGCGTACGGATGGCGCAATCCAACGCCATGAACCGGGGCAATCCTGACATCATGGTGAGGCTGGATGATCGTCAGCTCGGGCGCCCGGCGGCACCGGGCCACATCACCGAGGAGCTGGCATGGACCCGGCGGCCGAGCCCCAAGGAACCGAGGCGGGTGCCGCCGGACCTCCCGAGGTGACGGTCCAGAAGCTCTGGGTACCCATCAGCGCCCTGCTGCTGGCGATGCTGCTCGCCGCGCTCGACCAGACCATCGTCTCCACCGCGCTGCCCACCATCGTCAGCGACCTCGGCGGCCTCGAACACCTCTCCTGGGTCGTCACCGCCTACATGCTCGCCTCCACCGCGGCCACCCCGCTGTGGGGCAAGCTCGGCGACATGTACGGCCGGAAGCGCTTCTTCCAGGCCTCCATCGTGATCTTCCTGATCGGCTCGGCGCTCTGCGGACTCTCCCAGAACATGGGCGAGTTGATCGCCTTTCGCGCTCTGCAGGGGCTCGGCGGCGGCGGCCTGATGGTGCTCTCCCAGGCCATCGTCGGAGACCTGGTCGCGCCCCGGGACCGCGGCAAGTACCAGGGCCTGTTCGGGGCCGTCTTCGGCGTCACCAGCGTGCTCGGCCCGCTGCTCGGCGGCCTCTTCGTCGACAACCTGAGCTGGCGTTGGGTCTTCTACGTCAACCTGCCGGTCGGCGCCGTCGCGCTGGGCGTGATCGCCACCGTGCTGCACGGCATCGAGGTGAGGCGCAAGCACACGATCGACTACCTGGGCACCGCCCTGATCGCCTCCGTCGCGACCTGCCTGGTGCTGATGACCTCGCTCGGTGGCACCACCTGGTCGTGGGGCTCCTGGCAGATCATCGGGCTCGGCGTCCTCGGTGTGGTCCTGCTGGTCGCCTTCGTCGCCGTCGAGCGCGCGGCCGCCGAGCCCGTCCTGCCGCTGCGGCTGTTCCGCTCACGCACCTTCAGCCTGGTCGCGGTGATCTCCTTCGTGGTCGGCTTCGCGATGTTCGGCGCGCTCACCTATCTGCCGACCTTCCTCCAGGTCGTCATGCAGGTCTCGCCGACCATGTCCGGCATCCACATGCTGCCGATGGTGCTGGGCATGCTCGTCACCTCGATCGGCTCCGGCCAGATCGTCGCCCGTACCGGGCACTACCGGGTCTTCCCGATCGCGGGCACCGCCGTCACCACCGTGGGCCTGCTGCTCCTCTCCCGCCTCACGGAGAACAGCAGCACCACCGAGATGAGCCTCTACTTCCTGGTCTTCGGCCTGGGCCTCGGCCTGGTGATGCAGGTGCTGGTGCTCATCGTGCAGAACTCGGTCGGGTACGAGGACCTCGGCGTCGCCACCGCCGGGGCCACCTTCTTCCGCTCCATCGGCGCCTCGTTCGGCGTCTCGATCTTCGGCACCATCTTCGCCAGTGGCCTCAACCGGCGCCTGGAGGACGCGCTGGCCGGGCTCCCGCTGCCCGCGGGCTTCCGCCCCGAGGCCGTCACCGCAGACCCGCGCGTCATCGCGACCCTGCCGCCCGCCGCACAGTCCGCGATCTACCACGCGTACTCGGAGTCGATCACCAGCGTCTTCCTCTACGCGGTGCCGGTGGCGCTGGCCGCCTTCGTGCTCTCCCTCTTCATCCGGGAGGAGAAGCTGCGCTCCACCGTCACCGCGCCGGACCTCAGCGAGTCGATCGGCCTCAACCCCGTCGAGCGCTCCTCGCTGGACGAGATCGCGCGGGCCCTCTCGGTCCTGGGCACCCGCGACGCGCGGCGCGACCTCTTCCGCCGAATCACCGCCGAGGCAGGGCTGGACCTCAAACCGGCCTCCAGCTGGCTGATCCTCCACATGCACCATCAGGGCGGCGTCGAGCCCGCCGAGCTGGCGGAGCACCGGGTCGTACCGATCCAGGTGATCGAGGAGGCCGCCCGGGAGGTCGAGAGCCGGGGCCTCGGCGTACGCAACGGCCTGCCGCTGCGCCTCACCGAGGCGGGCGAGGAGGTGGCGCTCCGGCTGGTCGCCGCCCGGCGCAGCCAGCTCGCCGAACTCCTCGGCGACTACGACGAGAAGCAGTACGCCGACCTGGCGGACCTCCTCACCCGCCTCAGCTCCCAGCTCTGCAGCGACCCCCGCGACCGCCCGGACCGGATCGGTCCCGAGCACGTCCAGCACGGCGAGGGCCGCTCCTTCTGATCCGGGCCAGGCCTTGTGCGGAAGGTGTGCGCGGTTGGAGTATTCGCGCAACTGTTCTCGGGAGGGTCCATGGCTGCGCGGCGGTACTGCTTCGTGCTTGCGTTGTTCGGGGGACTGCTCGTGCTCTCGCTGCCGCTCTACCTCGCACCGGAGAGTGCGTGCCTGGTGGACTGCGGGGTGGGGGTGCGTTCGCCGGGGGGAGTTCTCGGGGTGCTCCAGCTGACCCGGCCCGGGTGGCTGGAGGTCTACTGGTCGGCGGCCCTGGTGGCCGCGGGCTGGGCCGTCCTGCGGCGCTACCGGCGGGCGGGGGCCCGGTGGCGGGCGGTGCCGTGTGTGGCGGTGGCCTGGCTGACGGGCGCGCTGACGACCTGGCTGACGGTGACCGGGTGGACGGGATTCCACTCGCCGTCCGCCGTCCTGGGGACGGCGCAGCTGCTGCGCTTCAACGGGGCCACACCGCTGGTGGTCTCGGCGCTCGCGCTGCTCGCGCTGGCGGCGGCCGAGCGCAGCACGGTGCTGCTGGCCGTCGGGGTGGCCTACGCCGGCGTGGCGTACGTGGCCGCCACGTACGACTCGCTCTACGTGCTGGACCGGTTGGGCCTGGACGTGGACGTGATCAGCGACCCGTGGGGTGTGCGGCAGCTGCTCAACATCGCGATACCCGCCGTGCTGCTGCTCGTTGCGGGCGGAGTGGCCAGGATCGCGGGCCGGGGAACCGGTGCTTCCCCGGCAGGGGCTCCCCGGCACCGGAAGGCCTAGCCGGCCGGGAGGGCGATGGAGCGGTTCTCCTCGACGACCCGGTAGCCGGCGCTGGTGTAGAGGTTCATCGCCACCTCGTTGCCGCCGAAGACGTTGAACATCAGCGCCGAGTCCCCGCCGTCCAGGGTGGCCTGCTCCCCGACCGTCATCGCGGCCCGCCCGTACCCCTTGCCGCGGTGCTCCCGGTGGATCTCCAGCGAGTACCCGAAGGTCACCCCGGGGAGGAAGTCGTGCTTCAGCCAGCCCGTCCCGATGGTCTCGCCGGCCGCCTCCAGCACCAGGAAGGAGTGGCCGGGCGTCGCCATGCCTTCGGGTATCAGCCGCGCGAAGTCCGCGTCGGACTTCTGCCGCGCCTGCTCGGGGTCGAGCGCACCCGCCCGGACGATGTCGGCGATGTAGGCGTCCTTCTCCGAGGCCAGCCAGGCCGGGTACTCGGCCTCGGTCATCGGCCGGGCAGTGACGCCGTCCAGCGGCTTCGGCGCGGAGGCGATGACGCGCATCCGGGTCTGCCCCCGGACCGGGTAGTCGGCGAACAGCTCGTCCGGCCTGGTGAGTTGGACGTTCAGGCGAAGCGCTCCGCGCTCGGCGCACCAGCGCTCGGCCCAGGTGCGGGCGGCCTGCTCGTGGCCCTGCCCGGCGTACTCCGGGTCCACCCGGAGGTCTCCGATGCGGCCCGCCGGCGTGCCCTGGTCCTCGGTCACCTTCACGGCGACGAAGCCGACCCGGGTGCCCGAGGTGGTGATCTCGGCGACGGTCCAGTCGCCGGGGTCGCCGAGCACCCGGCTGACGTTCTGTTCGGCGGCGGCGTCGACGCAGCCGGCGGCCGTGTACGCCTCGCGCAGCCGACGCTCGAAGCCGGACCGCCAGGGTGTGACGTCGGCAAGGGTGTTGAATTCGGTCATCGGGCCAGCCTAGGCAGATGCCGTGTGTGATTCACCCGGTTATCGTGTGCCCAGGTCAGGGGCCCCCGGCGATGAGAGGTGTCATTGTGCCCAGCGTGGTGAAGATCAACGTGTTGACGGTGCCTGCCGAGATGCGGGAGACCCTGGAGAAGCGGTTCGCCGCACGCGCCGGGGCGGTGGAGAACTCGGACGGCTTCGAGTGGTTCGAGCTGCTGCGCCCGGTGGAGGGGACGGAGCAGTACCTCGTCTACACCCGCTGGGCGAGCGAGGAGGCCTTCAAGGCGTGGATGGAGGGGCCGATGCAGGCCGCGCACCGCCAGGGCCCGCCGCCCGCCGAGGGGGAGGCGCCGCAGCGCCCGGCCGCTTCCGGGTCGACCCTGTGGTCCTTCGAGGTGGTGCAGTCGACCGGGCCGAAGGGCGCCTGACGGGCCGTACGGCAGGACGGGCTCCGGGGTCTCAGCTCCGGGGCCCGTCCTCGAAACTCGCCGGTGCGTCGAAGGCGGCCCGGCGGCTCGCCCGGCGCAGGGCGCGCAGGACGGGGCCGCCGACGGTGAGGCAGAGCACCGCGGTGAGGGCGGCGCGGGGGAGGTCCCAGCCGAGCGAGGTGGTGAGGCAGTAGGCGATGAACCGGGGAAGGTTCGCGGCGAGCGGTTCGCCGGGGACGAAGGAGATCGAGCTGCTGAGGCCGCCGATGTAGGGCCAGCCCTGCAGGTTCATGACGGTGCCGTACGCGACGGCGGCGAGCGCGCCGTAGCAGGCGAGCAGGCCGAGTTCGCGGCGACCGCGCAGGGTGGCCGGGCCGGGCAGCAGACCGGCGCCGAGGCAGACCCAGCCCATGCTGAGCATCTGGAACGGCAGCCAGGGCCCGACCCCGCCGGTGAGCAGCGCCGACGCGAACATCGAGACCGAGCCCAGCACGAATCCGAAGCCGGGCCCGAGCACCCGGCCCGCCAGCACCATCAGGAAGAACATCGGTTCCAGGCCCGCCGTCCCCGCACCGAGCGGCCGCAGCGCGGCCCCGGCGGCGGCCAGCACGCCCAGCAGGGCCACCGACTTGGCGTCCAGGCCGGCCTCACCGCCGCCTGCCGAGCGGCCCTCGGAGATCTGCGCGATCACCACGGCCAGCAGCAGCGGCAGCAGCAGGGCGAACAGCCAGGGCGCGTCGGCGGAGTGCCCCACCAGGGCCGAGGAGCCGCTCGCCAGCAACGGCCAGCCGAAGCCGGCCACGCCGACCGCGGAGATCAGCAGCAGGAGGGTGACGGAGCGTCGGCCCAGCGGGACCGGCCGGGCGGGCGGCGGCGTCACGGCGTGTCCCCCAGCGCCTGGGTGACCTGTCGCACCGTGAGGAAGGGCGAGGGCGTCAGCACCTTCGCGACCTGCGGGGCGAAGGCGGGGGAGGAGACCACCACCTCGGGCGTGGGCCCGTCGGCGACGATCTCGCCGTCGGCCAGGATGACCGTCCGGTGGGCGAGTTCGGCGGCCAGCTCCACGTCGTGGGTGGCGAGCAGGATGGCGTGCGAGTCGGCGGCGAGGGCGCGCAGGATCTCGATCAGGCGGCCCTTCGCGGCGTAGTCCAGACCCCGGGTCGGCTCGTCGAGCAGGATGACCCCCGGGCGGGAGGTGAGCACGACGGCGAGTGCCAGGGTCAGCCGCTGGCCCTCGGAGAGGTCGCGCGGGTGGAGGGCGTCGTCGATCCCCGGCAGGAGCCGGGAGACCAGTCCGCGACAGGTGCCGGCCTCGGCGCCCGCGTCCTCGTCGGCGGCCGCGCACTCGGCGGCGACCGTCTCCCCGTAGAGCAGGTCGCGCGGGTCCTGCGGGACGAGGCCGATCCGGCGGATCAGCTCCTTCGGCCGGGCCCGGTGGGGCGTCAGCCCGCTCACCCGTACGCTGCCCGCGGTGGGCTGGTGCAGGCCGACCAGTGAGCCGAGCAGGGTGGACTTGCCGGCGCCGTTGCGACCCATCAGAGCGGTGATCTCGCCCGGACACAGGGCGAGTTCGACCCCGCGCAGGGCGGGGACCGGCCCGCGCCGGACGGTCAGGCGGTCGACGGTGACGACGGGATCGCCGGTCACGGCGGGAGCCGCGGTGGGGGTACGGCCGTCCAGGCGGGCCCGGAGCGGGGCGGCCCGGCGCCGGGCGTCGCGTACCGAGAGCGGCAGCGGCGACCACCCGGCGGCCCGGCCGAGCGCCACCACGGGAGGGTGGACGGGCGAGTGGGCCATCACCTCGGCGGGTTCGCCGAGTACCGGCGGCTCACCGGGGGCGGGCAGCAGGAGCACCTGGTCGGCGTACTGGACGACGCGCTCGAGCCGGTGTTCGGCGAGCAGCACGGTGGTGCCCAGGTCGTGGACGAGCCGCTGGAGCACGGCCAGCACCTCCTCGGCCGCCCCGGGGTCGAGCGCGGAGGTGGGTTCGTCCAGGACCAGCACCCTGGGGTGCACGGTCAGCACCGAGCCGATCGCGACGCGCTGTTGCTGGCCGCCGGAGAGCGAGGTGAGCGCGCGGTCGCGGAGCTCGGCGAGGCCGAGCAGGTCGAGGGTCTCCTCGACCCGGCGGCGCATCACCTCGGGGGCGAGGCCCAGGGACTCCATACCGTAGGCGAGTTCGTCCTCGACGGTGTCGGTGACGAAGTGTGCGAGCGGGTCCTGGCCCACCGTGCCGACCAAGTCGGCGAGTTCGCGTGGCCGGTGCTCCCGGGTGTCGCGGCCGCCGACGGTGACCCGGCCGTGCAGCACACCGCCGGTGAAGTGCGGGACGAGCCCGCTGACGGTGCCCAGCAGCGTGGACTTGCCCGAGCCGGACGGGCCCACCAGCAGGCAGAGTTCGCCCTCGGGGACGGTGAGGTCGACACCGCTCAGCGCGGGGGTGGCGGAGTCGTGGTAGCGGACCGAGACCTGCTCGAAGGTGATCACGAGCTTCTCCGGGGCGGGGTGGGGGCGGCAACGGCGGGCAGCAGGCCGATCAGCACGGCCAGGGCGGGAAGGACCGGGAGCCGGGGAGCGGCGGGCGGCACGACGGTCGGGGTGAAGGCGGCCGGGTCGAGGCCCGAGAGCCACACCGTCAGCCCGGCGACCGTGATGCCCGAAAATGCGACCAGCCACTCGCGCAGCGCCCAAGGATCGGGCCGGTAGCGCGTTCTGACGGTGTGTCGGCTGCCGAGCAGCAGGCCGCCGGTGGCCGAGGCCAGGCCGAGCAGCAGCAGCGGCAGGGCCCAGCCCGCACCGTCCGCGGTGAGCAGGCCGTACGCCGCGCTGCAGACCCCGAGCAGGCCGGCCAGGGTGAGCGCGGCGGTGGTCCGGGCGATCCGGGGCGGTACGTCGGCGGTGCGGCCGAAGCCCCGGGTGTCCATGGCGGCGGCCAGGCTGACGGAGCGTTCGAGCGCGCCCTCCAGGACCGGCAGACCGACACTGAGCAGTGCCTTCACTCCCCGGTCGGTCCGGCCGCGCAGACGGCGGGCGGCCCGGAGGCGCTGGACGTCGGCCACCAGGTTGGGCGCGAAGGTCATTGCCACGACGGCGGCCACGCCCGCTTCGTAGAGGGCTCCGGGCAGGGCCCGCAGCAGCCGGGCCGGGCTGGCGAGGGCGTTGGCGGCGCCGACGCAGATCAGCAGGGTGGCCAGCTTGAGGCCGTCGTACAGCGCGAAGAGCAGGCCCTCCAGGGTCACCCGGCCGCCGATCCGTACGCCCTGCGCCCAGACGGGGAGGGGGAGTTGGGGCAGAGTGACGAGGACGTGGGTGCCGGGGACCGGTGAGCCGAGGAGGACCGCGAAGACCAGCCGGATGCCCAGGACCACCAGCCCGAGCTTGAGGAAGGCCCCGTACGAGCGGGACCAGGGTGCGTCCCCCCGGCGCGCCGCGACCACGTACCCGGCGACCGCGATGATCAGCAGGAGGAGCAGCGGGTTGGTGGTGCGGGAGGCCGCCGCGCCCAGGCCGAGCGCCCAGAGCCACCACGCGCCGGGGTGCAGCTGGCGCGGGCCGACGGCCGAGCGGGTGGTTCGGGGCACGGGAGAGTCCTCGGGGTCAGCGGCGGCGGGCTTGCCGGATCGCGGCGGCGGCCAGCAGGGCGACCAGCGCGGCTCCGGCGATCAGGCCGACGGACGGGCCGGAGCCCGGGTGGGAGCCGGAGGCCGGTGCGGCGGGCTTGGGGTCCGACACGGTGTCACCGCAGCCCGTGCGCGGGTAGCCGGCGATGGCGCAGAGGATGCCGTTGGTGTCGTAGCGCAGCGGCGGGACGACGGCGGCGAGCACCTCGGCGGAGCTTGCGGTGGCCGGAACGGCGGCGCAGGCGGCGCGGGGGGCGGGCGGCGCCTCGCCGGACGGGGCGTCGGCGGGGGTGCCGAAGTCCAGCACCACGGCCACCCGCTTCCTTCCCGGCTGGGCGGGCGTCGCGGCGCAGATGGTGGCGAAGTCGCCGCCGGTGCCGGGGCGGGCGGCGTTGCGGCCGCCGTCGGGGCTGACGGCGAAGCGCCAGCCGTCCACGCCGCCGTCCTGCGGGACGTACACGGCGGGCCCCTGCTGCTGGTACGCCCAGGCGGAGTCGGACCACTTCCAGAACGACCAGTAGCGGTAGCCGGTGGCCTGTGCGGGGGCGGCGGCGAGGAGGGGCAGCAGGATGGCCAGTACGGCGGCGGCCAGGACCGCGGCCGTACGGCGTGGAGCGAGGGTCACTTCTGCTCGTCGCCCTCGGGCTTGTCCTCCGTGCTGGAGGTGGCGGGCTTGCCGGCCGCCTGCTGGTGGGCACCGCGCTTGCGGTTGAGGCTGATCAGCAGCCCACCGCCGATGCCGACCAGCAGGCCGATGCCGACCAGCCAGATCGGCGAGAAGCCGCCGTTGTCGTCGGCCTCGGTGATGCCGGAGCCCGGAGCCTTGGTGCCGTCAGGGTTCGCCGAGGCGGCCGAGGCGGCGGCCGAGGGAACCGACTTGGGCGCGGGGCCGGCGTCGATCAGCAGCTGGACGAGGTTGGTCCCACCGAAGTTGTACGGGTCCAGCTTGGCCGCCTGCGCGACCAGCAGCAGGGTGGCGGCGGCGGACGCGTCGGTGCCCGACTTGCCCTTCGCGGCCCAGGCGTAGCCGTTGCCGGCCAGCCAGTCGGCGGCGCTGGCGGCCTGGTGCGGGTGGCCGGCCTGGATCAGGCTGAGCACGGCCCACGAGGTCGCGGCGAAGTCGGGCGTCGGGGTGGCGCCCGGCATGGTCTGCATCAGGTGCTGGCCGTTGGCGTTCAGCTGGGCGACCAGGTACGCCGAGGCGGCCTCGGCCGACTCGGCACGGGGCACGGTCTTCTCGGTGGCGCCGGCGGCGCAGGTCAGCGGCTTGGGCGCCGCGTCGACCCGGTTGGTGTTGGTGACCGGGAGCTTGCCGCCCGCGGCGCCGAGGGTCGCCTGGGAGGCGGCGAGCGCGTTGGCGGCGAGGGCGCCGTCGGGTGCCGGCTGGTAGGCGAAGGCGCCGCGCTGGTCGGCGGGGGAGGCGCAGCCGAGCTGGAAGCCCGCCAGGCCGTCGTACGCGCTCTTCCCGCTCCTGGCGACGCCTGCCGGGTCGGTGCCGGTGGCGAGCAGGGCGCTGACGGTCAGACCGGTGGAGTCGGCGTCGCCCGGGTTGCCGGGGTTGTAGGCCCAGCTGCCGTCGGCGTTCTGGTTGGCCTTGATCCACTGGAGACCCTTGGCGACCGCGTCCTGGTGCCCGCCGAGCGTGCTCAGCGCCTGGACCGCGACGGCGGTGGCATTGCTGTCCTCGGTCTTGGCGTCGCACGCGGCGGCGGTGTCGGCCCGGAACGAAGGCCAGCCGCCGTCCGCGCACTGCTGGCCCGCCAGCCAGCTCACCGTGGACTCCGCCGGGACGACCTTGGCGCCCGCCAGCGCGGTCAGTGCCAGCGACTGGCGCCAGACACCGTCGTACGTCGGGTCACCCTTGCCGTAGATCCCGGCGGGCGCGGCGGGGGCGGAGGGAGAGGGGGTGTCGGCCAGGGCCGGCGCAGCGGCGGTGCCGGCCAGCAGCAGGCCGGCCAGCGCGGTGGCGCCCAGGCGGGCGGCGGTCAGCATGAGAGAGGGTTTGCCTTTCGGTGAGCGGTGCAGCGGCCCGTGACGGGCCGCCCGTAGACCTCGACGGGGCCGGACCGCGGTCCGGCGTTGCCGCTCGCCTCTCCCCGGGTGCTCCGACTTGCCCGGTTGCGGGCTCACGGTTGCGGGTCAGCGCCGGATTCGCACCGGCTTCCCCCGGGTGAGAAGCGGATGAAGTTTTTCAGCGCTGACGACTCTATCCGCCCGCTCGGGTGCGACCGTGCCGAGGCGGTGTGGCCTGCCTCGCACGGCTGCGGGGTGACTCCGCGCGACGAGAACCGGTATCAGTCTTCGCGATCTCACGACCCCTGGCTGAGCGTGAGCAGGCGGGCCGCCGTGTGGAGGTCCGCGCGGACCTCGGCCAGGGAGGCGCGGCCGGAGAGCCAGGCCAGCAGCGTCGCGTGCCAGGTGTGGCCGATGACGCGCAGCGCCGCCTGCTGCTCGGCGGTCGGCGTGCCCAGCTGGGCGGCGTCCAGGATGATGGCCGAGGTCAGGCCGCCGACCTCGTCCACCTCGGCGCTCACCGAGCGGTCGGCGAAGGACAGCGCCCTGACCATGGCCTCCGCCAGCAGCGGCTCGCGCTGCAGGGCGTGGAAGGCCTGGGTGAGCGTCTCGGCGACCCTGGCGGCCGGGTCCTCACCCGTCGGCGGGTGGCGCCGGACCTGCTCGTGGAGCTGCTGCAGCTGCTCCTGCATCACCGCGACCAGTAGGTGCACCTTGGACGGGAAGTACCGGTACAGCGTCCCCAACGCGACATGAGCGGTCTCGGCGACCTCGCGCATCTGCACCGCCTCGTACCCGCCCCGGGCCGCCAGCGCCTTCGAAGCCCGGAGGATGCGCCGGCGGCGTTCGGCCTGGCGCGGGGTGAGCACGGCCACGGGTGCGGCGGAGGTGGTCAAGGAGGCTCCCGGAGCGCATCGTCAGGTGCGGGGTCGCAGCGTGGCGTGAATCACCAGCCCTGGCTCGGAGGAGCAAGCTACGGGCCGGTATCTTCGAGGTCTCTCATTGTTCACTTGCCCAACGATGAGCTCCACCATCATGAAACGTGATCTACTTTACCGCTGCGGCCGTCCGGGCTCGGGTGGGTAGGGATAGGGGCCCAGGATGACCGCGCTGCCGCCACCGCTGCGGATCGCCCTGCTGTCCTACCGCGGTGACCCGTTCTGCGGCGGCCAGGGCGTCTACGTCCGGCACCTCTCCCGCGAGCTGGCCCGCCTGGGCCACCACGTGGACGTGATCGGCTCCCAGCCCTTCCCGGTGCTGGACGAGGTCGAGGGCCCCGGCTCGGTCCGGCTGGTGGAGCTGCCCAGCCTGGACCTGTACCGCGCGGACGACCCCTTCCGTACGCCGAAGCTCGGCGAGTACCGGGGGCCGGTGGACGTGCTGGAGGTCGCGGGCATGCGGACCGGCGGGTTCCCCGAGCCGCTCACCTTCTCCCTGCGGGCCCGCCAGTACCTCGCCCGGCACAAGGGCCGCTACGACGTCGTGCACGACAACCAGACCCTTGGCTACGGCCTGCTCGGCCTCGAGCGGCACGGCTTCCCGCTGGTCACCACCATCCACCACCCGGTCACCGTCGACCGGCAGCTGGAGCTTGACGCGGCGCCGACCAGGCTGCGCCGGCTCTCGCTGCGCCGCTGGTACGCCTTCACCCGGATGCAGCGCCGGGTCACGCAGCGGCTGGCGCACATCATCACCGTCTCCGGCAGCTCGAAGACCGAGATCGCCCAGCACCTCGGCGCCGCGCCCGGTGCCATCTCGGTGGTGCCGATCGGCGCGGACACCCGGCTCTGGTCCCCCTCGGACGAGGTCGCGGTCGTCCCCGGCCGGATCGTCGCCACCTCCAGCGCGGACGTTCCGCTCAAGGGCCTGGTGTACCTGGTCGAGGCGCTGGCCAAGGTCCGCACCGAGCGCGAGGCGCACCTGGTGGTGGTCTGCAAGAAGCGCGCGGACGGCCCGGTGGCCGAGGCGGTCCGGCGGTTCGGTCTCGAGCCGTACATCGAGTTCCGCAGCGGGCTGACCGACCAGGAGCTGGTGGACCTCTACCGCTCGGCCGAGGTGGCCTGCGTGCCCTCGCTGTACGAGGGCTTCTCGCTGCCCGCCGCCGAGGCGATGGCCACCGGTACGCCGCTGGTGGCGACCACCGGCGGGGCGATCCCCGAGGTCGCGGGGCCGGACGGGGAGACCTGCCTCGCGGTGCCGCCGGGCGACGCCGGTGCACTGGCCACCGCCCTCGGCCGGCTGCTCGACGACCCGGAGCTGCGCGCCGCCCTCGGCGCCGCCGGGCGCGAGCGGGTCCTGGCGAACTTCACCTGGCAGCGGGCCGCCGAGCTCACCGCCGACCGGTACCGCACAGCCATCGCGACCGGAGCGGGGCAGCGCGCCCGGGCCGGAAGCGGCTGGCGCTATGTCGCCTGACGTTCCGCCAACTATTCGTAGTACAGCAGCAGTAGTACAGCACCAACGAATGGGAGCCCCGCAGTGCTGACCGTCGATTTCTCCCGCTTCCCGCTCGCCCCCGGCGACCGGGTGCTCGACCTGGGCTGTGGCGGGGGCCGGCACGCGTTCGAGTGCTACCGGCGCGGCGCCGACGTGGTCGCCCTCGACCAGAACGGCGACGAGATCGCCGAGGTGCAGAAGTGGTTCGCCGCGATGAAGGAGGCCGGCGAGGCCCCGGCCGGTGCCTCGGCGGTGGCCATGGAGGGCGACGCGCTCGCGCTGCCCTTCGAGGACGAGACCTTCGACAAGATCATCATCTCCGAGGTGATGGAGCACATCCCGGACGACAAGGGAGTGCTCGCCGAGATGGTGCGCGTCCTGAAGCCCGGCGGGCTGCTCGCCGTCACGGTGCCGCGCTACCTGCCCGAGAAGATCTGCTGGGCGCTCTCCGACGAGTACCACGAGGTCGAGGGCGGCCACATCCGGATCTACCGCGGCGACGAGCTGCTCGACAAGCTCCGCGAGGCCGGCCTGAACCCCTACGGCACCCACCACGCGCACGCGCTGCACTCGCCGTACTGGTGGATCAAGTGCGCCGTCGGCGTCAACAACGACAAGGCGCTGCCGGTCAAGGCGTACCACCAGCTGCTGGTCTGGGACATCGTCGGCACCCCGGTGATCAGCTCGATCACCAAGGCCGCCGAGAAGGCGCTCAACCCGGTGCTCGGCAAGAGCTTCGTCGCGTACGCCACCAAGCCCAACAAGGCCGGCGCGTGACCGCGGCCGTCCCGGCGACCCTGCTGCTGGACGGCGTGCTGGACGCCGAGCAGGCCGCCGCCACGGTGCGCAGCATCCTCGCCGACCAGCAGGCCGACGGCGCCATCCCGTGGTTCGGCGGCGGTCACCTGGACCCCTGGGACCACACCGAGGCCGCCATGGCCCTCGACACGGCGGGCGAGCACGCCGCCGCCGAGGCCGCGTACCGCTGGCTGGTGGAGCGGCAGAACGCGGACGGCTCCTGGTACTCCGCCTACACCGACGGCGAGGTCACCAACGCGTCGAAGGAGACCAACTTCTGCGCGTACATAGCCGTCGGCGCCTGGCACCACCACCTCAGCACCGGTGACGACGCCTTCCTGGAGTGGGTCTGGCCGGCCGTCCGCCGCGCGCTCGACTTCACCGTCGCCCTGCGGCTGCCCGGCGGCCCGATCGCCTGGCGGCAGGACGAGGACGGTACGGCGCCCGAGGAGGCGCTGCTCACCGGCTCCTCCAGCATCCTGCATGCCCTGCGCTGCGGCCTGGCCATCGCCGACCACCTCGAAGAGCCCCAGCCCGACTGGGAGTTGGCGGCCGGACGGCTGCGGCACGCGGTCGCCGAGCACCCCGAGCGCTTCCTCGACAAGGACCGCTACTCGATGGACTGGTACTACCCGGTCCTCGGCACCGCCCTGCGAGGCCCCGCGGCCGCGATGCGGATCGAACGGGACTGGGACCGCTTCGTGGTGCCCGGCCTCGGTGTCCGCTGCGTCAGTGACCGCCCCTGGGTGACGGGTGGCGAGAGCGCCGAACTCGCCCTCGCCCTCTGGGCGGTGGGCCAGTCCGACCGGGCGGTGGAGATCCTGCGCTGGATCCAGCACCTGCGGCACACCGACGGCTCGTACTGGACGGGGTACGTCTTCGAGGACGACGCCATCTGGCCGGAGGAGCGCACCACCTGGACAGCCGGTGCGCTGCTGCTGGCGGTGGCCGCGCTCGGTGGGGACCATGCCACGGTGGCGGTGTTCAGCGGCGAGCAGCTGCCGAGCGGACTGGTCGTCAACGACTGCTGCTGAGACGGGACACACAGAGGCGGGGCCGGGTTCGAGAACCCGGCCCCGCCTCTGTGTGTCCCGCCGAGCGGGAATCAGCCGCGCTGGATGCCCGAGGTGTCGCTGAGCAGACCGTGGCTGCCGTCCTGCAGCTGGGCGACCAGGGCCGCGCCGCGCTGCTCGACCGCGAGGTACCAGGTGCCCGGGACGAGCTCGCCCACCGGCGGGCCGGCCGGGTTGTCCTTGGAGGCGAGCTGGCGGGGCGCCGGCACGGCGAACCAGAACGGGGCGAAGTCCGCGGCGGGCGCCGCCGAGGCCGGGGTCGGCATGGGCGTCGTGGCCGCGGGCTGGTGGTCCTGTGGCTGGCCGGGCGTCGGGTAGCCGTAGCCGCCGGGCTGCGGCTGGCCGCCGTATGCCGGGGCGCCGCCCTGGCCGGCGGGCGCGCCCGGGTAGCCGTACTGCAGGGGCTGGGTGACGCCGGGGCCGCCCGGGGCCTGGTAGCCGGCCGGGGCGCCGGCGTAGCCCTGCGGGGCGGCGGGCCGGTCGGCCAGCAGCGGGGCCTGCAGCGCGGGCACCAGCGGGGTGGCCACGGCCGCCCCCGCCAGGACCAGCACCGCGATGAAGGCGAGCCAGGCGCCGAAACCGTGGTTGACCAGGTCCGACGGGTCGTAGCTGATCCGGCCGGAGCTCTGCTTCTCGCCCGCCGAGATGTAGCCGCCACCGTTGTTGAACAGGGACCACAGGCCCGCCCAGCCGGAGAGCACCGCGAGGGCGACACCCCACTGGCGGAGCTTCAGCCCGGCGATCAGCCGGGTCTCGGCCTCCGCGCCCTGGAAGCGCGCCAGCAGGATCAGCGCGGCGGACGCGATGCCCGTGAGGAAGACCGTGGCCAGAATCGTCAGGAAGCCGCTGTGCCACACGGTGAGTGAGCACTGCGAGGAGCATTCCCTGCCGTTCGAGGTGTTGGCCTCGTAGAACGGGATGAAGGAAGAGATGAGCAGCAGGACGGCCGCACCTGCGACGGCGGCGTCTCCCCTGGTGAGAGCGCGCAGATTCACTAACGTTCCCCTCGTCGGTGTGTCGTGGACGGCGATTGTCGGGCAAAAGCCTAGGGCCAAGCTCTTCGCGTCTGCACAGCGGCCTCCGGAACGGGGCCGAGTCGTGGCGAATCACCGGGATTCCCCGGGGATCACCCCGCCGGTGTGGTCAGATAGGCGGTCAGCGCATCGGCGATGCCCTGGGCGGCCTGCTGGCGCCACTGAGGGTCCGTCATCCGCTTGGCATCGCCCGAGTTTCGCATGTTGCCGCACTCGATGAACACCTTCGGGATCCGGGACAGGTTCAGACCGCCCAGGTCGCTGCGGGTGTCCAGGGCCTGCTCGCCGATGTAGTCCGCGTACGGCTCGCCCGTGGCGGCCTTGAAGCTGTCGCGCAGCAGCAGCCCCAGCCGGTGGGAGGGCGCGACGATCGCCGAGGTGTCGGCCTTACCCGCCGTCACCTTGGCCGGCATGATCACGTGGAAGCCGCTGCCCGAGGCCGGGGCGCCGTCGCCGTGCACCGAGACGGCGGCGTCGGCATGAGCGTCGTTGCCGATCCGGGCCCGCTCGTCGATGCAGGGGCCCCAGGCACGGTCACCGTCCTGGGTGAACACGACCTTGGCGCCACGCGCCTCCAGGAGCGCCCGTGCGCGGTGGGACACGTCCAGGGTGTACTCGGCCTCGCTGTACCCGGAGTCGGTCGAGGTACCGGTGGTGTCGCACTCCTTGCGGCTGTTGCCGATGTCCACCTGACGGTTGATCTCGGTGGTGTGGCGGCCGTTGCCGGTGTTGTGGCCGGGGTCGAGCAGGACCGTCCGGCCGGTCAGGGGGTGACCGGCTGTGCCCGGCGCGGTGGTGGCGGGTGACGCGGTGCCGCCTGGTGAAGGGGTGGCCGAGGCGAGGGCGGTCGGCCAGGCGGTCGGCGCGTCGAAGGTGACGTCGGAGGTCGGGGGCACGGCTGACGAGGTGTCCGCGGCCCTCGCGGGCCCGTCACCCGCCAGGGCCTGCCAGCCCAGCCAGCCGGCGAAGCACAGCGGCAGGACGGCGCAGCCGAGGACGGTCAGGCGGAAGCGGGTGGAGCGACGGGGTGCGGGCCGCTCGTCGGTGGTGCCGGTCACGGGTGGTTCAGATCCTGTCCCAGGTACGCGGTGCCAGGTTGAAGGTGCCGGCCAATGAGTTCCACTTCGCCACGAAGTCCTTCTTCGACTGGGTGGCCTGCGGGTTGAGCTCGTTGGCGCGCTTCAGGTCGGCGGTGCTCGGAGCGGTGTCGTTGGTGCAGCCCTGGCTGCTGACGGTACGGGCCCAGGCGGCGTAGGCCCGGTCGATGTCGCCGGACTGCTGCCAGGCGGTGCGCAGGGTCTGCGCGGTCTCGGTGCCGCCCGGCAGGTCGCCCAGGTCGAGCTTGACCAGGTCGGCGATCAGTTGGTCGCGCTGCTTGGCCCCGGCGTCGAAGACCTCGGCGGCGCTGTTCACCTCGTCCTTCCCGGGGCAGCTGGTCACCTTGGCGACCGCATTGCCGATCGGCGCCTTCGCGCTCTCGCCCCGGCTGAGCAGGTCGTCCAGCGCCTTGGCCTGGGCGGCGGCGTTCGGGCCGGTGCCGGGGGCGGCCGAGGTGCTCGGGGAGCCGCTCGCGGTGGGGTCGGCCCCACCGGTCGTCTGCCCGGGCGCGGGAGCGGGCGCGGACTGCGGGGCGGTGGTGGCCGGGGCGGGTGCAGCCTGGTCCTTCGAACCGTCGGTGTCCTGGACGACCCACACCACGCCCACACCGAGCATCACGGCCATCGCCACGCCGAGCGCGATGTACAGCGGCGTACGGCTGCGGCGCGGCTCGTCGTCGTACGGGGCGACCTCCTCGTAGTCGCCGTACTCGGCCGGGCCCGGGTAGCCGACGGGCTGCGGGGGCTGCGGCGGGTACGGCTGCTGGTACGGCTGCGGGGAGTGCGGCTGCTGTGGTGGCTGCTGCGGCTGCGGGAACGGTGGCCGGCCGGGCGGGGGGAACGGTGGCTGCGCGGCGGCGGGGAAGCCGGGCTGCGTGGCGGGGGCCGGTCCGGCGTTCGGGAAGGCCGGGTGCGGGGCCTGGCCCACGGCGTGGCCCGGGAAGCCGCCGGGCGGGGCGGGCGGCGCGGCGGGGGCGGCCGGAGGAGCCGGGGCGGTCTGCGGGTGCGGCGGCGGGTACCCGTAACCGGCGGGCGGGGCCGGAGGTGGCGGGGCCGTCGGCGGCAGGTACGGGCGGGCCGCGAGCGGCGGGCCCTGGTCGTCGGCCGAGCCGGGGGGAGGCGGGGGCGGCGCCTGAGGGGGTACGTGCGGCGGCGGGACCATCGGCTGGTGCACCGTCGCCGCGTCCTGCGACGGCTTGCGCCGCACCCACCCACCGGCGCCTCCGCGCGCGGTGGGATCCCAGACCGCCGGCGCGGTGTTGTCCTGGTCGGTCATGCCCTCGCCCTCGCCCCCGCTGTCGTCTCGCGCGTCGTCGGTGACCGCACGTGTGAGTGCCGCATCGTCCGGGTGTTCGCCGACACCGTACCGGCCGTTCCCGGCGGAGGGTACGGCGGCACCCGGTGGATCCGGCCTGTGGGATGACGTTAAAGCATGGACGATCGTGCCCGCAGGAGCCTGAGGATCTTCGGGTGGGGCTATGCCTTCGTCCGGCGGAGCACCCGGAGTGAACCGGTGACCGAGACCTCTTCGAAGCCCTCGGCGAGCGCCCGCAGGAAGACCCGGTACGGGGCCTGGCCGCCGTCGGCCGGGTCCGGGAACACGTCGTGCACCACGAGCAGCCCGTCCTCGGCGAGGTGCTGCACCCAGCCCTCGTAGTCGCCCGTGGCGTGCTCGTCGGTGTGCCCGCCGTCGATGAAGACCAGCGCCAGCCTGCCGCCCCACACGGCGGCTACCTGCGGCGACCGGCCCACCAGGGCGATCACGTACTCCTCGAGACCGGCGCGGTGCAGCGTGCGGCGGAAGCTCGGCAGGGTGTCCATCAGACCGACCTCGGGGTCGACCAGGGTCGGGTCGTGGTACTCCCAGCCCGGCTGCTGCTCCTCCGAGCCCCGGTGGTGGTCCACCGTCAGCGCCACCGTCCCGGCCGCCCGGGCGGCGTCGGCCAGCAGGATCGCCGACCGCCCGCAGTACGTACCGATCTCCAGCACCGGCAGGCCCGTCCGCCCGGCCGCCTCGACCGCCGCCGCATACAGCGCCAGCCCCTCGTCCACCGGCATGAACCCGGTCGCCGCCTCGAAGGCCGCAAGCACCTCGGGCGCCGGTCGGCTGCTCTCCCGGAGGTCGGTCATGGCGCTGCTCCTTGCTGCTGTGCGGGTGGGTTCCTGGACCCTACTCGACGGTAGGGCGTCGGCTGTCGGCTGCCCCGGGTCGGTCCTCAGATCGCCAGCAGGCCCCTGACCACCCGTTCACGGGCCGCCGCCAGCTCGGCCTCGATCGCCGCGGACTCCCCGGCGGTGACGGTCACGGTCGGTTCCCGGGCCGGAAGGCGGTCGACCATGCTGATCCGCAGATGGGTCGGCGGGTGGGTACTGTCCACGGCGCCCAGGTCGAGCGCGGAGAGCCGGAGGCGGCGTTCGCGTTCCAGCGGTGGCAGAGAGGCCAGCTGTTCGGTCAGCTCGGTCCAGAGGTCCACGGCCGGCCGCCGGTCGGTCGGCACCGGACCGCGGCGCGTGCGGGGCAGCGTGCGGAAGCGCATCATCACCGTCTCGGCGCTCTGCTTCAGCAACAGCATCTCCAGCAGACCCTTGGCGGCGGCGGTCGAGCCCACCTCGGCGGCGAGGCCATCGGCACGGTACTCGGCGCCCTGTCCGGAGCGGGTGGTCAGCCGGTCGAGCAGGAGCAGGACCCCGAGGACCAGCCGGTTGACCACCCACAGCAGCGGGGCGGTGACCAAGGACGCGACGCCCCCGATGAAGCCGCCGCCGGACCAGGCGTCGCTCCGGTCGGGGGTGGTGAGGTGGTACCACTCGATGAGGGCATCGAGCGCGGTGCGCAGCCACAGGCGGCTGCGGTGGTCACCGTTGACGTCGTGTCCGAACTCGTGCCCCAGCAGGGCGACGCGCTGCTGCGGGGTCAGCGGTACCCAGAGCGGCAGCCCGAGGCGCAGCACGCTGCGACGGCGCAGCCCGAACCTGCCGAAGCCCGCGTTGAAGTCGTCGGTCACTCGGATCATGTCCACCGGCCTGGTGCCGACGGCTGCGGCCACCCGGTCGGCCAGACCGTAGAGCGCGGGGGCGTCGCTGCGGCGCAGGCTCGTCTCGTCGTGGCGCAACCGGCCGAACCGGGGGCGAAGCATGAAGGCGACGGCCAGGCCGAGCAGGCCGATGACGCGCAATGGCCAGGTCCCCGTGGAGAGCAATGCAACCGATCCGGCGAGCACGCAGAGCGTCACCAGGTGGATCAGCCCGGCGATCGCGACGGCGGCGAGCCAGGCGCCGTCGGAGCGACGCGGCGCGTCGCTCACCAGCGACTCGTACACCTTCTCGACACGGGCCCGGACGGCGCGCTTGCGGGCGGCCTCGCGGCGTTGGCGGCGCTTCTCACCCCGCTTCCGCTGCGCGACGGGCGCGGCTTCGGTGGACAGGTTCCACTCGCAGGCCGGGCACCAGGCCGGGAAACGCTCGTCGACGTCGAGAACGGCTGCGCAGTCCGGGCAGGTGTGAGGGGTGGCGACCTCGGTGGCGGGCATGAACGGAGATCATGCCAGGGTCCTTTCTGGAACTGGTTCCAGAAAGCTCCGTCTCGTAGGCTTCCCTCACCAGAGGGCGAACCCGGGAGCAGCCACATGCGCGCAGCGATCCTGCACGAGATCGGCCAGGACAAGCTGGAGGTCCGCGACGACGTCGAGGCGGTCGGCTTCGGGGCGGGGAAGGTGCGGGTACGGCTCCGTGCGACCAGTCTGTGCCACTCGGACCTGTCGGCGATGAGCGGGGTCCTGCCGCAGCCGGCGCCGTTCGTGCCGGGGCACGAGGGAGCGGGGGACGTGACCGAGGTCGGCGAGGGTGTGGCCGGCGTCGCGGTCGGGGACCGGGTGGTGCTCTGCTGGATGCCGCCCTGCGGTGCCTGCCCGCACTGTCTGCGCGGCCAGGCCCACCTCTGCGTCAGCAGCCTGCGGCGGCTCGGCACCCCGGGCTTCCGCTTCGGCGGCACCGACGCCTCCGGCTTCTACAGCACCGGCACCTTCGCCGAGGAGGTGGTGGTCACCGCCGACAGCGTGATCAAGGTGCCCGCCGACATGCCGTACGAGCTGGCGGCACTGATCGGCTGCGGTGTGACCACCGGACTGGGCGCGGCCGTCAACACCGCGCGGGTGGAGCCGGGCTCCTCGGTCGCCGTGATCGGCGCGGGCGGGGTCGGCATCGCGGCCGTGCAGGGCGCGCGGATCTGCGGGGCTGCGCAGATCACCGTGGTCGACCCGGTGGAGTCGCGGCGCGAGCGGGCGCTCGGGTTCGGGGCCACCGAGGCCATCGCTCCCGAGGGGCTCAAGGCCGCCGCGAAGAGCCAGGAGGCGGGCGGCTACGACTACGTCTTCGAGGCGGTCGGCCGCGCGAGCACCGTCCGTGCCGCCTACGACGCCGCGCGGCGCGGTGGTGCGGTGGTCGTGATCGGGGCCGGGCCGAAGGAGGACCTGGTCCAGTTCAGCATGGGCGAGCTGTTCTTCAACGAGAAGCGCATCCTGCCCTCGATGTACGGGGGCGACGACGTCCGGCGGACGGCCGCGCGGGCGGTCGAGCTCTGGCGGGCAGGGCGCCTCGACCTGGCGGGGATGATCACCCACCGGGTCGGGCTGGCCGAGGTGAACGAGGCGATCGCGCAGATGCGCAGCGGCGAGGCGCTGCGGACGGTCATCACGCTGGACTGACCGGTCCGGCCGACCGGCAACCTCAGGGGGCGCGGGGAACTGTTTGATCAACTGCCCGAGCCCCCTGTTCGTCCCTCTCGGCCGGAGGGACGGAGGCTCAGCGGCGGTGGCGGCCGTGCGGGTCGGCGTCGGCGGTGTCGTCGGGCGCGGTCACGCCCCGGTGCCGACCGTGCGCGGTGTCCGCGGCCGTGGCCTCGTCGGCGCCGGGCGCGGTGCTGTCGTGCTCGGTGGTGTCGGTGAGGGTTTCGGACATCAGCTTCGTCTTCTCCGTGCGGGGTTGCGGGTCTGTGGTGCCACGTGGCACCGGTCATCGGGCCGAGGCGCTTCGCCGACGGCGCGAGACGTGCCTGTGCCGGAAGCGTCACGGCCTGTACGGGGGCCACCATATCGGCCGGATCGGACGGGGACGTAGCGAGATCACCATCGGCCCGGCATGGTCGACGCCGGTCCGGTGGCCTGCGGTTCCGCCGTCCGCTCACCGCCGGAACCGCCGGACGGGGCCGATCCCAGCCAGTGGCCGACCAGTTCGCGGTAGAGCGGGGAGAGTACCTGGAGGTCGCCGTGGCGGGCGGTCAGGCAGTGGCCGGAATCCAGCAGAAGCACCCGATCGGCCCGCAGTGCCGAGCCGATCCGGTGGGCGATCACCACCAGGGTGCCCGGCCGCGCGGCGAAGGCCTCCTCGGCCCGGGCCTCGGCCGCCGGGTCCAGGTGGCAGGTCGCCTCGTCGAGCACCACCACGGGGGCGGGGGAGAGATACGTCCGGACCAGCGCGAGGAGTTGGCGCTCGCCGGCCGAGAGGGCGGCCGGGTCGGGCAGCACACCGTCCGGCCCGCCGAGCCGGGCCACCAACTCCTCTGCTCCCAGCAGAGCGACCGCGCGGGCGAGTTGGGCGTCATCGGCCTCCGGATTCAGCCAGCCGAGGTTCTCGCGCACGGTACCCGCGAAGACGTACGCCTCCTGCGGGACCAGCGCCAGCCGGCTTGCGCGGAGTGGGCCGGGGAGCAGATGCGGCTGGACGCCGCCGACCGACACCTCGCCGCGCTGCGGCGGGAGCAGGCCCGCCAGCAGGGCGGCGAGCGTCGATTTGCCCGCGCCGCTGGGGCCGACCACGGCGAGGTGCTCGCCCGGCGCCAGCTCCAGATCGAGGCCCGCGAGGACGGGCCGGGCGAGCGGCCCGTGGGCGTGGTGCAGGCCGGTGACGCGTACGGCGGGGCCGCCGGCGTCGGGGGCTTCGAGGGCTTCGGCGGCCTGGTCGGAGGCCGGGGCCGGGACCTGGACAGCGGCCAGGCGGTCGAGGACGACGGCGAGCTCCAGCACCCATCCGCCGGCCATCCCGGCCAAGGTCCTTACCGCGGGCTCCAGTTGCTGCAGCAGATAGGCCGCCACGCCGAGCACCTGGCCGGCCGTCAGCCAGTGCCGGTCGACCAGCCACGGGGTAGCCGCCACCACGGCGAGGACGGGGAGCCGGCCGCCGAGTGCCACGGTGAGCGAGCGGAGTGCGGCGGCCCGGCCGAGCGAACGGACCGCGTCCCCCTGGGCCTCGATGGTGGCTCCGACGGCCTCGCCGATGCGCTGCTGTGCGCCGCAGGCGGTGAGGTCGCGGAGCCCTTCGAAGGCGAGGCCGGCTTCGGCGGCCACCCGTTCGTCGGCGATCACCACCGCGCGCCGGCGTGCCACCAGCGGGCCGAGCAGCCGGACGAAGAGCCAGCCGGCGACGATCAGCGGCGGCAGGACCAGCGGCAGGGTGACGGGCGCGAGCAGGGTGAGCCCGAGCAGCGCTGCCACCAGCGTCACCCCGACGCCGCGCAGGGTCCGCAGCAGGGTGGCGGTCAACTGGCGGGCGGATTCGACCTGTTCGGTCAGCCTGGCGACCTCCGCCGGGCCCGCCTCGGGCCGGGCGAGCGCGCCGTGCACGACCCGGACGACCAGGGCGTCGCGCAGCGGCTCCACCACGGCGGCGACGTACGGGAACACCGCGCGGGCGGCGTACGCCCGGACGGCGGCGGCCGCCCCGAGCGCGGCCAGCCAGAGGCAGCCGACGCCGAGCCGGCCGGCCAGGAAGCCCTGGTCGGCCGCGGCCGAGAGCAGGATGCCGGAGAGCAGCGCGGGCAGCGCCTCCACCGTGGACCAGGCCAGCACCCGCACCAACGCGGGCCGGGTGGTGGCCAGTTGGCCGGCGAGCAGGGCGCGCCCGGAGGCGGCGCGAACCTCGCGATGGCGGCCCATCAGCGTCCCCCCGCGCGGGCCGTACGGAGCTCACGACGACGATCCATCAACGGACCTCCTTCCGTACGGATCCGAGCGGTCGCCCGCGGTGGGTATCACCGGGCGGCGGGGTCGAGGGCGGCCCCGGACAGGGCGGCGCGGTAGTCGGGGTCGGCGAGGAGGTCCGCGTGCGGGGCGAGCGCGCGCAGTCGGCCGCCGTCCAGCCAGGCCACCAGGTCGGCCCGGGCGGCGGCCTGGGCGCGATGGGCCACCACGAGCCGGGTGCGGCCCCGGGTGGAGTCCGCGAGGGCCTCGGTGACCTGGTGCTCGGTCGCCATGTCGAGGCTGGAGGTGGCGTCGTCGAGCACCACGATGCGCGGTTGCTGGGCCAACAGGCGTGCCAGGCCGAGGCGTTGCAGCTCGCCGCCGGACAGGCGCAGTTCCGCGAGTGGTGTCCGGTACCCCTGCGGCAGGCGCTCCAGGAAGCTGTCGGCGCGGGCGGCGCGCGCCTGTGCCGGGCCCGCGCCCTCCAGCGCGTCCCCGACCGTGGCGCCGACCAGGACCGGCCGCTCGAAGGCGTACCCGACCGCTCTGCGCAGCTCCGTGCCGGTCAGCTCGTCCACCGGCACCCCGTCGATCAGCACCCGCCCGGAGTCGGGTTCACGCAGGCGGCCGACCAGCGCCGTGAGCAGTGACTTGCCCGAGCCGGAGCGGCCCACCAAGGCGACCGTGCTGCCGCCGGGAACGGTGAGGTCCAGGGGCCCGAGCAGCACGTCCTCGCCGTCCCTCACCACCACCCCGCTGAAGGTCAACTCGCCCGGCCCGTCGGGAAGGAGCCGCGTGCCGTGGCGCGGCGCGGCCGTCGCCAGCACCTCGTCGACCCGGGCGCGGCCGGCCCGTGCGTGGGCGACCCCGACCAGCGCCTCGACCTGCTCGAAGAAGCCCACGCCGAGCGCCGCCCACCCGGCGGCCGCGGCCAGGGCTCCGGGGGGCAGCGCGCCCGCCGCCACCTGCCACCCGGCGGTGGCCAGCACGGCCAGCTCCACCACGGCGACGAGCAGGGTCGCCTGCCAGACCGTACGGCGCTGGGCGGACCACAGGGCATGGCCGGCGGCCGAGAGCCGGGGCAGTGGACGGAGCACCCGCCGGGCCTCCCGGTCCTCGGCCCCGGCCGCGTGGATGCTGCGCAAGCCGGCCAGCGCACCGGTGAGCCGGGCGGCCAGTTCGGACTGCACCTCCTGGTACCGGGTGAAGACCTGCCCGGCCTCGCGCAGGAAGAGGCGGATCAGGACGACGCCGGGCAGCACCCCGGCGAAGAAGGCCAGGGCCAGCCAGGGCGAGAGCAGGCCGAGCCCGATCACCGCGCCCAGCGAGGTCAGCAGCGCGGTGGCCGCGCCGAGCCGGGCCGGGAGCGCCCCGCCGGCGTCCGCCGCCGAGCCGACCAGCCGAGAGGTCAGATCGCCGCTGGGCGGCCCCTGCGGCGCGGGTCCGATCGCCAGGACGTGCCGTAGCAGCCAGCCGCGAAGGGCGACGGTGGCCTGGGCGGTGCAGGCGGGGCCGGCCGCGGCGGCCAGTGCACCGGCGGCCGCGCCGATCAACAGGACGCCGCCGAGCAGGGTGACGGGAGCGGCGGCCGGCCCGCCGAGCACGGCGTCGACCGCCCCGGCGACCGTGCCGGGCAGTGCGAGTGTCGCGGCCGCCTCCATGGGGACGGCCAGTGCGAGGACCAGGGCCCAGCCGCGCATCCTGCAACCCCTCGGTGAGTGTGGGAAGTGCTCCGTGAGTGTGGGAGGGCCGCGCCACCCCCCTGAAGGGCGTGGCGCGGCCCGGTCGACCGGTCTGTCCGCCTGCTACTAGCTGATGGTGAAGATCAGGCAGGTCAGGATCAGACAGGTGTACTGGCAGCCGCCGCCGTGGCCGGTCAGCTCGACGGACTCGGTCTCGGGCAGCTCCTGCAGGGCCGCGAGGTCGGTCTCGAAGTCCAGCATGTTCTCCATGATTGGGTCCTCCCCTTGGTGGTCACCGGCCGCGCGGTGCGACCGGCGGTGCGTTGCCACTCGGTGGTGGCAGCTGCGGCGGAACCCCTCCGCCGCAGGTCTGTCTCCCGGGCCCGCCGCTCGTCGGGCCCGGGAAGTCTCAGGTGGGCCGCCCGGTCCGCAGGAAGGCGGCCAGCAGCTCGTGCAGCACGGCGGCGCCCTCCTCGGCCAGCACCTCGTGCCCGGCCCCGGCGGCCTCCACGTAGCGGAAGTCGGATCCCTCCGCCCGGCCGATCCGCAGCAACTCGTGGCGCAGCGAACGGGACTGGCTGACGGGCACCACTTCGTCCCGGTCGCCGTGCAGGATCAGCAGCGGCGCGGTGATCCGGTGGACGAGCTGGAGCGCGTCGCGGGGGCCGCGGGCGTCCTCGATCGGATCGCCCCCGCCGAGCCGGGTGGTCAGCGCCCGGACCGGCGCGGCCGCCTCGGCCAGCAGCCGGGCACCGGACAGGAAGGGAGCGACCACGGCACAGCGGGCGATGTGTTCATCCGGGGTGTGGGCGGCCGCGAGCAGGGCGAGGAAGGCTCCGTAGCTCACGCCGAACAGGGACGGCGGCTCGAGTCCGAGCGCTGCCCGCTGCCCTGACAGCCCCTCGATCAGGTGCAGGATGTCCTCGAGGTCGGGGCCGCCCCAGGCGCCGCGGATGGTCATCGCGTGCTCCAGGCCGTAGCCGGTGCTGCCGCGCTGGTTGGGCGCGACCACCGCCAGGCCCTCGGCCGCCATCCGCTGAAGCGCCGGGTCGAACTCCAGCCGCCAGGCGTCCGCCGGGCCGCCGTGCAGGGCGATCACCAGGTGCGGGGTGCTCAGCCAGGCGTCGCCGCCGTACACCACGGCCTCGATCGGGCCGGCCGGGCCGGCCAGCTCCAGGCTCTGCGCGGAGTGCCAGCGGGTGCCGTCGCCGGGCTTGGCGCTGGCGTCCAGCCGCCAGCCGGGCGGCGAGGTGGGCGAGGTGCGGGAGACGCGGGCGGGTGAGGCCCAGGGCAGCGCCGCCTCCCGTCCGGCGCCGGCCGGCCCGCCGTGGGCGAGCGGCGCCAGCTGGAGCGGCAGGGCCATGGCCGAGGGCGCGCCCGTCGCACCGAGGCCGAGCAGGGTGTCGACGTCGAGGGTGGCCAGCCCGGCCGGGTGGTCCGGTGCCGAGTACGGCATCCGCAGGCCCGCCGCCGACCAGTGGCCGACCGCGCCCAGCCGCCCGGGCGGTACCGGCAGCGGATCGAGGTGCCCGCCCGCCGACTGCCAGAGGGCGAGCGCCGAGGCGGCGCCGCGGTCGATCTGCAGCACGACCCGGGGACCGTCCGCGAGGTCCTGGGAAGGTGCTTCGGTGCCCATGGCAGGGGAGGGCGACTGGGCGATCGGCCGCAGGAACATCCCCGGGACGTGCAGGCACTCCGGGAAGCGCAGCGGCTCCGCGCCGCCCAGGACGCCCCAGCCGAGCCGGTCGGTGCCGGGGGCGTCGCTGCGCACCATCGCGAAGCGGGTGTCCGGGTCGAACAGCACCAGTCGGTCGTTGCTGCGCTCGGCGATCTCCAACAGGGGTGTGACCCGGCCGAGTTCGAGGTCCAGCGCGACGGACTTGACGACGCCGGAGGTGACCCGGTCGAGGGCGAGCAGCCGCCCGGCGCGGTCGAGCCAGACGCCGCCGCCGTGCAGCCCGGGGAGCTCGGCCACCTGCTCGGGCTCCGAACCGTCGGCGGCCACCAGCCACACCGTGGTGACCGGCCGGGTGTCGGTGCCGAGCGCGACGGCCACCGGCGCGTCGGCCGCCCGCGCGCCGCCGGGCAGCGGCAGCAGGCGCAGGCCGGGCATCCGGAGGGTGGTCAACTGCTGCTCGGTGACCGGGTGTTCGGGGCTCGGCGGCGACACCAGGATCAGGCTGTGCCGGTCTCCGTCATGCCGGCAGACCAGGACCCGGCCGTCTGGCAGCGAGACCAACTGCGAGCGAAGACTCTCCGAGCGGTTTCCGGGCAGCGGCAGTGCGGTCGGTTCGGCCGGTCCGTCGGCGGGCAGCCGCCAGCTCTCGGCGTACCAGCCGCCGTCGGCGCCGGCCGCCAGACAGGCGGCGTGGGAGCCGTCGGGGGCGAAGGTGAAGCTCAGTCGGCGCAACGCCTGGGCTGTGGTGCGGGTGGCGATGCTCATCGTGGGCTCACCTCCGGTTGAGTGGTCGAGTGGAGTGGTCGGACGGGGTGTCAAGGCCGGCTCATGGTCAGGCCTGCGCCGAGCGGTTGCGGATCGAGCCAGATCCGCGGGCCGCCGTGCCGCAGCCGTAGCAGGAAGGCGAGGGCGCCCGAGGTGCCCGTGCCGTAGGCCGGGGTGCAGCCCGTACCGGTCTCGTCGGGGAGGATGAGCCGGCCGTCCCGCAGTGCCGCGCGGGCCGCGATCAGCCGGGCCAACTCCTCGGCGCCGGAGCGGAACCGGCGCTCGCCGGTGGCCTCGGCCAGGTCGAGCAGGTACTCGCCGTTGCCGGCCAGGCCGTGGCAGGCGCAGACCCCGCTGTGCCAGCGGCCGTCCAGCACCGCCTGCCCGGCCGCGAGCGCCAGCTCGTACGCGTCGCTGTCCCCGGTCGCCTGCCAGAGGCGGACCAGGAAGCTGCCCACACCGGACGAACCGCTGCACCAGTGCGCCAGCCGGACGCTCTCCGGGTCGCCTTCGCTCTGCGGCCACCAGCCGGCCGCGCCCTCGCGCCGGACGGTCGCGGCCAGCGTCCCGGCGGCCTGCCGGGCCGAGGTGAGCAGCTCGTCGTCGCCGGTGGCCTCGGCGGCCGCGAGCAGGAAGGCACCGACTCCCGCCACCCCGTGGGCGTACCCGAGATGCGTGACCCCGGCCAGGCTGGAGTCGAAGCTCCTCGGCACGGGCCAGACCGTGCCGTACGGCTCGCGCTGCGCGGCGGCCAGCAGGCCATGGGCGCACGCGGCCGCTCGGTCGAGGAACTCGCTCGATCCGGTGGAGCGGTACAGCCGCAGCTGCAGGAAGCCGGCGCCGGCCGCGCCGTGGCAGACGTCGGGGTTGGGCCAGGTGAGCTGGACGCGCCGCGCCAGCGCGGCGGCCCGGTCGGCGAGCGCCGGGTCGGCCAGCGCCTCGGCGGCGTCCAGCAGGGCCCAGGCGGTACCGGACCGGCCGAAGTGCAGGCCTGGCAGCACGACGGGCTCGGCGGCGCAGCGCCGTTCGATCCACTCGGCCGCCAACTTCGCGGTGTCGCGGGCCGATTCACGGACGGGCCCGGGCAGTGGCGCACAGGCCGCGCGGGCGAGCACCGCGAGCACGCCGGCCGCGCCGTGCTGGACGTTGCAGGGGTCGGTGAGCTGCCCGGCCGGGACGGTGGGCCAGAGCCGGTCGCGGCGCTGCGGGGTGGCGGTCAGGGCCAGGTGCCGCAGGCCGTCATGGAGCAGCCGGTCGAGCAGGGGCTCGCCTGCGGGCGGGGCGGTCTGCAGCGGTACCGAGTCCGCCAGTGCAGCCCGGACCCGGGCCAGACTCCAGCGCTGCCCGGGCTCCTCGGCGCGCAGCCCGAGCACGATCGGGGCCAGCCGGCGCGCCGTGCCGCCCTCACGTGCGGCCAGCGCCAGCCAGCGGCCGAGCCGCTCGGCGACCGGGCGGGCCCGGGGCAGATCCTCGGGCAGCAGCGGGTCGTGCCCGGTGGCCAGCAGGAAGAACAGTCCGCCCATTGCGTACAGGTCGGCGCTGAACTCGGCGGGGGAGCAGAGCCGGACGGGGCCCTGCTCGGGCGCGCGGTACCCGGGGGTGCCGGCCGAACCCGCGGTGGTTCCGACGGGGGCCGCGAGCTCCAGGTCGATCAGCCGGAGCCGGCCGTCGGGCCGGACCATCACATTGCCCGGTGCCAGGTCGCGCAGCACCAGCCCCTCGGCGTGCACCCGCTCCAGCAGCTCGACCAGGGCGAGCGCCATCGGACCGGCCTCCGCCCAGGCGACATCCGGTGCGCCGTCCCGCCGTAACCGCCCGGCGACCCAACTGCCCAGCGGCTGGCCGGGGATGCGTTCCTGCACCAGAAAGAGCGAGTCGCCCTGCTCGAGCAGCTGGACCGGGCGGGGCGTGAGCTCCTGGCCGTCGAGCCGGGCCAGCAGCCGTGCCTCGTGGCGCAGGGCGGCCCTGGCCTCGGTACCGGAGCGGTCCACCTCGATGTGCGCCCGGGCCTGCTTGACCACGACCTCGGCGCCGCTCGCGGTGTCCCGGCCCAGGAAGACGCCCCCCTTGGCGCCGTGGCGTACGGCGGCCGTCAGCGCGTACCGGCCGCCCAGCAGCACCCCGCCCGGGCCGGGCCTGGCCCCGCTCGGTTTGGTCGACCCCCTCCCCTCGACGGGGTCGACCGCCCAGGGCGGACATCGGTAGCTCGCGGTGCGGACGTCCTCGATGCGGGCGCCGTCCGGTCCGTACAGCATCGAGCGGTACGCGCCGTCGTTGCCGAGCTCGGCGCGGCCCGCGAAGGCGCCGTACCGGTAGTGCACCCGGCTGCCCGGCGCGTACGGCCGGTCGGAGAGCACGGTCGGGCCCGGCAGGCTCTCCGTCGCGCGGTGTAATTCCTCGGCGATCCGCCGGAATTGCTCTTCGTCGGCCGGGTAAACGGTGATGAATTTCCCGGCCGAGCCGCGCTCGCTGTTCCGGGAATTCAGTTCATGGAGCTTTTCCCGGTCCGCGGCGAACTTGAATGCGCAGGGGTCCTCGGCGATGACGGCGGCGACGGCCGCGAGTACCTCCACCGCCACCTCGGAGGCTGCGCTGACATGCAGTTTCCAGCCTTGCTCGGGTATCTCCGGCGCGGCCGGCCGGGCCGTGCACCAGAAGCCCTCGACGGTGAACCCCCAGTCACCGCCCCCTCCCCGGCTCCCGGTACCGGCCACGGCCGCCCGCGCCACCTCCAGCAACGTGCCGTCCGCGTCCGGCGCGTCGCCGACCGATCCCGGCCCCCCAGCCGTACGCAGCGGTGTGCCCGCCCCCATCTGCTTCACACCCCTTCGTCGCGTCGCCGATGGTGCCCACTGCTCCGGCACCTCGGCCTGATCGGTCTTCGGAAGTACGGGAATCACCCCGGCCGCGTCCGCCGTCCGGAGCATCTCGCCGCCGCCCGCGAGATCGGCTGATCTGCGGAATGCAATGATCCGGAATTCGGTGGAGCGCCCTTTCGACCCCCCTGGTCGAGGCAACTCTCGTTCGCACCACTGAAGTTACTTTCGAGAAGGGTGTGGCTCAACGCTCAGCGGGTCACTTCACTCGTAAGGGTGATCTCGATTCGTTTTCGAATGCGTGCGACCCCGACGGTGTGACCAGAGCACGACGGGTGGGCGTCACTCGGGGCGTCCGGCGGGCCGGCCGTCTGCCCCTGAGCGCCGCTTCGCGCTGGTTGACGAGCAGCTGTACGGGCTGCGCACGCCCCGGCGGCCCGCTGCCGGGGCCCGGGCGGCCCTTCGCGCGCGGTAGTCTCAACAGGTGCCGAAACTGTCCGACGTCATCAGCGCGCTCGAAGAGCTCTACCCGCCGCAGTGGGCGGAGTCGTGGGACGCCGTCGGCCTGGTCTGCGGCGACCCCGAGGCCCAGGTCGGCCGCGTCCTGTTCGCCGTCGACCCCGTGCAGGCGGTGGTCGACGAGGCGGTGGAGTGGGGCGCCGATCTGGTGGTCACCCACCACCCCCTCTATCTGCGCGGCACCACCAGCGTTGCGGCGACCGGCTTCAAGGGCCGGGTCGTGCACACCCTGATCCGCGCCGGGATCGCCCTGCACGTCGCCCACACCAACGCGGACCACGCCGACCCGGGTGTCTCCGACGCCCTCGCCGAGGCGGTCGGTCTGCGCGTCCTCGCGCCGCTGATCCCGGACCCGACCGACCCGGCGGGCCGTCGCGGCACCGGCCGGATCGGCGTCCTGGAACCACCGCTGACCCTCTCCGCCTTCGCCGCCCAGGTCGCCGCCGGTCTTCCGGCCACCGCCACGGGCGTCCGGGTGGCGGGGAACGTGGACCGGCTGATCAGCAGGGTCGCGGTCTGCGGCGGCTCCGGTGACAGCTTCTTCGCCGAGGTCCGCGCCGCCGGCGTCGACGCGTACGTCACGGCCGACCTGCGCCACCACCCGGCCTCGGAGGCCACCGAGGCGGCGCCGGTCGCGCTGGTGGACGCCGCGCACTGGGCCACCGAGTGGCCCTGGCTGAACCTCGCCGCACGCAGCCTCGTCTCGCTCGCGGACAAGCACGGCTGGGACCTGGAGACCAAGGTGTCCCACCGGGTCACCGATCCGTGGACCGCCCATGCCCCGATGACCCCCGGCGCGAACCCGTGACTCCCGGCCCACCGTGACGCCGTGCCCACGTGCCGCCGCGCACCCCTGAACCCGACCTGAACCTGACCGATTCACAGGAGCTCTCCGCTTGAACGCCGCGCCCGCCGACCAGATCCGCCTGCTCGACCTGCAGGCCATCGACTCCCGCCTCGACCAGCTGGCCCACCGGCGCCGCAGCCTGCCCGAGCACGCCGAGATCGAGAAGGCCACCGCCGACCACACCGCCCTGAAGTCCCTGGTGGTCGCCGCCGACGCCCAGCTCGGTGACACCACCCGCGAGCTCACCAAGGCCGAGCAGGACGTCGAGCAGGTCCGTGCCCGCTCCGCCCGGAACCAGCAGCGGCTGGACTCCGGAGCGGTCACCTCGCCCAAGGACCTGGAGAACCTCCAGCACGAGATCGGCTCGCTGGCCAAGCGCCAGTCCGACCTGGAGGACGTCGTCCTGGAGGTCATGGAGCGCCTGGAGTCCGCCAACACCCGGGTCACCGAGCTGACGGCCCGTCTGGACCACTCCACCGTCGTGCTCAAGGAGGCCGAGGAGCGCCGCGCCGCGTCCTTCGCCGAGATCGACGCCGAGGTGGCGAAGGTCAAGCGCGACCGTGAGGCCGTCGTCGCCGTCATCCCGGCCGACCTGCTGAAGCTGTACACCCGCCTGCGCGAGCAGCAGGGCGGCGTCGGGGCGGCCCGCCTGTACCAGCGGCGCTGCGAGGGCTGCCAGGTGGAGTTCGCCATCACCGACCTGAACGCGATCAAGGCCGAGCCCAAGGACGCGGTCGTCCGCTGCGAGAACTGCGGGCGCATCCTCGTCCGCACCGCCGACTCGGGCGTCTGAGCCGATGGCGGGGCGGAGGTTCATCGTCGAGGCGGACGGGGGGTCCCGGGGCAACCCGGGGCCGGCCGGCTACGGCGCGGTGGTCCGTGACGGCGACACCGGCCAGATCATCGCCGAGGCCGCCGAGTTCATCGGGCACGCCACCAACAACGTGGCCGAGTACAAGGGTCTGATCGCGGGACTGCGGGCGGCCCACGAGCTGGACCCGGACGCCGGTGTCGACGTGCGGATGGACTCCAAGCTGGTCGTCGAGCAGATGTCGGGCCGCTGGAAGATCAAGCACCCCGACATGCAGCCGCTGGCCGCCGAGGCGCGCACCGTCCTCCCGCGCTCCCAGGTGACGTACACCTGGATCCCGCGCGAGAAGAACAAGGACGCGGACCGGCTGGCCAACGAGGCGATGGACGCCGGCAAGGCGGGCAGGCAGTGGGAGCCGAAGGCCCGTCCCGTCCCGGCCGCCCCCGTCGAGGAGGCCTTGCTCGAGCCGGCCGCGCCCAAGGCCGGCTGGGCCGCGCCCGCCGACCTGGGCACGCCCACCACCTTCGTCCTCCTCCGCCACGGTGAGACCCCGCTGACACCGGAGAAGCGTTTCTCCGGCAGCGGCGGAACCGACCCGGCGCTGTCGGAGAAGGGGAAGTGGCAGGCGGCCCGGGCCGCCGAGGCGCTCGCCGCGCGCGGCACCGTGCAGGCCATCGTCAGCTCCCCGATGCAGCGCACCCGGCAGACCGCCGAGGCGGTGGCGATCAGGCTCGGCCTGGAGGTGCGGATCGAGGAGGGGCTGCGCGAGCTGGACTTCGGCGACTGGGAGGGGCTGACCTTCGCCGAGGTGCAGGAGCGCCACCCGGACGACCTGGCGGCCTGGCTCCGTTCGGCCAAGGCCAAGCCGACCGGCGGGAGCGAGAGCTTCACCACCCTCACGCACCGGATCGGCGTCGCCCGCGACAAGATCCTCGCCAGGCATCCGGGCAAGACGGTGCTGGTGGTCTCGCACGTCAGCCCGATCAAGACGCTGGTCCGGCTGGCGCTCGGGGCTCCGCCGGACTCGCTGTACCGGATGGAGCTGTCGGCCGCGTCCTTCTGCGCCGTCCAGTACTACGCGGACGGGAACGCCTCGCTGCGGTTGCTCAACGACACGAGCCACTTGCGCTGACGGCTTCTGGCGTACGGCTGAGAGCTGACGGTTGACAGTTGACGGCGGGTCGGGGATTCCCGGCCCGCCGTCAGATGTCGGATATCAACTGACAGATTTCAGATTCTGTCAGCGCGCTCGGCGTCAGTGAACGACGTCAGCTGAACGGGGTCAGCTGAACGACGTCAGTGAACGTCCGTCACCACAACATCCAGCTGCCAAGGCTTCCGCGCCGACCCCGCCGCCGAAACCTCCACCCGGTACCCCAGCCCCAGCAGCACATCCACCAGCTCACCCGGCGAACCCGGCTCCGCCCCCGCGATCAGCAGGTCACGCACCAGCCGCCCCTTCGTCGCCTTGTTGAAGTGGCTCACCACCGAGCGCTTCAGCACCCCGTCCACCTCGCGCTCCTGCAGCACCCGCACGGTCGCCGTACGCGCCGCCACCTCACCCGACGGCTTCCAGGCGGCCGCGTACGCGGAGCTCCGCAGATCCAGCACCAGCCCGTCGGCGATGCCCGGCAGCACCGACTCCATCTCCCGCCGCCAGTACGCCCCGAGCGCGCCCAGCGGCGGCAGCTTCACCCCCATCGAGCAGCGGTACGGCGGAATCCGGTCGCCGATCCGCACCGCACCCCACAGGCCCGAGAACACCAGCAGCGACCGCTCCGCCCGCTCGTACGCGGCCTCGTCCAGCTTTGCCAGCCCCAGCGCGTCGAACAGCACCCCGGTGTACACCTCGCCCGCCGGCAGCGCCCCGGCCGTCCGCAGCCCGGCGTTGCGGGCCACCTCGCCGCGCAGCCCCTTGCTCAGTCCGAGCACCTGCTGCGCCGTGTCCACGTCGCCCGAGCACAGCTCGACCAGCGTGCTCAGCACCGTCTCCCGAGCCGCGGACAGCCCGGGCAGCGAGAGCTCCCCGAGCGCCAGCGGCACCCCGGCCTCGGACGGGGCCTTGCCCTCCGACGGCGGCAACAGCACCAGCACAGCGCACTCCTCAACACTTTGTGGCAGCGAACGCTGCCACTTTACGCGCCCCCTCCCGCACCCCCGCCCTCACGCACCCCCCGCCCGGGGTCACCGAGGCTGCTTGCGCGCCAGCAGAAAGGCCTGCGGCGTCCTCTCCGGAAACTCGCCGTCGACGTCGCGCTCGCGCAGCAGCCGAGCCCGCACGGCCAGCCCGGCCTCGCTCAGCAGCTCGGCGACCCGGTCCGGCTGCCGCCGATGGAAGTCGAGCGAGATCGCGTGACCGAACGCCTCCGTCACGTGCCACGGCTCCTCGCCGACCTGGAAGGCGAGCTGCACGTAGCCGCCCGGAGCCAGCACCCGGTGGAATTCGGCGAAGACCTCCGGCAGCCGCTCGTCCGGGACATGGATGATCGAGTACCAGGCCATGAGGCCGCCGAGGGAGCCGTCCGGCAGGTCCAGTGCCAGCATCGAACCCACGTCGAACCGCAGACCCGGGTGCGCCTGCCGGGCCACCGCGATCATCTGCGGCGACAGGTCGATCCCGAACACCGACAGGCCCAGGCCGTCCAGATGCGCCGTCACTCGGCCGGTACCGCAGCCGACGTCGGCGACCGGTCCGGCACCGGCGGCCAGCACGAGTTCGGCGAACCCGGCGAGCATCGCCCGCTCCAGCGGCTTGGCCCCCAGTTCGTCACGGAAGCGTCCGGCGTAGTCGGCGGCCACGGCGTCGTAGGAGGCCCGGGTCATGCTCAGGAAGTCCGGTTCGGTCACGGTCGAGCACCCTACCCGCGACCGCCCGGTCCCGGGCCTGATCCGGCCACAGCCGCCGGAGCCCTCACTCGCCCCCGGCCGCCACCACCGCGGCCCCCGCCCCCAGGGCGAGGCACAGCGGCGAGTAGTACCGCCGGTCCAGCCGCGCGAAGCGCTCCGTCCGCGTGATCCGCCGCCCGGACCCCTCCGGGCCGAACAGCAGCAGACCGCCCACACCCCGCGCCAGCAGCACCCCCGCCACCGCGCCCGTACCCACTGCTCGCAGGCGACGCGGTCCGGCTGCCGGCAGCACCCCCGCGCGGGCACCCACCAGGTACGAGGCCGCGCCCAGCGCCACCGCCACCTCCGCACACATCGCCGGTGTCGGCAGCCGGTCCACGCCGACCCCGACCACGGCGTCCGCGAACTCCGCCGGGCTGCTCAACGGCCACTGCGTCCGCATCCACGCCGCGTGCAGCACCCCGATCGCCCCCAGAGCCCCCGCCACCACCGCGCCGGTCGCCCTGAGCGCACTCGCCCCGACCGGACTCGTCCTGACCGCACTCGCGTTGACCGCACCGGCCCTGACCGCACTCGTGCCGATCACGCTCACGTCGATCGCACTCATGGTCAACCCCCCTCCGCAGAAACCCGGTTCGCCACGATCACCCTACGGCCCGGCCCAGCAGGCCACCCGCCCCGCCCCGCCGTACGCTGCGACCATGCCGCGCCGACACCTGAGCGTCAGAGCCGCCGACACCGCCCGGATCAACGCCGAGCTCGCCGAGCTGCGCACCCGTCTGGAACTCCGGGCCGACTGGCCCGACGAGGTGCTCGCCGAGGCCGACCGGGCGGCCGGCGTGCCCAGGCTGCCCGAGTTCGATGCCACCGACCTGCCGCTGTTCACCCTCGACCCGCCCGGTTCCATGGACCTCGACCAGGCCATGCACCTCACCCGGCGCGACAGCGGCTACCGGGTCCACTACGCCATCGCCGACGTGGCCGCCTTCGTCCGCCCCGGCGGCGCGATCGACACCGAGTCCCACCGCCGGGTCCAGACCCTCTACTTCCCGGACACCCGCATCCCGCTCCACCCCGCCCGGCTGTCCGAGGCCGCCGCCAGCCTGCTCCCGGGCGAGCTGCGCCCGGCCCTGCTCTGGCAGATCGACCTGGATGCGGACGGTGCCGTCGTGCTCGCCGACGTCCGGCGCGCCCAGGTCCGATCGCGCCGCCGCCTCGACTACGAGGGCGTCCAGGGCGTACTCGACGCCGGTGCGGCCGACGAGCAGCTCCGGCTCCTCGCCGAGATCGGCCGACTGCGCGAGGCCCAGGAACAGGCCCGCGGCGGCGTCAGCCTGCCCATCCCCGAGCAGGAGGTCGAGCCCGTCGACGGCGGCTACCGGCTCGCCTACCGCGCCCCGCGTCCCGCCGACGGCTGGAACGCCCAGATCTCCCTGCTCACCGGCATGGCCGCGGCCGACCTGATGCTCGACGCCGGAGTCGGTCTGCTCCGCACCCTCCCCGGCGCACCCGAGTCCGCGTACGCCCGGCTGCGCCGCGTCGCCCGGGCGCTGGAGGTGGACTGGCCGGACGCCATGCCGTACCCGGAGTTGATCCGCTCGCTCGACCCCGCGCGCGCCAACAACGCCGCCTTCCTCAACGAGTGCACCGGCCTGCTGCGCGGCGCCGGCTACCACGCCTTCGACACCGCCCGGGGCGTGCTGCCCCCGGCCGACCCCGGGCACGCCGCCCTCGCCGCGCCGTACGCGCACTGCACCGCGCCGCTGCGCCGGCTGGCCGACCGGTACGCGCAGGAGATCTGTGTGGCGATCGCCGGGGGAGCCGACATCCCGCTGTGGGTGAGCGAGGCGCTGCTGGGTGTCCCCGCGCTGATGGAGAGCGGTGACCGCCGGGCGCACGAGGTCGAGCGGGCCTGCGTCGACCTGGTCGAGGCCGAGCTGCTGCGCGGACGCGAGGGCGAGCGCTTCGACGCCGTGGTGATCGACATCGACGAGCGCAAGCCCGTCAACGGCACTGTCCAGCTGCGCGAGCCGGCCGTGGTCGCCAAGTGCGACGGCACCACCGAACTCCCGCTCGGCGAACGGATCCGCGTCCGCCTGACCAAAGCGGACCCGGCCACCCGGACGGTCCGCTTCGCGCCCGTCTGAGATGATCTGTCGGTGAGCGAACCGACAGCACCGTCCACCCGCCGGCGGCGGCTGCTGGTCCTCGCGATCTGCTGCCTCAGCCTGTTCATCGTCGGCCTGGACAACACCGTGGTGAACATCGCGCTGCCGTCGATCCAGCAGGAGCTCCACGCCCCCGCCTCCGGGCTGCAGTGGATCATCGACGCGTACACGCTGGTGCTCGCCTCGCTGCTGATCCTCTCCGGTTCGGTCGCCGACCGGATCGGCCGTCGGCGCGTGTTCCGGGCCGGGCTGCTGCTCTTCGTCCTCGGCTCGCTGCTGTGCAGCCTGGCGCCGAGCCTGGAGTGGCTGATCGCCTTCCGGGCGCTGCAGGCGGTGGGCGGATCGATGCTGAACCCCGTCGCGATGTCGATCATCACCAACACCTTCACCGACCCGCGTGAGCGCGCCCAGGCGATCGGCGTCTGGGGCGGCGTGGTCGGGATAAGCATGGCGCTCGGTCCGCTGATCGGCGGCTTCCTGGTGAACGGCGCGGGGTGGCCGTCGATCTTCCTGATCAACGTCCCGGTGGGCCTGGCCGCCTGCGCCCTGACGTTCCGTCACATTCCCGAGTCGCGCGCCCCCAGGCCCCGGCGGCTCGACCCGGTCGGCCAGGTACTGATGGTGCTGCTGCTCGGCGCCGGCACCGCCGTGATCATCGAGGGCCCGGGGCACGGCTGGACGTCGCCGGGGATCCTGCTGCTCGCGGGCGTCGCCGCGGCGGCCCTGCTCGCCCTTCCCTGGTGGGAGCTGCGCACCGCCGAGCCCCTCATCGACCCGAGGTTCTTCCGCAGCGTGCCGTTCACCGGCGCCACCCTCACCGCCGTCTGCGCTTTCGCCGCGCTCGGCGGCTTCCTCTTCCTCAACACCCTCTACCTGCAGGACGTCCGCCACTACAGCCCCGTCGAGGCCGGGCTCTGGACGTTGCCCATGGCGGGACTGACGCTGATCTGCGCCCCGCTGTCCGGGCGCATCGTCGGACGGCGCGGGCCGCGCGGGCCGCTGCTGGTCGCGGGCGCGGCGCTCGCCGCCAGCGGCCTCCTGCTCACCCGGCTCGCCACCGACTCCCCGGCCGGGCTGCTCCTGCTCGCGTACGCGCTCTTCGGGCTGGGCTTCGGGACGGTGAACGCGCCGATCACCAACGCGGCCGTCTCCGGGATGCCGAACTCCCGCGCCGGGGTGGCGGCCGCAGTGGCCTCGACGAGCCGTCAGGTCGGCCAGTCGCTCGGCGTCGCCGTGTTGGGCACCGTCGTCACCACGGCCGTGACCGGCCCGATGGCCACCGGCTTCGCGCAGGCGAGCCACGGCGGCTGGTGGATCATGACGGGCCTCGGCGTGGTCGTCCTGCTCCTCGGACTGGTCACCACCACGGCCTGGGCGGCCCGTACGGCCTTCGCGGTCGCCCTCCGCATCGACCCGGAGCGCAGCCGCCAGCCCGCCTAGCCGGTACGGGATGCACCCGCCGAGCGGCTACGATGACCAGTACGGCGGACGAGCCGGCCGGGCGGTCGCGTCGGGTCCCTTCGGGGGCTCGCCGAGGAACGTCCGGGCTCCACAGAGCAGGGTGGTGGGTAACGCCCACCCGGGGTGACCCGCGGGACAGTGCCACAGAAAACAGACCGCCGGCGGCTTCGGCCGCAGGTAAGGGTGAAACGGTGGTGTAAGAGACCACCAGCGACCGAGGTGACTCGGCCGGCTCGGTAAACCCCACTCGGAGCAAGGTCAAGATCGGCGCCCTCGGGCGCCGTGCGCGGATGTTCGAGGGCTGCTCGCCCGAGTCCGCGGGTAGACCGCACGAGGCTGTCGGCAACGGCAGCCCTAGATGGATGGCCGCCTCCCCGGGCCGCGCAAGCAACCCGGGAGACAGAACCCGGCGTACAGGCCGCCTCGTCCGCCCCCACCTGGGACTTCTTCCCGGAAAGGGCCTCCGACTGCGTCGGAGGCCCTTTCCGATCTTTCAGGGGCTCGTCCCGTCAGGTGGCAAGACCTCCCTCGAAAGTCCCTCGGACAGAGCCGAAGGTCCAATGGCTCCGGCCGGGGCGGGGGCCGGGGCTACGATCGGCGCCGGGGAACCGAGCGGGGGGCAGCATGGGGGTGTGGTCGCCGGGCAGGCACGGCGCGGAGCAGCGTGCCGTGTACGGCGCGATGGTGGTCGAGTGGGTCGCGTCGCTGATGCCGCCGGACCTGCGCTACCGGGCGTTCGCCGAGCTGGGCGACCTGCTCGCGGCCGCGGCCGACGTGCACCCGAAGATGCGCCGCCGCCGGACGGCGGACCCGGCCGACGGCGCGGAGGACCGGATCGGCGCGCTGCGCGCGGCCGGCCCGGTGCTGGACGGCGACGCGATCCTCCCGCCCGCGCGGCCGAGGGCGTGCTGCGGCTACCGGCCCGGGAGTACCCGGTGCACCTGATCCTCGACCGTCTCCAGCAGGCGGGCGTCCCACCGCGCGAGCTGTTCGCGGGCTGGGCGTTCCAGACCTTCCTCCGCACCGGCGCGGTCCGCGCCTGGCTGTACGGCCTGCACGAACGCCTCGACCGGGACACCGATCACTCGGCGCACCACGACGTCGGTCTGCGCCGTCTGCTCGCCCGCCACAGGCCGCCACGGCCCGCTTTGGCGGACCCGGTCGCCGCGCTGCGCCGCTGCCTTGGGCCGGTCGAGGCCCAGGCCGTCCTGGACGCTGCGTACGGCGACACCGCGGCGCCGCCCTGGCCCGAGCTGGTCCGCGCCCACGCGGCCGAGCCGCTGCCCGGGCCGGTCCTGTGCGCGCTGGCCGCCCGCCCCGGCTTCCCCGACGCCCTGGCCGGTGCGCTGCCGCCCGACCAGCTGTTCTGGCTGTCCGCCCAGAGCCCGGCGGCCGCCCGTACGGCGCTCGCGAGCATCGCCGACCCGGCGGTCCCGCGGATCGTGATCGACCGTGTCCGAACCGCGAAGGTCCTCGACGACAGGACGGTGCTCACCGCGATCCGCCCGGCCCATGAGGCCCTCGGCCACGGGCGCGGCCTGCCCGGGAGCTCCCCGGCCCGCGACGCCTGGGCCGACCTCTGCGCCGACCTGGCCGAGGAGGCCGCCGTGGGCGCGGCCCCGGGCTTCTGGCGCAGACTGGCCGAGCTCCTCCCGGAATTCGACGGCACGCTGCCCGAACTGCTCGCCGCCGCCGGGCCCGGCCCGGTGACGCCGTAGGGCCGCTTGGGCTCAGCCGTCGGGCGGTCGGGCTTGCTGGGCATTCGGCTGTGGTGCTCGACCGGGTTCTCGATACCGAGCGTCCAGAACTGAGAAGTCCCTGGCGGGCTGGACGGAGCGTCCAGACCTCATCGGGGCCGTGACGGTGAGGCGGCGCTCGTACATGCCGATGAAACGCGTGCCGGGTCAGGGCGCACGGCAGCTTGTGCCCCGCCTCGGTGCGCACTTCCTCCAGGCCCTTGGTCAGGGAGCCGAGTTGGTGCCGGAGCAGGGGGTGGACGGCCTGCTTGGACTCGGGCAGGGCGAAAACCTGCCACAGGTGGGAGTTCAGTGCTCCCGCGGAATCGGCGGTGGCCGCCGTCCGGTTGATGGGGTCGTGGTGGAGGTCGAGCTGGGGAACGGTGATGAACGTCCCGGTTATGGTCAGCAGGCTCAGGGAGCTTCTCCGGACTAAGACCCAACTGAGGCGACCGCATATTGGGTTGCCGCCGGCCAGTCCGGCCGGATAGGAAGCTCGCATGCTAAGAGGCAGCAAGGTCGGGCTCAGGGCCCGGTACGAGGACGACATCCCGATCCTGCGGGCCGAGCTCTATGACGACGTGGTCAACTCCTCGCGGGCCGAAGGCGGGCCGTGGCGGCCGATCACGCCCGGCGCGAAGGATCCGCGGCTCGTGGTGGACGACAAGGAGCAGGGGCGCGTCCCGTTCTCCGTGGTGGAGCTGGAGGGCGGCACGCTGGTCGGCACCGCGGTGCTGTGGGGCATCGACAACCACAACCGGTCCGCGCACATCGGGCTGGGGCTGCTGCCGTCCTCCCGCGGCAAGGGCTACGGCACCGACGTGGTCGCGGCGCTGTGCCACTACGGTTTCGTCGTGCGCGGCCTGCAGCGGCTGCAGATCGAGACGCTGTCGGACAACGCCGCGATGCTGCGCTCCGCCGAGCGCAACGGCTTCGTCCGCGAGGGCGTGCTGCGCTCCTCGGCCTGGGTGATGGGCGAGTTCCTGGACGAGGTGCTGCTCGGGCTCCTCGTCCAGGACTGGAAGCCGGACTCGAAGGTCTAGGTTGCCGTCCGACCGTCAAAGGCGGGCCCCCGAGCAGACATAGACGGCCCAGGGATGGCTGCCGCCGCCTCCACAGGCGCTACAAGCGCGCAGAGCTGAGCACTTCCTGGCCTTCGTCCGCATCGCCAGCGCGCCGGGCGAGGAATGCGCCCCGGCTCGGTGTGTCCTCCCGTGGTCCGGTCAACGACTCAGTGCCGGCTGCCGGCCGCCCGCGCAGGCGGGGGCGGTGATCTCCCTGCCCGCGCCGGGACACGGAGGAAGCGTCAGTTCCATGCTCACCGATCCAGGTTGGACGACGGGTCGGTCGGCGCGAGCGGGTAGGAGACGAGGGCGTGGCTGCCAGGGCTGTGGAGGCAGCGGGGCCGGCGGGGCGGGTGGCACGCGGGCCGGTCGGCCGTGTCACCCGGCGTGCTGCTTTCGGAAGTCCTGTACATGACGTATGCGCAGAAGGCGCACAGCACCTGACGGAATTTCCTTCGCGGGCCGCCCGCCGGGCCGCGGGCGCAGCTCTGTCCGTGCAGGTCAAAGGCATGATCTGCCCATGGGAATTGACCGCTGAGCCGTGCGAAGAAGTCGTCACCATCCGGTGGACGGGCGCTGCGCCTCGGCGCGTTGCCGCACCGAAACGTCCACCGAAACACCACGCGGGCCGGGTGGTCTGACGACCTGTCGGTGTGGTTTTATTTTCGACACACGGGAGTTGTAAAAAACAGGTTCCTGGCTTTCGGTCATCAGGCGACCGTTGAACCGGCCGGATCGGCTTCCCGTCGAGTCGGTCGACACCGCCCAGGAACACCCAAAGCAACGAAGGGAAACGCAATTCATGCGTAAGGACTTCACGTCTCAGGTCGAGACCCGCGAGATCTCCGACAGCGACCTGGACAACATTTCCGGCGGTATCGCCTCGGCCCGCGTCTCGGCCCTCGGCGTGGGCGCCGGCGCCGGTGTCGGCGACGTCGTCGGGACTGTCGAGTCCATTCTGCCTGTCGGCCAGGTCACCGGCCTCGTCGGCCAGGTCACCGGCCTTGCTTCGGTGCAGACCGTCGGTCTCGGTCTCTGACGAAGACATTTGCTACGAGGTGTCATAGCCGCGAGCAGTTCTCAACCTACCGGTACATATAAAAATAATCCCAAGTGGGTTGGGCCATGGGCCCCGGAACTCCTCCGTTCCGGGGTCCATGAAGGCATGCCAGGAAATGCCGTGGAATGCCGTGGCATACCATTCCCTGGCATGTCGTCAGTCCGAGGCTGCCGGTGGGCGGGTGTCTTCGCGCCTCGGCGCTTGTGTTACGGTCATGCACCGCTGTGCCCGACCGATGACGAATGCAGTTGAAGGAATAGTTCCGTGCAGTTGCAGTTCCGGCAGAAGGCGCTTTCCAAGCTGCAATCGCCTGAAGAGCTCGACGTGCCGGTGCGGTTCGCCCGGCCGCAGGGCCGGCTCGTGCTGGCTGTGACGGCCGTCGTCATGGCCGCCGCGTGCTTCTGGGCCGTGACCGGCTCGGTGGCGTCCGAGCTGAGCGCACCCGGGATCCTGACCCACGCGGAGGGCAGTTACGTCCTGCAGAGCCCGGTCGCGGGCCAGGTCACCGCGGTCCTCTCCAAGGAGGGTGAGCTACTGCCGGGCGGTGCACCGCTGTTGACCGTCCGTACGGAGCAGAGGACCGAGACCGTACGCACGGTGGCGGCGGGCCGGGTGACCGCTCTGCTCGCGAAGATCGGTGCCGTGGTCGCCACCGGCGCGGATCTGGCGACCGTGGAGCGAATCGACCGGCCCGATGACCCGCTGGTGGCGGTGCTGTACGCGCCGGGCGGCAACGGCTCGACGATCCCGGTGGGTTCGCCGGTGGATCTGACGGTCCAGTCGGTCCCGGCACAGCAGTTCGGTGTGCTGCGGGGCCACGTCCTGGCGGTCGGGCGGGTACCCGAGACGCGGCAGCAGATCGCCGGCTTCCTCGGGGACAGCCAGCTGGGCGAGCAGTTCTCCGCGCAGGGCCAACCGGTCGCGGTCGTGGTCCAGTTGGACAAGTCGGCCGGTACGAAGTCCGGGTACGCGTGGTCGTCGGCGAGCGGGCCGCCGTACGCGATCGGTTCCACGACCTTGGTCAGCGGCGCCATCCACCTGGCCGCGCAGCATCCGATCGATTGGGTCCTTCCGTGACCGCGCAACACGATCCCGCGGCCACAGGGCAGATACCCGGGCGTCGGCGGCACCGCCCGAGCCCGCCGGACGCCGGACGGCGCCGCGCGAGCCGGGCGAGGAGGCCCGAGCCGGCGAGGAAGGGAAAGAAGCAGAAGACCGTCCGCAGCCCCACCGTGCTCCAGATGGAAGCCGTGGAGTGCGGTGCCGCCGCACTGGCCATGGTGCTCGGCCACTACGGCCGGCACGTACCGCTCGAAGAGCTGCGGATCGCCTGCGGCGTGTCACGCGACGGCTCCAGGGCCAGCAACCTGCTCAAGGCGGCGCGCGGGTACGGCCTCACGGCCAAGGGCATGCAGATGGAGTCGGCAGCCCTGGCCGAGGTGCGGGCGCCGGCCATCCTGTTCTGGGAGTTCAACCACTACGTCGTCTTCGACGGGATGGGGCGGCGCTTCGGCCGTCGGGGCGCGTACGTCAACGATCCGGCCCGGGGCCGCCGATTCGTGTCGCCCGAGGACTTCGACTCCAGTTTCACGGGCGTGGTGCTGACCTTCGAGCCCGGCGACGGGTTCCGCCGAGGCGGCCGGAAGCCGGGGACGATGAGCGCCCTGCCGGCGCGGCTGCGCGGCACGACGGGGACGATGCTGGCGGCTCTGATCGCCAGCTTCCTCCTCGTCCTCGTCGGCGTGGCGGTACCGGCCGTGAACCGTACCTACATCGACTCCTTCCTCTTCGGCAGTCAGACGTCGCTGCTGCCGGTGCTCTTCGCCGCGATGGCCGCCACGGTGGTGCTGACCGGCGTGCTGACCGGGCTGCAGCAGGCGAATCTGCTGCGCGGGCGCATCATCGCGTCCACGCTGAGCAGTGCCCGGTTCCTGCGGCATCTGCTCAGGCTGCCGGTCGCGTTCTTCACCCAGCGCAGCCCGGCCGACCTCGTCCAGCGCCTGCAGTCCAACGAGACGGTGGCCGAGACCCTGGCCAGGGACCTCGCCGCGGCCGCCGTGGACGCGGTGGTCGTGATCCTGTACGCCGGCCTGCTGTGGACCTACGACCCGCAGTTGACCGTGATCGGGGTACTGATCGCGCTGCTCAACGTGGTGGCGCTGCGGGTGGTGGTCCGTATCCGCGGCACCGGTGTCCAGAAACTTCGCGCGGACAGCGCCCGGCTCACCAACACCTCCTACACCGGGCTCCAGCTGATCGAGACGATGAAGGCCACCGGAGGCGAGAACGGGTACTTCCGCCGCTGGGCCGGCCAGCACGCCGTCACCCTGGACGGACAGCAGCGACTTGGTGTGCCGAGCGCGGTGCTGGCCGTCGTCGCGCCCACGCTCGCGGTGCTCAACAGCGCGCTGATCCTCCTGATCGGCGGACTGCGGGCGGTGGAGGGCCATATCTCGATCGGCCTGCTCGTGGCCTTCCAGGCACTGGTGACCAGCTTCAGCGCTCCGGTCACCCGGCTGAACGGTGTGGCCGGCCGGATTCAGGACTTCGCGGCCGACGTGGCCCGGCTCAAGGACGTCGAGAGCTTCCCGGTGGACCAGCGCTACTCGCGGCGCGAGCCGGCCGCGAGCACGCGCCGACTCAGGGGGCATGTGACGCTGGACGGCGTCACCTTCGGCTACAGCCCGCTCGACCGACCACTGCTCACCGACTTCTCGCTCTCGGTCGGACCGGGCCGGCAGGTCGCGCTCGTGGGCGGATCCGGCAGCGGCAAGTCCACCGTGTCCCGGCTGATCTCGGGTCTCTACACGCCGTGGGAGGGAGAGATCCGCATCGACGGGCAGCGGCTCGACGAGATCTCCCGCAGCTCGCTGTCCGCCTCGGTCTCGTTCGTCGACCAGGACGTCTTCCTCTTCGAGGGCACGGTCCGCGACAACGTGGCCCTGTGGGATCCGTCGATACCGGACGAGGCCGTCGTCGCCGCCCTCAAGGACGCCGCCGTCCACGACGTGGTCGCCAGGCGTCCCGGCGGTATTCACAGCCGGGTGGAGCAGGACGGCCGGAACTTCTCCGGTGGTCAGCGCCAGCGGCTGGAGATCGCCCGGGCGCTGGTCCGCGGGCCGAGCGTCCTGGTCCTCGACGAGGTGACCAGTGCGCTGGACGCGGAGACCGAGCAGGTGATCATCGACAACCTGCGGCGCCGTGGCTGTGCGTGTGTGGTGATCGCGCACCGGCTGAGCACGGTCCGCGACAGCGACGAGATCGTCGTTCTGGACCACGGAACGGTCGTGGAGCGCGGGCGGCACGAGGACCTGGTCGCCGCCGGGGGGCCGTACGCCGAGCTGGTCAGGGAGCACTGACGTGACATCCGTTCACCCTCAGGCGGCCACCGGCGCCTGGCCCGGCGACCTGGTGGTCGGTGCCATGGGCGGCCTGGGCATGCCGGTCGACTGCGCGAGCACGCGCAGCCTGCCGCTGGAAGGGCCCCACGTGCTGTGGCTGGTCGTGGACGGCGCGATGGACCTGTTCGCGGTCGACGCCGTCAGCCAAGGGCGTTGGCACTTCCTCGGCCGGCTCGAGACGGGGACCGTGCTGCTCGGTCCCGTCGACGGCTCGCAGCACACGCTGGTCGGCAGGCCCCTGCAGGGGTGCGTGCTGCGCCGGATCCAGCTCCGCGAGCTCTTCAAGCCCGAGTACTCGTACGACAACCAGGCCGGCTACTACCAGGAGAGCTACCAGGCCGGCTACCACCACCAGGCCGGCTTCCACCAGCAGGAGGTGCTCAGCCCGCTGGAGGACGCCTTCGCCCGCGGCGTCGGACGCGGCCTGCGCGTCCTCTTCGAAACGCCCGTGGACGGCGGCCCGCTGGGGCAGGGCCGGGAAGCGGCCGACGACGACATCCCGTGGATGTCGGTGGCCCCCGGCAGCCTGCAGTACGGCGCCGCGTTCAGCCCGGAGTGGGCGAGCGAGCTGCTCATCGACGGCGCGCTGTGGCAGCGCATGGTCAACCAGCAGACCCGGCTGCTGTTCGCGCTCGACCGCTGGATCGAACAGCTCGAGCGTGCTCACGAGGACCGGACGGCAGCCGGCATCAAGGCCGGTGAGGCCGTCCGCGCCCAGGCGGACCAGGCGCTGCTGGCCTCCATCAGCAGGTCGGGGAGAGCCAGGGCCGGCCGGGCCACGGGGGACGACGACGCGACCCTCGCCGCCTGCCGCCTGGTGGCGGCCGCGGCCGGGATCACGGTCACGGCGCCCACCGAGAGCGGCACGGCGAACGACCGGTTGAGTGCGGTCGAGCGCGTCGCGCTGAGCTCGCGGTTCCGTACCCGCGAGGTCAAGCTCACAGGGCGCTGGTGGCGGGAGAACGCCGGCCCGCTGGTCGGCCACCGTGCCAGGACCGGAGCCCCGGTCGCGCTGCTGTGGCGCCGCGGCGGGTACGAGGCGGTGAGCCCCACCACCGGTGGACGGTCGAGAATCAGTGCGGAGAACGCCGAGGACTTCGAGCCCCGCGCCGTCATGTTCTACCGCCCGCTGCCCGAACAGCCGCTTCCCGTATGGCGGTTGCTCCGCTTCAGCCTGCGTGGCACCCGGACGGACCTGCGCAGCCTGATCCTGGGCGGCCTGGTCGCGGTCGTCCTCGGGGCGATGGTGCCGATCGCGACCGGCCAGGTCCTCGGGGTCTACGTGCCGAACGCCGAGAACAGTCTCATCGTCCAGACCTCGCTGGCGATCGTGGCCACCACCGTCGTGTCCGCCGCCTTCATGCTGCTGGAGAACGTCTCCATCCTGCGCATGGAGGGTCGCATCGAAGCCACCCTGCAGCCGGCCGTCTGGGACCGGCTGCTGCGGCTGCCGACGAAGTTCTTCGCCGAGCGCTCCACCGGAGAGCTGGCCACCGCGGCGATGGGCATCAGTGCCATCCGCCGCGTGCTGTCCGGCATCAGCTCGGTGGCCGTACAGGCCGGCACGGTCGGCCTGGTGAACCTCGTGCTGCTGCTGTGGTTCAGCGTGCCGCTGGCCATGACGGCCCTCGCCATGCTGGTCGTCATCGGCGCGGTGTTCCTCGTGCTGGGTCTCTGGCAGTTGCGCTGGCAGCGCCGGTTGATCGTGCTCGGCAACAAGCTCAACAACCAGGCCTTCCAGACGCTGCGCGGACTGCCCAAGCTGCGCGTCGCCGCCGCCGAGAGCTTCGCCTACGCGGCCTGGGCACGTGAGTTCGCCCGCAGTCGGGAGATGCACCGGAGGGTGGGCCGGATCAAGAACCTGATCACCGTCCTCAATGCGGTCTATCTGCCGTCCTGCACGCTCATCATGTTCATGCTGCTGGCCGGCCCGGCCCGCGGGACCTTGTCGGCGAGCAGCTTCCTCACCTTCAACACCGCCGTGACGATGGTGCTGACCTCGGTCACCCAGCTCACCGGTGCGCTGCTCTCCGCTGCCTCCGTCCTCCCTCTCTACGAGCAGATCAAGCCGGTGCTCGACGAGGTCCCCGAGGTTCGCGGGGGCAGCACGGCGCCCGGGACCCTCTCCGGTGAGATCGAGGTCAAGGACCTCTCCTTCCGGTACGCCGAGGACGGGCCGCTGGTGCTCGACAAGGTCTCGTTCCGCGCGCTGTCGGGCGAGTTCGTGGCGATCGTCGGAGCCAGCGGCTGCGGCAAGTCGACCCTGCTCCGTCTGCTCATCGGCTTCGACCGGCCGGCCTCGGGCGGTGTGTTCTACGACGGCCAGGATCTGGCGGCCCTCGACCAGGCGGCCGTCCGCCGTCAGTGCGGAGTCGTCCTGCAGAACGCGCAGCCGTTCACCGGCTCGATCCTGGACTGCATCTGCGGCGCCGAGATGTTCTCGCCGGAAGAGGCGTGGGAGGCCGCCGAGATGGCCGGCCTGGCCGAGGACATCAAGCGGATGCCGATGGGCATGCACACCGTCCTCTCCGACGGCGGCGGCACCGTCTCCGGCGGACAGCGGCAGCGTCTGATGATCGCCCAGGCCCTGATCCGCCACCCGCGCATCCTGTTCTTCGACGAGGCCACCAGTGCCCTGGACAACGAGACCCAGCGCATCGTGATCGAGAGCACCCGCAAGCTGCGCTCCACCCGCATCGTGATCGCCCACCGGCTGTCCACCGTCATGGACGCGGACCGGGTGATCGTCATGGCGGACGGCCGCGTCGTCCAGCAGGGCCCGCCCGCCGAGCTCCTCGCCGACACCGGCGGGCTGTTCCACGAGCTCGTCCGGCGTCAGATCCGGTGAGCCGCCCCGACGCAGGCGGCGGGGCGAGGAGCAGGGCCGCGAGTGGGAAATGGATTCTGGCGGAAATCGGACATTTAGGTATAATGAGTCGTTTCATTCGCTCGGGACCGGACCATTCGGCCGGGGGTGCACGACATGACGACGCCCTTGGATGTCACCGGCTCAGCTGCCGAGGCGCAGCCGGAGGCCGTTCTGTCCGGCATGGGGGAGGCGATCCAGGGCCGCTCGCTCGGCCAGATCGCCTGGATGCGCTTCAAGCGTGACAAGGTCGCCGTGGCGGGTGGGATCGTCGTCATCTGCCTGATGCTGCTGGCCGTGCTGTCGAAGCCGATCGAGTGGGTCTTCAACCTCGATCCGAACGCCTTCCACCAGAACCTCATCGATCCGATCCTGCTCCGCCCCAAGGGCGCCCTGGGCGGGATCAGTTGGGACCACCCGCTCGGCGTGGAGCCGCAGTTCGGACGTGATCTGCTGGCCCGGATCGTCGAGGGTGCCTGGGTGTCGCTGGCGGTGGCCTTCGGTGCGACGATCCTGTCGGTCGCCATCGGCACCGTGATGGGGGTGATCGCCGGCTACTACGGCGGCTGGATCGACACCGTGATCAGCCGGCTGATGGACATCTTCCTGGCCTTCCCGCTGCTGCTCTTCGCGATCGCACTCTCCGCCTCGCTGCAGGGCGGCGCCTTCGGACTGCACGGGCTGACCCTCCATATCAGCGTGCTGATCTTCGTGATCGGCTTCTTCAACTGGCCCTACATGGGCCGGATCATCCGCGGTCAGACGCTCTCGCTGCGCGAGCGCGAGTTCATCGACGCGGCCCGCAGCCTGGGCGCCCGGGGCCCGTACATTCTGTTCAAGGAGATGCTGCCCAACCTGGTCGCGCCGATCATCGTGTACTCCACGCTGCTGATCCCGACCAACATCCTGTTCGAGGCGGGCCTGAGCTTCCTGGGGGTGGGCATCCAGCCGCCGCAGGCGTCCTGGGGCGGCATGCTGAGCCAGGCGGTCGGCCTCTACCAGGCGGACCCGGAATTCATGATCGTCCCCGGTCTGGCGATCTTCATCACGGTCCTCGCCTTCAACCTGCTCGGCGACGGCCTCCGGGACGCCCTGGACCCGCGGAGCAACTGATGCGCGGGCCCGCTTCTCCGTCGCCGTGAGGGAGCGATCCACCATGAGGAGATCACGAACAACCTCCGTCCTCGCGGGCGCCGCAGCCCTGCTGCTCGCCGCCACCGCCTGTTCGTCCGGCAAGAGTTCGACGAGCGCCGCCGGCGTCCATGCCGTGGGCGCGACCTACAATGCCGGCCTCAACGGCGTGGTCAACGCCTCCACCCACCAGGGCGGGACGGTCACCTACCAGCTGTCCAGCACGCCGGACTCGATGGACCCGGGCAACACCTACTACGCCTTCATGTGGGACTTCTCCCGGCTGTACGCGCGTGCCCTGACCACCTTCCAGCCCGCGCCCGGACAGGACGGCCTCAAGCTGGTGCCCGACCTGGCGAGCGGCCTCGGTACGCCGAGCGACGGCGGCAAGATCTGGACGTACCACATCCGCCCCGGCCTGAAGTACTCCGACGGCTCGCCCATCACCACCAAGGACGTGAAGTACGCCATCGAGCGCAGCAACTTCGCGCCTGCGGTGCTGTCCAACGGGCCGACCTACTTCAGCCAGTACCTGGTCGACAACTCGCCCAAGTACCAAGGCCCTTACCAGGACAAGACCGGTGGGCTCAACTCCATCGAGACCCCGGACGACACCACCATCGTCTTCCATCTGAGCCAGCCGTTCGCCGACTTCGACTACCTGGTCGCGAACCCCCAGTCGGCTCCCGTCCCGCAGGCCAAGGACACCGGTGCGGACTACGTGAAGAACGTGGTCTCCTCCGGCTCGTACATGTTCCAGAGCTACCAGGACGGCGTCGGCGCCACGCTGGTCAGGAACCCGAACTGGAGCGCCGACAGCGACCCGATCCGCAAGCAGTACCCCGACAAGATCGTGGTCCAGTTCAACATCGCCCAGACCACCGTCGACCAGAACCTGATCGCCGGTAACGCCACGCTCGACCTCGCGGGCGCGGGGATCGCGGCCGCCACCCAGGCCACCGCCCTCAGCAACTCGACGCAGAAGGCCCACATCGACGACGCCCAGAGCGGTGCACTCGCCTATGTGGCGATCTCCACCGCCGTACCGCCGTTCGACAACCCGGCCTGCCGGAAGGCGGTCGAGTACGCGATCGACCGGCTGTCGGCCCAGACCGCGACCGGCGGCGACGTGCACGGCGACATCGCGACCACCATCCTGGTGCCCACCGTGAGCGGCTACGTCCCGTACGACCAGTACGCGACCACCGACCACAAGGGTGCCAACTCCCCGGACGGCCTCGCGGCAGCCAAGGCACAACTCGCCCAGTGCGGACAGCCGGGCGGTTTCTCCACCAACCTGTCCGCCCGGTCCGACCGGCCCAACGAGATCGCGCTGGCGCAGGCCGTACAGGCCTCGCTGAAGCTGGTCGGGATCAACGTCTCGATCCAGCAGTACCCGTCCGGCAAGTACTTCACCGACAACGCCGGTGCTCCGGCCTTCGTCCACTCGCACGGCATCGGCCTGATGATGATGGCCTGGGCCGCCGACTGGCCGACCGGCTACGGCTTCCTGGAGCAGATCATCGACGGCAAGACCATCAAGGCCTCGGGCAACAGCAACCTGTCCGAGCTGAACGACCCGGCGATCAACCAGATGCTGTCCGCGGCGATCGGCAACACCGACTCCGCGGCGCGGGTGAAGGCCTGGGGCGACATCGACAAGGCGGCCATGGAGAAGGCACCGCTGGTGCCGCTGCTGTACCGCAAGGACCCGCTGTACCGGCCGGACAGCGCCACCAACGTGTTCGTGACGCCGGCGTACGGCATGTACGACTACCTCAACATCGGCACCAAGTAAGGCACTGGGCAAGAACATCGGCACCGAGTGAGCCCGACAGGAGGTGAAGGCCGCAGCCCCCGCCCACGGGCGGGGGCCGGGCCGGCGTCGTGGGCGCGTACATCGTCCGCCGCCTCATCGCGGCGGTGCTGCTGCTGGTCATCGTGACGGCGATCACCTTTGCGATCTTCTTCCTGGTGCCCCGGCTGGCCGGCGAGAGCAGCACCCAGCTCGCCGCCCAGTACGTCGGCCGCGACCCCAGCCCGGAGGCGCTGGCCGCCGTGGAGAAGAACCTCGGCTTCGACCAGCCGCTCTACGTGCAGTACTGGCACTTCGTGCACGGCATCGTGGCCGGCCGTACCTTCCAGTTCGGCCCCGACGCCTCGCACTGCGACGTCCCCTGCTTCGGCTACTCCTTCAAGTCCCACCTGCCGGTCTGGCCGCAGATCACCTCGCGGATCCCGGTGACCCTCTCGCTGGCCATCGGCGCGGCGCTCCTCTGGCTCGTCACCGGAGTGGCGATCGGCGTGCTCTCCGCCCTCAAGCGCGGCTCGTTCTTCGACCGGTTCTCGATGGGCATCGCGCTGGCCGGCGTCTCCCTGCCGATCTTCTTCACGGCGCTGATCTCGCTGGCGCTGTTCAGCTACAAGTGGCCGATCTTCGCGAACCTGCACTACGTCGGCTTCAGCGAGAACCCGCTGGAGTGGGCGAAGAACCTCGTCCTGCCCTGGGTCACCCTCGCCTTCCTGTACTCGGCGCTCTACGCCCGGCTCACCCGTGCGGGCATGTTGGAGACGATGAGCGAGGACTACATCCGCACCGCACGGGCCAAGGGCCTGACCGAGCGCCAGGTGGTGGTCCGGCACGGCCTGCGCGCCGCGCTCACCCCGATCATCACCATCTTCGGCCTCGACCTCGGGCTGCTGCTCGGCGGCGCGGTGCTCACCGAGACCGCCTTCTCGCTGCCCGGCGTGGGCCAGTACGCGGTCCAGGCGATCACCGAGAACGACCTGCCCAAGATCATGGCGGTGACCACCCTGGCGGCCCTCTTCATCGTGGTCGCCAACCTGGTGGTGGACATCCTGTACGTCGCCCTCGACCCGCGGGTGAGGTACCGATGAAGCATCAACCTGCCGTCGAGCGGCACCCGGAGGTCGTCTCCGGCTTCCTGCGGGTGATCGGCCTGCGGATCCACTTCGACACCGACGACGGTCTGGTCAAGGCCGTGGACGGCGTGTCCTTCGCCCTGGAGCGCGGCCGGACGCTCGGCATCGTCGGCGAGTCCGGCTCCGGAAAGTCCGTCACCTCGCTCGGCATCATGGGCCTGACCTACTCCAAGCGCGCCAGGATCTCCGGCGAGATCTGGCTGGACGGCGAGGAGTTGCTGGCGGCAGGACCGGACCGGGTCCGGCGGCTGCGCGGCCACAAGATGGCCATGATCTTCCAGGACCCGCTGACCGCGATGCACCCCCTCTACAGCATCGGGCAGCAGATCATCGAGGCCTACCGGGTGCACCACCCGGACGCCTCGAAGAAGGACGCCCGCAGCCGCGCCGTCGAGATGCTCGACCGCGTCGGGATCCCGCAGCCCGACAAGCGGGTGGACGACTTCCCGCACCAGTTCTCCGGCGGCATGCGCCAGCGCGCGATGATCGCCATGGCTCTGGTCAACGACCCGTCCCTGCTGATCGCCGACGAGCCGACCACCGCCCTGGACGTCACCGTCCAGGCGCAGATCCTGGACCTCATCCGGGACCTCCAGCAGGAGTTCGGCTCGGCCGTCATCATCATCACCCACGACCTCGGCGTGGTCGCCGAACTCGCCGACGAGATCCTGGTGATGTACGCCGGGAAGTGCGTGGAGAAAGGCCCCGCCAAGCTGATCTTCACCGCGCCCGAGCACCCGTACACCTGGGGGCTGCTCGGCTCGATGCCGCGGCTCGACCGGGAGATCCAGGACCGGCTGATCCCGATCACGGGCAACCCCCCGAGCCTGATCCGGCTCCCCGCGGGCTGCGCCTTCAACCCGCGCTGCCCGTACGCGAGCCGCAACGGCGACCGGTCCTTCACCGAGGTGCCCGAGCTGACCGACGCCGCCGGCACCGCCCACCTGGTGGCCTGCCATCTGCTGCCCGGCGAGCGGCACCGGATCTTCACCGAAGAGATCGCACCGCGGCTGTAGGGCCGCTCTGCAGGAGCCGACCCGTAGGAGCTGACCACCATGACCACCGTGGAGAGCACCGAAGAGCTCCTCAAGGTGACCGGTCTGACCAAGCACTTCCCGATCACCCAGGGGCTGATGCGCCGCCAGGTGGCTGCCGTCCACGCCGTGGACGGGATCGACTTCACCGTGCACTCCGGGGAGACGCTGGGTGTCGTCGGCGAGTCCGGCTGCGGCAAGACCACCACCGGGCGGCTGATCGTCCGGCTGGAGGAGCCCACCGGGGGGCGGATCGAGTTCGAGGGCCGGGACATCACCCACCTCTCCCGGGGCGCGATGCGGCCGCTGCGCCGGGACATCCAGATGATCTTCCAGGACCCGTACTCCTCGCTGAACCCCCGGCACACCGTCGGGACCATCGTGGGTGCGCCGTTCCGGCTGCAGAAGGTGCAGACCGAGCACGGCGTCAAGAAGGCCGTGCAGGACCTGCTGGAGCTCTGCGGTCTGAGCCCCGAGCACTACAACCGCTACCCGCACGAGTTCTCCGGCGGCCAGCGGCAGCGGATCGGTGTGGCCCGCGCGCTGGCGCTGCGCCCGAAGATGATCGTGGCGGACGAGCCGGTCTCGGCACTGGACGTCTCGATCCAGGCGCAGGTGGTCAACCTGCTGGACGACCTGCAGAGCGAGCTCGGGCTGACGTACCTGATCATCGCGCACGACCTCTCGGTGGTCCGGCACGTGTCGGACCGGGTCGCGGTGATGTACCTCGGCAAGATCGTCGAGATCGGCGGGCGCGAGTCCGTCTACGCCGGTCCGATGCACCCCTACACGGTGGCCCTGATGTCGGCCGTCCCCGTGCCGGACCCCGAGCGCCGGGAGCGGCGCGAGCGGATCCTGCTGACGGGCGACGTCCCGTCACCGATCAAACCGCCGCCTGCCTGCCGCTTCCACACGCGCTGCTGGAAGGCCCAGCAGATCTGCCGTGAGGTCGAGCCGCCGCTGCGCGAACTCAAGCCGGGCCACAAGGTCGCCTGCCACTTCCCCGAGAACCTGTGAGCCCCGGACTTGCCGGACCGCCAGGCGAGGAATGTCGTATCGTAGGCCCCGTTCGTGACTCTCCGTATGATCATTCTGCCCGAACAGTAGACATGATCACGCAGGACCACGGGTGCCCGGCACGCATCGCTCGAGTCCGAAGGCTCACATCAGATGGATTCCATACATGTCTAACGCAGCCTCCACCAAGCGCCACAGGTTCAGCGGCGTGGAAGCCTCCGAGAAGTTTCCCGTCGAGTACCGGTTCTTCAACGCCAGGAATGGCAACCGGCACCTGGTGATAGTCTTCGCGAATTTCTCCGCACCCGAAGACTTCGGATGGTCGAACGGCGTTCTGGACAACCTTCGAGCGAATGTCCTGTGGATCCGCGACCGATTCGACGGGGAGAACAGCTACTACCTGTGCAAGGGGATGGATTTCTCCATCGAGGCATCCGTCACCTCACTCATTGCGCGCTTCATGAACGCCCTCTCTCTGACTCCCGCCGACTGCACGTTGCTCGGCAGCTCGAAAGGCGCCAGTGCCGCGCTGTATTTCGGGCTGAGGTACGGCTTCAAGAATATGGTGGCCATCGCCCCCCAGTTCGCGATCGGGACTTATGTGAGGGAGGTGCACCCCCGTACCGCCCGATTCATGACGGGGGAGGCGGTCTCCGACGAGAACATCAGAATCCTTGACGGAATCCTGCCTGACCTGGTGGTCGGAGGGGCCAACGCCGGGGCCAACGTCTACCTGTTCTCCTCGCCTGCCGATTCGCAGTACCACCAGCAGATCGAGCCCTATCTGGGTCTTTTCCAGAACTACGCCAATTTTAATTTCGTCTTCACGGAATCCCCCTTTGTGACCAATCACGCCGAGGTGGCCGGGCGAAATGTTCCCATCATCATGGGGCTCATCAACTTCCTCATCGACGGAATCGCTCCGCGTATAGGCCTGGTCCGGAACGGCTATGAGGACCCCCACGGCGACAGATCCGCCATCAACGACTACCTTGCGGCCACCGCTCTGGGGGAGGGCGGGCCGCTTGCTCCGCCGGTGGTTTCGGTGCCGGGGGCCAACCAGCAGGTGCCGGGAGCCGTTATGCGCTTCGTGGGGTCCGCGCGCGGCGCCGCAAAGGTGAGCTTCTGGGAGAACGGCAAGCGCCTGGGGTGGAGCAACGTCGCTGCCGACGGCAGCTGGGGCTGGGCGCCGGGCAAGCCCTGGGCCATGGGGGATCACGTCGTCAAGGTCTTCGCGGTGGATTCGACCGGTGGCGAGTCCGAGCGGACCACGGTGCCCTTCACCATTCTGAACACGCTCCCCGCGCCGGTGGTGTCGGCGCCGGTGCCCTACCAGATGGTGCCGCCGGCGGCTGTGGGTTTCATGGGGTCCGCCTGGGGCGCCGTGAGGGTCGAGCTCTGGGAGAACGGCAAGCGTCTGGGGGCGAGTGACGTCGCTGCCGACGGTAGCTGGATGTGGCAGTCGGACGGGTCCTGGCTGGAGGGGGATCACGTCGTCAAGGTCTTCGCGGTGGACCCGACCGGTAGCGAGTCCGAGCGGACCTCCGTCCCCTTCACCATTCCGACCCCGCTCTACAAGGGCTTCTGAGCGGGGCCGGCGGCGTACCTCGGTGAGGGCGGCGGCCCGCAGCCAAGCTGATGGTCAGCCGACCTGGGCGACGGGGCCGTCCCAGGCGTTGCGGTCCACGGTGAGGGCGGCGCCCCCGTAGGTCTCCTTCTGGTTGACCTGGTACTGGTGGCCGCGGCGGTGGCCGGTCCACAGGCCGGCCGCGAAGGGGAAGCTCGTGGTGGTGTCCGCGGCGCCGTCGTACTTGGCGTACCAGAGGGCGTCCGGCAGGTCGGCGGCGGACTGGCCGGCGGCCCGGGCGATGCCGGCGGCGCTGGAGCCGGCGAAGCCGTAGAAGCCGGCCCAGTAGCCGGCGGCGTGCACCGCACGGTCCCAGGCCTGGACGTAGGTCAGCACGGTCTGCGCGCAGGCGGTGTTGCCGCTGTCGTAGGCCTCCATGTCCAGATAGAGGGCGCTGCCGGAGCGCATGCCCAGCGCGGAGGCCTTCGCCACCGCGTCGGCGCCGTCGGAGGCTCCCAGCGTCGAGGCGTTGTCGGCGGTGATCTTCTCCGGGCTGCTGCCGGTCTGGCACGGCGGCTGGGCGCCGACGTACAGCGGGATCAGCCGCCAGCCGGCGGCGCTGACGGACCGTACCCAGCCCGAGGTCAGCTGGGGCTGGGCGCAGCCGCGGTTCTTGCCCCCGATGTAGACGGCGGCAGCGCCGTAGGGGGAGGCCTGGTGCCAGGCGTTCATGGTGGCGAGGGCGGGCGCGGTGCAGGTGTCGAAGGCCTGGCCGCTGAAGACGGCGGGGGGCGACAGCTTCGCCGTGGTGTGCGGCGGTGCGGCTGCCGCCGAGGTGCCGGGGGAGGCGGTGCCCGAAGCCGAAGCGGACGGGGAGCCCGAGGCGGACGCGGCGGGCGAGGCGGAGGTGATGGCGCGGGCCGAGGCTGAGCCGGACGGGGCAGCCTCGGAGCCGGCGGTCGCCGTCGCGTCGGAGGCCACCGAGTCGGCCGCCACCGGGGCCGCCTTCCCGTCGCCGCTCCCCGATCCCGAGGCGCCGGTCAGCACGGCGCAGCCCACGATGAGCACGCCGGCGGCGGACAGGGCGACGGTACGCCGTCTCGATATGCGGCCGTTCGGCACGACGACCTCGCAGAGGTGGGGGCGGGCGCGAACGCCGCAGCTGATGATCGGTACCAGTACCTATCACCCGTGGTCGTGGCCTCGCCAGTTCGGGCGCCGTCGCCCGACTCCATCCGCGGCACGGTCGCGCGCGAGGGGCCTCTCCCTACCCCGTGGTCGGGAAGGGAGAGGCCCCAGGCAGGACGGCCGGTCGCGGTCAGTCCACGCGGCGCCAGCCCCAGTAGCCGGGTGGCGAGTCCAGATCCTCCCGGCAGCAGGGCCGTTGGCACTCGGCCGTCGGCGCCTGCACCTCGTCGTCCGGGTCGGTGACGAAGGTGCCGGTGCCGGCGATCGTTCTGGGGATCTTCTCGCGGTCCATCGCGCTCTCTCCTCCTCGGACGTGGCAGGGACTGACACTACCGTCCGTGGCGAGGCGTGTACATGCCGCATTGTCATTCGTATGCGGGCTTGTGCGTTGCTCAGCGCAGCGGCTTGTCCAGGACGGCCTTCGCGTGGCTGAACGTCGCGATCGAGTACCTGCCGTGGTAGTTGCCCATGCCGCTCTCGCCGACGCCGCCGAACGGCAGCTCGGGTACCGCGAGGTGGGAGACGGGCAGGCCGAAGACCAGGGCGCCGGAGGAGGTCTCCTCGGTCAGTCGTCGCTTGGTGTCCGCGGACTCGGTGAACGCGTACAGGGCCAGGGGCTTGTCGCGGTCGTTGATGAAGGCGATGGCCGCATCGAGGTCGGGCACGGGGATGACCGGCAGGACGGGGCCGAAGATCTCGGACTGCATCACGGGGGCGTCGGGGGAGACGTCCGCGAGCACGGTGGGTGCGATGTAGCGGTCGGCGCGGTCGTGTCCGCCTCCGGTGACGGTCCGGCCGTCGCCCAGCAGCGCGGTGAGCCGGTCGAAGTGCCGGGTGTTGACGATCCGTCCGTACTCCGGGTTGGCGGCCGGGTCGTCGCCGGCCAGCGCGTGCACGGCGGCGGCCAGGTGCGGTTCGAGCGCGGCCGCGGCCGTGCCGATGGCGAGGACGTAGTCGGGGGCGACGCAGGTCTGGCCGGCGTTGAGGAACTTGCCCCGGGCGAGCCGCTCGGCGGTGACGGCGAGATCGGCGTCCTCGTCGACCACGACCGGACTCTTGCCGCCGAGTTCCAGGGTGACCGGTGTGAGGTGCTTGGCCGCGGCGGCCATGACGATCCGTCCGACGGCGCCGTTGCCGGTGTAGAAGATGTGGTCGAAGCGCTGCTCCAGCAGCGCGGTGGTCTCCTCGACGGCACCCTCCACGACCGCGACCGCCTGCGGATCGAGGTAGCGGGGCAGCAGACGGGCGATCAGCGCGGAGGTGGCGGGGGCGAGCTCGCTCGGCTTCACGACCACCGCGTTCCCGGCCGCCAGCGCACCGACCAGCGGGGCGAGGGCCAGCTGGAGCGGGTAGTTCCACGGCGCGATCACCAGGACGACGCCCAGCGGCTCCCGGACGACGCGGGCCTCGGCGGGGAGGAAGGCGTCGGGGACGGCGGCCGGCTCGGGCTGCAGCCACTCCTCCAAGTGCCGGACGGTGTGGTCGAGTTCGTTGAGGGTGAAGCCGACCTCCGTACGGTAGGCCTCGGCCGGGCCCTTGCCCAGGTCGCTGCGCAGCGCCTCCAGCAGGGCATCGGTCTGCTCGGTGAGCAGGGTGCGCAGGGCGCTCAGCTGGCCGAGCCGCCACTCCAGCCGCCGGGTGCGGCCGGAGTCGAAGCCGACCCGCATCCCGGCCACCACCGCAGCGGCGTCGACCGGCCCGGCGGCGACCAGCAGGCGGGCCAACTCGGCGGAGGAGGACGGGTTCTGGCCGGTGAACAGGTTGCGGTCGACGACCGTGTGCGGGGTGAAAGGCGCCGCCTCCTCGAAGTCCGCGCCGAGCTCGACCAGGCGGTCCTGGATCAGCCAGACGGCACGCTCGGCGAGGCCTGCCGCGGTCTCCTCGGCGTTGGTGAACGAGGTCAACCGGTACCCGGCGAACGGCCAGCTGCCGTCCTCGCGGCGGGCGGCGAGCAGCGCGGCGGGTGCATGGCAGAGCACGCCCACGGGCTTGCCGGTGTCCAGGGCGCGGGTGAGGATCCGGCCGGAGTCCGCGTCCGTGGCGAGGTCCTCCATCGGCCCGTGTCCGCCCGGGTAGAACACCACGTCGTACTCGTCGGGGTTGATGTCCGCCAGCTCGGCCGGGCTCTCCAGCTCGGCACGGATGGAGTCGAGGTACCTCGCGACGGCGTCCGCGCGCTCCGCGCCGCCGTTGGCCTCGGCGGTCAGGCTGGCGCGGTCGACCGTGGGGGTGACGCCGCCCGGGGTGGCCAGCGTGATCCGGTACCCGGCTTCGCGGAGGATCCGGTGCGGCTCGGCGAGCTCCTCGGCCCAGTAGCCGGTGGGGTGGAGGGTGCCGTCGGCGAGGGTCCAGTGGGCGGCGCCGGTGACGACGAACAACGCTGAGGTCATGGTGTCTTCCTGGTGTGTACGGGCGTGTGCGGGCGCGTCGGACGGCTGGTCAGATGGTGGAGTAGACCTCGACCTGCCGGTCGATGAGGAGCGGGGCGATGGTTCCCTGGACGAAGTCGCGGAAGTGGTCGGTGGCGCGGTGGGCCTCCAGCGCCGCGGCGTCCGCGTACTCCTCGAAGAGCACGAAGGCCGCCGGGTCCCGCCGGGAGCGCACGGCCCGGAAGCCGAGCGCGCCGGGTTCGGCCAGGACGGCCTCGGTGAGTGCGGGCAGCAGGTCGGCGACTCGCTGCTCCTGGCCGTCGGCGGCGAGCCAGTCGGCGATGACGACGATGGACATGGGGTTCCTCAGGGGGTCGCGACGGAGCTTCAGGGGACGGTGACGACGACCTTGCCGCGGGTGTGGCCCTCGGCGTTGAGCCGCTGCGCGTCGGCGGCCCGGCGCAGCGGGAAGGTCGCGGCGACCTCGACCTTCAGGCGGCCGATCTCGGCGAGGTCGGTGAGCGCGGCGAGGTCGGCGGCGTCGGGGCGGACGAACACGAAGCGGCCGCCGAGCCCGAGCACGGTGGGCTCCGCGGCGGAGGCGAGGCGTCCGCCCGGGCCGAGCAGTGCGGGGGAGGCCTGAAGGGCCTCGCCGCCGATCAGGTCGAGGACGGCGTCCACGCCCTCCGGTGCGAGCGCTCGGACCCGGGCCGCCAGCCCCTCGCCGTAGCGGACGGGCTCGGCGCCCAGCGAGCGCAGGAAGTCGTGGTTCTGCTCGCCGGCCGTACCGATCACCCGGGCGCCGAGCGCGACGGCTATCTGGACGGCGAGTGACCCGACGCCGCCGGCGGCCGCGTGGACCAGGACGGTCTCGCCCGGCTGCACGTCGAGGGCGCGGGTGAGGGCCTGGTAGGCGGTGAGCCCGGCCAGCGGGAGACCGGCGGCCTGCTCGAAGGTGAGGTTGCGCGGCTTGCGGGCGAGGGTGCGGACGGGCGCCGCGACGTACTCGGCGAAGGTCCCGCGGCTCACCATGTCCTCGCGGACGTAGCCGATGACCTCGTAGCCGGGCTCGAACTCGGTGATGCCGATGCCCACCCGTTCGACGACGCCCGCCACGTCCCAGCCGGGGATGACGGGGAAGACGGCGTCCATCGCACTGTCCAGGTACCCGGCCTGGATCTTCCAGTCGACCGGGTTGACCGAGCTGGCCCGTACCCTGACCAGCACCTGGTCGGCTCCCAGCTTGGGCTCCGGGACCTCCCCGTACTCCAGGACGTCGGGGCCGCCGTAGCTGCGGTAGGTGATGGCCTTCATGGTGGTGCTCCTGAACGGAAAGATTTGATGCCCTTGATGATTGAAGTCGTCAAGCAATGAATCGAAGGTAGATCTAGATGGTTGAGGATGTCAAGTAAATCCGCCTAGACTTGAGCCATGACCCCGACCAAGCCGCCCGCCGCGCCCGCACCGACCGCCGCCGAACTCCTGGACCAGCTCGCGCAGGCGGCCGCCGCCTACTACCGCAACTTCGCCGTCACGGCGGCCGGGCAGGAGCTCACCCTCATGCAGGGGAAGATGCTCAGCGTGCTCCGGCGGCCGATGTCCATGCGCACGCTGGCCGAACTGCTCGGCTGCGACGCCTCCAACATCACCGGGATCGTCGACCGGCTGGAGACGCGCGGACTGGTCCGCCGGACGGCCGATCCCGCGGACCGCCGTATCAAGAACGTCGTCCTGACGGACGAGGGGGCCGAGGTAGTCCGCCGGATCCGCGCGGAGATGAGGTCGGGGCTCACCGGCCTGGAGCAGCTGGACGCGGAGGAGCGGCGGGTGTTCCAGGACCTGCTCGGCCGGGTGCTCCCTGCCGCGGCCGCCTGAGTTCACGGCCGCCTCGGCGGCACCGCGCCGGCGGCGGTCCGGTGTCACGTCCCGTCCGCGATGGTCCTGAGTGCGAGGTCGCGCAGCGGTGCCAGCCGGGCCTTGTCCCAGCCGTGGTAGACCGCGTTGGTGCAGATGGCGAGGTAGCGGCCGGTGCGCGGCGCGAGGTGCAGGCTGGTGCCGGTGAAGCCGTGGTGGTACGCGACGGCGCCGTCCTCGGCGATGATCCAGGCCAGCCCGCGGTGCAGGCCGGGCTCGATGAACGCGGTCGGCCGCATGCTCTCCGCGAGCCAGGGCGAGCCGAGGGTGCGCTCGGCGAAGCTCGCGAGGTCCGAGGTGGTGGTGAAGACCCCGGCATGGCCGGCGATGCCGCCCATCATGGCGGCGCTGGGGTCGTGGACGGTGCCCCAGAGGCGGGGCGCCCCGGTCAGGCGCGGCTCGGTGGGCGCGACGTCCGGCCCCCGGGCGACCGGCCCGTACAGCGTTTCCGTCATGCCCAGCTCGCGCCACAACTCCCCTGCCGACCGGTCGAGTTCGCGGCCGTGGAGGGCGGTCAGCAGCAGGCCGAGCAGGATGAACCCCCGGTCGATGTACCGGTGTTCCGTGCCGGGTGCACTGATCAGCGGTTCCTCGCAGATGAGTTCGGCCAGAGGGGTCCCGCGGTCCAGGTAGCGTTCGAAGTGGGTGTCCGCGCGCAGCCCGGTGGTGTGGGTGAGGATCTGGCGTACCGTCAGCGCCGCCCCGGGTGCGGAGGGTGGGATACCGGGCAGGTAGGTGTGCACGGGCGCGTCGAGGTCGAGCAGCCCGGCGTCCACCGCCCGGCCGACCAGTGGCCAGGTGGCCACCACCTTGGTCAGTGAGGCGACGTCGTAGCGGGTGTGCTCGTCCGGCGGCTCCGGGCCGCACTCGGGGGCGACGATCCCGGCGGCCACGGTGTGGCGGACGCCGTCCGCCGTCCCGGCCGTGATCACACCGCCGGGCAGGCCGCCGTCCGCCGTGAGCGGGTCGAGGCAGTCCTCGAGTACGGCGGCCGCGGTGGCCGCCCAGTTTCGGGCCCGGGGCACGGCGGCTCAGGCCCGGTTGGCGGCCGACAGCTCCTGCAGGGCGGCGACCGCGCGGTCCGCGTCATCGGCCGCGACGAAGAGGTGGTCGTGGTGGAAGCCGGCCACCACGTTGCAGCTGATGCCGTGTTCGGCGAGGCAGGTGGCGACGGCGGCGGTGAGGCCGACGGCCTCCAGGGCGGAGTGGATCTGGAGGGTGATCCAGCCGGCCACGTACTCGTAGCGCAGGCCGAGGGCGTCGGCCTCCTCCTGGGCCACCACGATGGTCGGCCCCTCCGCCTCCGCGACCATGACCACCGGCCGCAGCCCGGCGGGCACCTTGGCGGGGAGGGTGCAGTAGACGTACCGCCCGGGGTTGAGCACCGGGCGCATCCCGCCGAGCAGCTGCTGAAGATCTCGTTCACCGGCCATGGCGGCCACGCTAGCCCGTGTGATCCACCGTCGCGGGCGGACGGCGCGCGACGCGCAGAATCGTTGACGAGCGATAGGTAGCGATATATCGTTGAGCTATCAAGATGCTTCGGGAGAGAGGCATCGACAGTCTGAGAGGTGGTGCGCAGTCATGCGCCCAGGAAGCCCGTTTCGAGGAGAGGGGCGGCGCCGCGGCCGGCGCCCCCAGCCCGGGGAGTTCCCCGGGGAGAGTTTCGAGGGCCGCAACGCGTTCGGCGGCTTCGGTGGTCCGGGCCGTCCGCCCGGCCCGCCGGGAGCGTTCGGACCGTTCGGTCACGGTTTCGGCGGCCGGGGTGGCCATGGCGGCGGCTTCGGCGGTCATGGCCGGGGTGGCGGCCGTCGTGGTGGGCGGGCGCGTCGCGGGGACGTCCGCGCGTCGCTGCTCGCGCTGCTCAAGGAGCGGCCGATGCACGGCTACGAGATGATCACCGAGATCGGTGAGCGGACCGGCGGAGCCTGGCGGCCGAGCCCCGGTTCGGTGTACCCGACCCTCCAGCTGCTGGAGGAGGAGGGGCTGATCCGGGCTCAGGAGGTCTCGGGAAAGCGGCTGTTCGAGCTCACCGAGGCCGGTAGGACGGAGGCCGAGGCGGGTCAGGAGTCGCCGTGGGACGAGGCCGGGCGAGGTGTCGACTGGGAGGCGATCCAGGAGGTCGGCCAGGCGCTCGGTGCCGTGGACCACGCGATCCGGCAGGTCATGACCACGGGTACGGAGGAGCAGCGGGCCAAGGGCCTGGCCGTGCTCACGGACGCCAAGAAGAAGCTGTACCTGATCCTGGCGGAGGAGGACTGAGCGTGGAGGCCTGAGGGAGGAGGCTAGGAGGCGGCCTGGTCGTACTCGTAGCGCCAGCGCGAGTGGCCCTTGGCGTCGTACTCCCTGGCCCGGCGGTACACGAGTGTGGCGGCCGGCACATCCCCGTGAGCCGGGACGGGTACCCGGTAGACCTTCGGCACGTTGTGGAACAGGCCCAGCAGGATCGGCAGCACCTTGCCGTCCAGTGGCCCGCCGACGAATTCGGTGTCCGCGCTCTTCACCAGCACAGCCTATGCCGACGGCCGGTGTGACCAGCGCAGCACCGCCCCCGGTCAAGAAGACCCGCCGGACACCCTTATCCTGCTCTGTACGCCCCCGGGGTTTCACCCGGGTCAGCGGGCCCCGTACGGGCCGGGCAGGGCGCGCGTCGGTGCGCCTGCCCGCCGAGCTTCAACTCTCGTACTCCGTCACGTGACCCCGGGCGTCGGCCGTCCGGCAACCCCGGCTCCGGCCCACGGCGGATGCACCGGACCGAGCACACCCGGGAAGTAACGGGCGGGCCCGGACGTTGCGTCCGATATCGCGTCGGTCGCTGTGTCACACCAGGCACGGCAGGTCACAGCAGGTGCGGAAGGGGCCCGATGGAAGCCAGCAGTAGGTGGACGACCTGGTGGCAGCGGCGTGACCGGGAGCGGGCGAGGCCCGTGACCGGGCAGGACGCGGCCGTCCGGCTGGATCTGCTGCTCGGCGCGGTCAGAGCGGGCTTCCCGCTGGCGCCCGCCGCACACCCGGCAGGCCATCGCTGTTCCTGCGACCGGGTCGGCTGTCCGGCCCCCGCCCAGCACCCGGTGTCCTTCGCCTGGCAGACCCAGGCCACCACCGACCCCGAGCAGCTGGCCCGCTGGCTCTCGAGGGACCCGCAGGCGAACTTCATCACCGCCACCGGCCGCGCGCACGATGTGCTCGACGTACCCGCCGTGGCCGGGCGCCTCGCGCTCGAGCGGCTCGACAAGCTCGGCGTGGGCGGCCCGGTCGCGGCCGTCGGCGAGGACCGGTACCTGTTCTTCACCGCCACCCGCGGCACCCCGGTCGACGAGGACGAGTGGTGGCCGAGCGCGCTGGACAGCACGCCCGACACCATGTCCGAGCACCCCGGCCTGCGCTGGCACTGCCGCGGCTCGTACACCCTGCTGCCGCCGGCTTCGCTGCCGGACGGCTCCGAGGTGCGGTGGCTGCGCGGGCCCGAGCAGCCGCTGCCGGACGCGCTGCGCGTTCTGGACGTGCTCACCGACGCCTGCACGGAGGTCGGCGCGGTGGCCGAGGAGCAGTGGCTCATCGGCTGAGCGGCTCCGCCGTGGATCAGGCAGACGAGCAACTACAGCAGGGGCGCGAGGAACTGCGCGAGGCGGTAGGGCACAGGTCGTCGCCTTCCGATCTCGCGCAGTTCCCCGCGCCCCTATGGGGTACCCCGACTTGATCGGTGCACCTACGGCAGCGTGAGGACCTCCGCGCCGTCCGCCGTGACGACCAGGGTGTGCTCGAACTGGGCGGTGCGCTTGCGGTCCTTGGTGACCACCGTCCAGCCGTCCTCCCAGATCTCGTAGTCGTACGTGCCCAGGGTGAGCATCGGCTCGATGGTGAAGGTCATCCCGGGCTTGATCACCTCGGTGGCGCGGTCGCTGTCGTAGTGCGGGATGACCAGGCCGGAGTGGAACGAGGTGTTGATCCCGTGCCCGGTGAAGTCCCGGACCACGCCGTAGTCGAAGCGCTTGGCGTAGGACTCGATGACGCGGCCGATCACATTGACCTGGCGCCCGGGCTTGACCGCCTTGATCGCGCGGTTGAGTGACTCCCGGGTGCGCTCGACGAGCAGCTTGGACTCCTCGTCCACATTGCCGCACAGGTACGTCGCGTTGAGGTCGCCGTGCACGCCGTGGATGTAGGCGGTCGCGTCGATGTTGACGATGTCGCCGTCCTGAAGGACCGTCGAGTCCGGGATGCCGTGGCAGATCACCTCGTTGATCGAGGTGCAGACCGACTTGGGGAAGCCGCGGTAGCCGAGGTCCGAGGGGTACGCGCCGTGGTCGCACATGTACTCGTGGGCGACGGCGTCGAGTTCGTCGGTGGTGACCCCCGGCGCGATCAGCTTGGCGGCGGCCTCCATCGCCTGCGCGGCGATCCGGCCCGCGATCCGCATCTTCTCGATGGTCTCGGCGGACTGCACCTCGGGCCCGTCGTACGGGGTCGGCTTGGGCTTGCCGACGTACTCGGGGCGCGCGATGTGCGCGGGAACCTTGCGGGTGGGGGACTGGATGCCGGGTACGAGAGCCATGGCGCCGAGTCTATCGGCCGGGTCCCGGCCGACCCGGCTGTGTGTGCGAGACGGTTGCCGGGAATGATCCGTAAGGAAGCAACCGAGCGACAGGAGAACCCGTCATGCCACTGGGATTCGGCCGAAAGCCCACCGGGAAACCGGGCGAGTGGTTCTACTGCATCAAGCACGCCAAGGTCGAGGAGGGCCCGGAGTGCCCGGCCAAGGACCGCCTCGGCCCGTACGCGAGCCGTGAGGAGGCCGCGCACGCGCTGGAGATCGCCGCCGAGCGCAACCGCGAGTGGCAGACCGACCCGCGCTGGCACGACAAGGTCGAGGAGCAGGAGGGGGACTGAGCGCGCCTCGCCGAAGGCCTGACGGCCCGTCGGCCTCAGGCGGCCAGCGCCGCCGTGGCCTCGTGCTCGGCCCGGACGGCGGCGGCGTGCGGGTCGGTGCGGTCGTCGTAGGCCAGCAGCTTCGGCAGGGCGGCGGCCAGGCCGAGCACGCCGACCACACAGGCCAGGCCGCCCGCCCAGACCGAGCCGCGGACGCCGATCAGTCCGGCCATGCCGCCGGCCCTGACCTGCCCGAGGTGCGGACCGACCGAGTAGCTGAGCAGTTCCACGCCGGCCAGCCGGCCGCGCAACTCGTCCGGGATGGACTGGTTCCAGATGGTCGAGCGGGCCACCCCGCTGATCTGGTCGGCGCCTCCGGCCACGGCGAGGAAGAACAGGACCAGCCAGATGTCGCCCACCAGGCCGGCCACGGCCATGGCCGCTCCCCAGCCGAGCGCGGAGAACACCAGCATCCGCCCGTGCCGGTGGACGTGGGAGGTCCAGCCGCTGGTCACCGAGACCGCCAGCGCGCCGACGGCCGTGGCGGCGTACATCAGGCCGAGCGCCCAGTCGGCGTGGAGGTCCCCGGCCAGGAACGGGAAGATCGCGACGGGGTAGGCGAAGAGCATCGCGCAGGTGTCGACGGCGTACGTACCCAGCAGGTCCGGACGGCTCCAGGCGTACTTCACGCCGGTGGCGATCGCGCGCAGGGACGGCTTCTCGGCACCGGTCGGCGGCGGGACGGCGCGCATCCGGGCGAGCAGCAGCAGTGAGACGGCGAAGGTGGCGACGTCCAGGGCGTACGCGGTCTGCACGCCGGCGACCGCCACGATGACACCGGCCAGCGCCGGGCCGGCCACCGAAGCGGCGTTGCGGTAGAGGGAGTTGAGGGCGAACGCGGCGGTGAGCTGGTCGTGCGCGACGATCCGCGGGGTGAGCGAGTCCAGGGCCGGCCGCTGGAGGCCGTCCACGGCGGCGACCAGGCCGGCCACCAGGTAGATCGGCCAGAGCACCGGCGTCGGCAGCAGGGCGTTGAGCAGCAGCAGCCCGGAGAGCAGGCCGAGTCCGGCCTCCGAGCACAGCACCAGCTTCCGGCGGTCCAGGGCGTCGGCGAGGGCGCCGCCCCAGAGCCCGAAGACGATCAGCGGCAGCAGCTCCACCGCGCCGACCAGGCCCACCGCGAGCGAGGAGCCGGTGAGCTCCTTGATCTGCAGCGGCACGGCGACATAGGTCAGGAAGCTGCCGAAGGCCGAGACGCAGCCGGAGCTCCAGAGCAGGCGGAAGTCGCGCGAGGACCGCCAGGGCGCCAGGTCGGGGCGGATCTTGTGGGCCAGCGCGCGCCAGCGGGGCTGATCAGGAGGTCGGGACGTCACGAGGGGGATCATCCGTCGGGCTCGACGGCGTCGCAATCGAATTTGGTGCCGGTCAGGGGCGCGCCGATGGCGTAGGAGAGCCTGCAGTTGAGGGACCGTCGGGGCAGCGGGTCCGACCGCCGTCCTACCAGCGCGCGACGGGCGAGGCCGTGAGCCGCTCGGCGAGGCGGACCAGCCGGGAGCGGGTGGCCGGGGCCGCGCCCGCGGCCGCGCTGACCAGGTGCTGGACCAGGTCGAACGGCTCCTCCTCGGCCTCCGGCACGGCCAGCCGTTCGTGGGCCAGGCCCGCCAGCTCCCGGTCGCCGGTGTCGAGCGCGAGCACCGTCGCGCCACCGCAGCGGGCGTCCTGCACCCGCTCCAGCAGGCCCGCCCCCGCGGCGGCGGGCGCCACCACCAGGACGGTCGCGCCGCGCCGGGCGCCCGCCAGCAGCCCGAGGCCGTACGAGAGGTGGGCCGGAGCGTCCGGCGGGACCTGGTGCCGCAGCAGGGTGGGGGCCAGCCGGGGGACCCCCGACCAGGCGGCCTCGTCGTCCAGATGGGCGGCCAGGTGCCAGGGCTCGTACCGCTCGGTGCCGACCAGCAGCAGGCCGGCGGCCGTCCGGCGGGTGACCGAACGGCGCAGCGCGCTCGCGAAGGTCTTGGTGGACTCGAGCCAGCCGGTGCCGGCCAGGGACTCGCGTAGTGCTGAAACTCTCACCGCGTCCATGCCGCCCAGGATGGAGCAGCGGCCCCTGCTTTGGCAGGATCTTCGGCATGAGTACCCACGATTCAGTGACCAACCCGGCGCACCTGCTCCCCGACGTCTCCCACCTCGTGGTCGGCGTCCTGGGCGGCACCGGCGACCAGGGCCGCGGCCTGGCCTACCGGCTGGCCAAGGCCGGGCAGCAGGTCATCATCGGCTCCCGTACGGCCGAGCGGGCCGAGGCCTCGGCCGCCGAGCTCGGCCTCGGGGTGCGTGGCGCGGACAACGCGACCACGGCTCGGGAGAGCGACATCGTGATCATCGCGGTGCCGTGGGAGGGCCACGCGGCGACCCTGGAGGCCCTGCGCGAGGAGCTCGCGGGCAAGATCGTCGTCGACTGCGTCAACCCGCTGGGCTTCGACAAGCAGGGCGCGTACGCCCTCAAGCCGGCGGAGGGCAGCGCCGCCCAGCAGGCCGCCGCCCTGCTGCCGGACTCGCGCGTCACCGCCGCCTTCCACCACCTCTCGGCGGTGCTGCTGCAGGACGAGTCGATCGAGGAGATCGACACCGACGTGATGGTGCTCGGCGAGGAGCGCGAGGCCACCGACATCGTGCAGGCCCTGGCCTCCCGCATCCCGGGGATGCGCGGCATCTTCGCGGGCCGGCTGCGAAACGCCCATCAGGTGGAGTCGCTGGTGGCCAACCTGATCTCGGTGAACCGCCGCTACAAGGCCCACGCCGGCCTTCGCGTCACCGACGTGTGACGTGCCCGGAAGGGTCCCCTGCGCGCTGTGGGGGACCCTTCGGTGACAATGGGTGCTGACCAGCCCCCGAGCCCAGGAGCCTCAGCATGCCCCGCAACGCCCTCTATGCCTCGATCGTCTTCGTGCTGGCGGTGGCCGCCGCTGTCGTCTCGTTCGTCGAGGGCAACTGGCTCGGGGTCGTCTGGGTGCTGATGGCGGGCGTCTCCAGCAACATCGCCTGGTTCTACATCCGCCGCGAGCGGCTCGCACAGGCGTCCTCGACCGAGGGCTAGCCGAGCTCGACGATCCGTCCTTCGTCGGCGGCGATGACCTCGCCGGCGAACGTACTCCGGGCTTCGGCCACCGAGAGCGCTCTGTCGCTGCCCGGCCAGAAGTGCGTGAGCAGCAGTCGCCTGGCCCCTGCCCGGGTCGCCCAGGTGCCGGCTTCGAGGGCGCTCATCAGGTGGTGCGGGTCGTCGCCGGGCGGCGGGCCCTGCAGGGTGGCTCCGATGACGAACAGATCCGCCGCGGCGCCCAGCTCCGCGAGCGCGGCGTCCGGGCCGGCGTCGCCGCTGTAGGCCAGGGTCAGCCCAGGCGCGGTGACCCGTACTCCGGCGTGCGGGACGTGGTGCGGCAGCGGGACGGCGTCGAGGTGGAACGGGCCGACCCGGTGGGCGCCGGGGAGCCGGTGGACGTCGAAGACGTCGAGCAGGTCCTCGGTCGGTTCCATCGCCTGGACGCGCTCGATCACCCCGGGCGTGCAGTAGAGCGGTACACGGGGCCCCCGGTCGGCCGCGAAGTACCGCTCCCGGCACAGGGCGCTGAGATCGGCGCAGTGATCGGGGTGCTCATGGGTGACGACCACGGCGTCGACGTCGCTGCCGTGGCAGTGCTCGAGCAGTCGCGGGAACGTCGCGTAGCCCAGGTCCAGCACGAGCCGGAACCCGTCGTACTCCAGCAGGAAGCCGCTGGCGGCCCGGCCGGCCTCCGGCCACCCACCGCAGGTTCCCAGCACCGTCAGGCGACGCATCCGGTGGGCTAGTGCTTCCAGAAGCGGAACAGGTAGTCACCGAGGAAGGCGTAGGCGCCGTCCACGCCGAACAGGTCCATGACGTTGTAGACCAGCGAGAAGAACCACTGGTTGACCTCGGACTGCCAGAGCACGATGAACACCGCGAGCAGCCCGTACGGGGCGAACGGCTCGACCGCCCGGCGGGTCTTCAGGGACAGCCAGGGCTCGATGATGCCGTAGCCGTCCAGGCCCGGGACGGGCAGCAGGTTCAGCAGGGCCGCGCTCACCTGGAGCAGACCGAGGAAGCCGAAGGCCGCCGCCAGCGGTGAGACGCTCAGCTCGTGGCCCTCGTAGACGGCGTGCACGGCCGGGTCGTCCAGCCAGCCCGCGCCGACCGGGATCAGCAGCGCCGCCGCGCAGAGCACGTTCACCAGCGGGCCCGCGGCCGAGATCAGGCTGTGCTTGAGCCGGCCCTGGATGCGGTGTCGCTCGATGTAGACCGCGCCGCCCGGCAGGCCGATGCCGCCGAGGATCACGAAGACCACCGGCAGGACGAAGCTGAAGATCGCGTTGGCGTACTTGAACGGATTGAGCGTCAGATAGCCCTTGGACCCTATCGTGATGTCCCCGCTGTGCATCGCGGTACGGGCGTGCGCGTACTCGTGGAGGCAGAGCGAGACCATCCAGCCGGCCACCACGAACAGGAACACGCCGAAGCCGGCGTTGCCGTAGCCGGTCGAGATCGCCCAGCCGGCGGTGCCGAGGGTCGCCAGGAGCACCCAGAAGACCGGGCTGATCCGGCTGTCCTCGCTGCGCGAGCGCTGCGTGTCGGCGAAGGTCATGGCGGTGGGGCTCCGATGGGGTCGCTGGGAGGACGAAGGTCGATCATGCCGGGCGGGGTACGCCCCGGACAAGCCGTCCCCGGTGAACGGTCGGCGCGGGGCGGTGGTTCCGGACGGACAAATGTACGTGCGCGGGCAGGGCCGTCGACCAGAATGGTCCCCGTGCACTACGGCATCCTCGGAACGACCACGGCCCACCACGACGACGGCACCCCCATCCCGCTGGGCGGCGCGAGACTGCGCGCGCTGCTGGCAGCACTGGTCCTGCGGCAGGGGCGGCCGGTCCCGGCGGACCTGCTGGTCGACGAGGTCTGGGGCGCGGAGCCCCCGCAGGACTCCACCGCCGCCCTGCAGACCCTGGTCGGGCGGCTGCGCCGGACCATCGGGCGGGACGAGATCGGCTCCGGCCCGGCCGGGTACTGGCTGACCGGCGAGCACACCGACCTGGGGGAGTTCCAGCGCCTGGCGGCGGAGGGGCGCCAGGCGCTGGAGGGGGCCGACCACGCCCGCGCCGCCGAGCGGCTGAACGCGGCGCTCACGCTCTGGCGCGGCCCGGCCCTGGCCGACCTGCCCGACCGCGGCGGCCCGGCCACCCGCCTGGAGACCCAGCGCGACGAGGCCCGGCGGCACCGGATCACCGCCGAGCTCGAGCTCGGGCGGGCCTCCGAGCTCACCGCGGAGCTCGCCGAGCTCTGCGAACAGCGGCCGCTGGACGAGCAGGTGCAGGTCCTGCTGATCCGCGCACTGCGCGACAGCGGCCGTACCGCGGAGGCGCTGCGCCAGTACGAGACGGCCCGGCGGGCCCTCGCCGACGAGCTCGGCGCCGACCCCGGCGCTCAACTCAAAGCGCTCCACCGCGAGTTGCTGCAGCCGGCCGAGGACGCGCCGACGCCCGGTCCGATCCCGCGGCCGGTGCCTCAGTCCGTGTCACCCCGGGCAGGCGGCAACCTGCGGCCCCGGCTGACCAGCTTCGTCGGCCGGGACGGCGACCTCACCGCGCTCAGGGGCGCCCTGGCGGCCGGCCGGCTCACCACCCTCACCGGCCCCGGCGGCTCCGGCAAGACCCGCCTCTCGGTCGAGACCGGCCGGGCCGAACAGGCCGCCGGGAACTGGCCGGACGGCGTCTGGATCGCCGAGCTGGCCCCGCTGGAGGACCCGACCGCCGTGCCCGGAGCGGTGCTCTCCGCCCTGGGCCTGCGCGAGACCGTGCTGCACACCGGCAGCGCGGTGGCCGAGGTGATGGAGAGCCGGCCCGACGACCCGGTACGGCGGATCGTCGAGCACTGCGCCCAGCGCCGGATGCTGCTGGTCCTCGACAACTGCGAGCACCTGATCCAGGCCTCGGCCGACCTGGCCGACCAACTCCTCGCCGAGTGCCTGGGGTTGACCGTCCTGGCGACCAGCAGGGAGCCGCTCGGCGTACCCGGCGAGGTCGTCCTGCCGGTGGAGCCGCTGCCGGACCCGGCCGCGCTACGACTGTTCGCCGAGCGCGGTGCGGCGGCCCGCCCCGGCTTCGACCCGGCCGAGGCCCCCGCGGCCTGTGCCGAGATCTGCCGCCGCCTGGACGGTCTGCCGCTGGCCATCGAGCTGGCCGCCGCCCGGCTCCGCGGACTGACGCCACGCCAGATCGCCGATCGCCTCGACGGCCGCTTCGCCCTGCTCACCGCCGGCTCGCGCACCCTGCTGCCCCGCCAGCAGACCCTGCGCGCGGTGGTGGACTGGAGTTGGGACCTGCTGGGCAAGCGCGAGCGGGCCGTCCTGCGCCGGCTCTCCGCCTTCGCCGGCGGCTGCACCCTGGAGGAAGCCGAGCAGGTCTGCGCGGACGGCACCGAGGTGCCCCGCGAGGAGGTCGCCGACCTGCTGCTCTCGCTGGTCGACAAGTCCCTGCTGGTCGCCGGTCTCGGCTCCGAACCCCGGTACTGGATGCTGGAGACCATCCACGAGTACGCCGCCGAGCGCCTCGCCGAGGACGCCGAGGACGAGGCCGCGCAGCGCCACATCAGCTGCTTCCGCGAGCTCGTCCGCCAGGCCGAGCTGAAGCTGCACGGCCCCGAACAACTGCACTGGCTCGCCGTCCTGGAGCGCGAGCAGGACAACATCCGGGCCGCGCTGCGCCGCGCCGTGGACACCGGTGAGGAGCAGGAGGCGCTCGTCCTCGCACTGGGGATGAGCTGGTTCTGGTCCCTGCGCGACTACCGCACCGAGGCACGCAGCTGGTACGAGGCGATCTGCACGCTCGGCCCGGACCCGTACGCCGACGACGCCCCGCCGCCCGTCCCGCTTTTCAGCGGTCCGCTGGACGAGCCGCTCCCGATGTCTCCGGAGATGCTCCAGGAGGCCCGTCGACAGGTCCAACTGCACCGGCTGGTGAGCATGTTCACCGGGAACATGGCCACCCTCGGCGACCCCGAGGCGGCCGAGACGTCCCGCCGGGTGCTGCGGACGTACACCCCGGACCTGCCGCAGTCCTACCGGTTCCCCGTCCTGCTGCGGGTGTTCGCCGCCTTCCTCTCGGGGGAGATGGACGAGTTGCGGCCGCTGCTGGACGACTCCGTCGAGGGCTGCCGCCGCCACGGCCGGGACGGCGACCTCGCGTTCATCCTGCAGATCCGGGCCCGGATGCTCAACGACTGGGTCGGCGGCCTCGAGCAGGCGGTCCGGGACAGCGAGGAGGCTCTGGAGCTGTTCACCCGGGCCGGTGACCGCTGGGGCATGTCCGAGGCACTCGCCGCCCGGGCCGAGAACGCGGCGAAGCAGGGCGACTCGGCCCACGCGGCCGCCGCCTACCGGCGGGCGATCGGACTGGCCGAGGAACTGGGCGCCCCGCAGGAGGTGCCGCTGCTCCAGATCCGGCTCGGCGAGGCGCTGTTCGACAGCGACCCGGAGACGGGCGAGCGCATGATCACGGAGGCGCTGGCGGACATCGGGTCGACCAACCACACCGCCGACGGGGCGGTGCTGTACGGCCGTCTGGTGCTCTGCACCCTGTACACGACACGGGGCGAATACGCGGCGGCGCTCCGGGAGCTCGACCAACTGGTCATCGACCAGAGGGCGTTCGGGCCGATCGTGCCCGAGATCTTCGAGGGGATCGAGTCCTGCGTCCGGGGCTGGACGACGGCGCGGGCCGGCGATCCGGATGCCGGTCTGGAGCTGCTGCGCGAGGGACGCCGGGCGATCCGGTCCATCTCGGGAAAGGCCACGGCGTTCGGCGAGCACATGACGGTGCTGCTGATCCTGCCGGCCGTCGGCGTGCTGGTGGTGCTCGCGGAGCGCGACGGCGACCTGCGTCCCGCCCGGCGGGCCGCGGTGCTGCTCGGTGCGCACCACGCACTGCACGGGGCGCCGGGGTCGTACCTGGAGCGGCAGGAGCGGGTCGCGAACGAACGCGCCCTGCGCGAGCTGCTCGGCACGGACGCCTACGACACCGCCGTCGCAGAGGGCGGCCGCCTCACGCTCTCGGAGGCGACCGCCCTGCTGAACGATCCGGATGACTACTGATCAGGTCCGCTTGCGGAACCTCGCCACGGCCAGCGGCGCGGTGACGGCGGTGATCGCCACCGACCAGACGAGCACGATCAGCACCGAGTGGGTCAGCGCCCCGCCGTTGATCAGGTTGCGGCAGGCGTCGGCCAGTGCCGAGAGCGGGTTGTACTCGGTGAAGGCCTGCAGCCAGCCGGGCATGGTGCTGGTCGGCGCGAAGATCGAACTGCCGAACTGCAGCGGCATGATGACCAGCATCGACACCCCCTGGACGGCCTGGGCGCTGCGCAGTGACATGCCGAGCAGCATCGAGATCCAGACGATCGACATGCCGAAGGTGAGCGAGAGCCCGACCGCCGCGAGCAGGTGCAGGAAGCTGGTCTTGATCTCCAGCCCGAGGATCATCGAGAAGCTGATCAGGATGGTGAAGGAGACCAGACCGCGCAGGGTCTCCGCCGCGATCTTGGAGAGCAGTACCGCGGACCGGCCGATCGGCAGGGTGCGGAAGCGGTCCATCACCCCGGTCTGGAAGTCGGTGTTCAGGCCGGTGCCGACGGCCATCGCGAGATTCAGCCCGGTGGTGCCGAGCAGGCCGGGGATCATGTACTGGATGTAGTCGTGCTGGCTGCCGGAGACCGCGCCGCCGAAGACGTAGACGAACAGCAGGGTGAAGATGATGGGGATGAGGAGGGCGTCGAGGAGGGACTCCGGGTCCGCCTTGATCCGCATCAGGTTGCGTCGGGTCAGCGCGCCGATGTGACGCAGGTTGGCGCGTGGGCCGATCCGACTGTCGTCCAGGCGGCCGGGGTTGAGGGTCGCGGCGCTCATGCCACGGTCTCCTTGCTGAGGGTCGGGACGGCGTCGGTGACGGCCGGCTTGGCGGTGATGGCCAGGAAGACCTCGTCCAGGCTGGGCAGCTTGGTGTCGATACCGGTGATCCCGAAGCCGCGGGTGCCCAGCACGCTGACCACGGCGGTGAGCTGCTCGTCGTCGGTGATCTGCACCGACAGCAGGCCGGTGTCCTCGGAGACGGTGGCGCCGGTGATGCCCGCGTCGTGCAGGCAGCGGGCCATCTCGGAGAGTTCGGCCGGGTGGACCGGCCGTACCTGCAGAGTCCGGCCGCCGACCTGGGACTTCAGCTCGGTGACACCGCCGGCCGCGATCACCCGGCCCTTGTCGATGACCGTCAGCTCGTTGGCGAGCTGCTCGGCCTCCTCCATGTACTGGGTGGTGAGCAGCACGGTGGTGCCCTCGGCGACCATGCGCTGCACCTCGTCCCAGACCTCGTTGCGGGTACGCGGGTCGAGGCCGGTGGTGGGCTCGTCCAGGTAGAGGACCTTGGGGCGGCCGATCATGCTGGCGGCCAGGTCGAGCCGGCGACGCATACCGCCGGAGTAGGTCTTGGCGGGGCGCTTGGCGGCCTCGGTGAGGGAGAAGCGCTCCAGCAGCTCGGTGGCGCGGGCCTTGGCCTCCTTGCCGGGCAGGTCGAGCAGCCGGCCGATCAGGTAGAGGTTCTCGTAGCCGGAGAGCAGCTCGTCGACGGAGGCGTACTGGCCGGTGAGGCCGATGGTGCGGCGCAGCTGCTTGGGCTGGCGCAGGACGTCGTAGCCGCCGACGTACGCGGTGCCGGCGTCCGGCTTGATCAGCGTGGAGAGGATGCGGACCAGGGTGGTCTTGCCGGCGCCGTTCGGGCCGAGCACACCGAGGACGGTGCCCTGTCGGACCGTCAGGTCGACGCCATCCAGCGCCTTGGTGGCGCCGTAGTACTTGACGATTCCTCGGACCTCGACGGCGTTGCCGGTGCTGAGCGGCCCCCGGTCGTTCGGGGCGGTGTCGATTCGTGTCATGCCCTCAGGCTGCCCGGCCCGCCTGTCAGCCCGCTGTCACCCCGCAGTCGCCGCTGTCGCTTCGCTGTCACCCGACTGTCAACGCACTCGGGCCCCTCGTGCGGTTGCCCCTATCGCATTCGGTGAACCACAGCAGGGGCGCGAGGAACCGCGCGTGCAACCGTGCACCTCCGTAGAGGGTCGGTCGCGCAGTTCCCCGCGCCCCTGGTGTGGTTGTCCCTACTTGAAGGTGTGCTCCGGCGCCGGGAAGGTGCCCGCACCGACCTCGGTGGCGAACTCGCGCGCCGCGTCCCCGAGAACGGCCCGCAGATCGGCGTACTGCTTGACGAACTTGGGCACCCGCCCCGCCGTCATACCGGCCATGTCCGTCCAGACCAGCACCTGCGCGTCCGTCCCGGCCCCCGCGCCGATCCCGACGGTCGGGATCGCCAGCTGCTCGGTGACCTGCGTGGCCAGCTCCGCCGGCACGGCCTCCAGCACCACCGAGAAGGCACCCGCCTGCTGCACGGCCTTGGCGTCCCGCAGCAGCTGGTGGGCCGCCTCGTCGCCGCGCCCCTGCACCGGGTACCCGCCGAAGGCGTGCACCGACTGCGGGGTCAGGCCGATGTGGGCCATCACCGGGATGCCGGCCTCGACCAGCAGCTCGATGGACCGGGCGCTGCGCTCGCCGCCCTCCAGCTTGACCGCGCCGACACCCGCCTCCTTCATCAGCCGGGCCGCGTTGTGCATCGCCTGGGCCGGCGACTCCTGGTACGAGCCGAAGGGCATGTCGCCGATGATCAGCGCGCGCTTGGTGCCACGGACGACGGCGGCGGAGAGCATCACCATCTGATCCATGGTCACCGGCACGGTGGTCTCGTAGCCGAGGTGGCAGTTGCCGGCGGAGTCGCCGACCAGCAGCACCGGGATGCCGGCCTCGTCGAACACGCCGCCGGTCAGGGCGTCGTACGCGGTGAGCATGGCCCACCGCTCGCCGCGCTGCTTGGCGGCGGCCAGGTCTCGGACGGTGACGCGGCGGTTGGTGACGCCGCCGTAGAGGGTGCTGCCCTGCTGCTGGCCGGTCTGCGGCTGGCCCGACTGCGGCTGGGCAGGCGAAAGCGGAGAAGCGTTCATCGAACAGGCTCCTGAAGGGTTGTCGTCTCGTGGCGCCGTACGGCGTCCCCGGATCTCCTCCATGCTTGCACGCCCCGGCCCCGGCGCAAAGAGCGGGGGAGGGGCTTCCCCGGCACACCTTTTTGCCCAGACTTTACGATACGACCCCGTCTCGTATCGAAAAACGAGCTACGCTGAGCCCCAAGGGGTTACGAGACGCATCCGGCTCGTAAGTCCGCACACCTCGTACGGACGGGAACACACCGATGAGCACCGAAGCCGCACCGCACCGGATACCCGAGGCGGTTCACCGACGCCGCTGGGCGATCCTGGGGACCCTGATCCTCGCCCTGCTGGTCGTCGTCCTCGACAACTCGATCCTCAACGTCGCGATGAAGACCATCGCCTCGCCCGCCCCGACCGGCCTGGGCGCCAGCCAGAGCGACCTCGAATGGTCCATCAACTCCTACACGCTGGTCTTCGCGGGCCTGCTCTTCACCGCAGGTCTGCTCGGCGACCGGATCGGCCGCAAGCGGACGCTGCTCGGCGGCATGCTGGTCTTCGGTCTCGGCTCGCTGCTCTCCGCGCTGGCGGCCTCGCCCGGTGAACTCATCACCTACCGCGCGGTGATGGGCCTCGGCGGCGCCTTTGTGATGCCCGCCACGCTGGCCATCATCATGAACCTCTTCGAGCGGCACGAGCAGCCCAAGGCGATCGGCATCTGGGCCGGAGCCGTGGGCCTGGCGATCGCGATCGGGCCGATCACCGGCGGCCTGCTGATCGAGCACTTCTGGTGGGGCTCGGTCTTCCTGGTCAACGTCCCGATCGTGGCCGTCGCGCTGGTCGCGATGATGCTGCTGGTGCCGGACTCCAAGGACCCGAACCCGGGCAAGCTGGACCCGGTCGGCGTGCTGCTCTCCATCATCGGCCTGGTCGCGCTGATCTACGGCATCATCAAGGGCGGCGAGCTGGCCGACTTCACCGCGGTCGCGGCCTGGGGCCCGGTCCTGGCCGGCGTCGTCGCGCTGGCCCTGTTCGTGCTGCACGAGCGGCGTACCACCCACCCAGCGCTGGACGTCAGCTGGTTCCGGAACAAGCAGTTCAGCGGCTCCGTCGCGGTCGTCGGCCTGGTGTTCTTCGCCCTGATGGGCGTCTCGTTCTTCGGCGTCTTCTACACCCAGAGCGTCCGCGGCTACAGCGCGCTGCAGGCCGGTGTGCTGATGCTGCCGCTGGCCGCCGCCCAGCTGGTGTTCGCACCCCGGGCCCGGCTGGTGGTGGACCGCTTCGGCGTCCGGGCCACCTGTGCCGGCGGGATGGCCCTGATCGCGGTCGGCTTCCTCGGCTACCTGCTGCTGGGCGCGACCACCCCGATCTGGGTGCTGGTGGCGATCGGCTTCCTGATGGGCGCGGGGATGGCGCACGTGATGCCGCCGGTCACCGTCGCGATCATGGGCTCGCTGCCCCGCGAGAAGGCCGGCGCGGGCTCCGCGGTCAACAACACCTTCCGCCAGGTCGGCGGCTCGCTCGGGGTCGCCGTGCTCGGCGCGGTGCTCTCCACGGTCTACCGGGACGGCGTCTCCGACCAGCTCGCCCAGCTCCCGCCGGCTCTGCGGGACAAGGCGGGGGAGTCGCTGGAGGCCACCCTGGCGATCGCCGGCGGCACCCACCGGACCGGCCTGGTCGACCCGGCCAAGGAGTCCTTCATCCACGCGATGCACGTGGTCTCCGGTCTCTCCGCGGGCATCACCGTGGTCGGCGTGCTGCTCGCCTGGTTCCTCCTCCCGGCCAAGGCCCCCGCAGCACCGGGCGGCCCCGGCGCCCACGACCAGGCCGTCGCCGGACCGCAGCCCGCCAAGGTGTGACCGCGCTGTGGACCGTGCCGTGAGGAGTGAGCAGCGCCGTGGAGAATAGGGCCATGCAGACCGACACCACGGCTCCGGCACCCAGCGACTGCCCCGACCCGGAGTCCTTCGCTCCGAGGCGGGGCCGTCCGCGCAGCGAGGCGGCCGAGCAGGCGATCTTCGCCGCCGTGGAGCAGCTGATGGAGGACGGCGCGAGCCTCGCCGACCTCTCGATCGAGCGGATCGCCGCGGCCGCCGGGGTCGGCAAGGCCACCATCTACCGGCGCTGGCCCAACAAGGAGGCCCTGCTGGTCGACGTGGTCGCCCGGCTGGAGGCCCCCGAGCCGGTGCTCTGCGGCGGGAGTGTCCGCGAGGACCTGGTCGGCATGATCGAGTACATGCGTCAGCGCGGCCTGGCCAAGCGCTCGCGCTGGATGCTGAAGGCCGCGCTCGGCCAGATGCACTCCTGGCCGGAGCTGCGCAACGCCTACCAGGAGCGGGTGATCAAGCCGCGCCGCGAGCTGGCCCGGGACATCGTGCGGCGCGGCGTCGCCGAGGGTGTGCTCCGCGCCGACCTGGACCTGGAGCTGCTGGTGGAGGTGCTGATGGGCCCGATCCTGGTGCGTACCGTCCTCTGGGACGAGGCCCCGCTGGACGATCCCGGCCTCGCCGAGCAGATGGTCGACGCCGTGCTGCGCGGCGTCGGCGTGAGCCCGTCCGGTGGGGAATCTCACTGATCAGGGGCGTGCCGCAACCCCTGCCGAGGGTGCCCGCGTCTGTCCCGTCATAGGCTGAGCCGAGAATCCGACTAAAACGGCATCAGTCACATGAAGCGGGACGGTACGGAGGATCACGGCATGGCGCAGACGGAGAAGGCAGTGGCACCGGCGGACGGCGGGGAACCCGCCCCCTCGGACCAGGCCCCCCGTAGCGGCCGTGCCGACTGGCGACGTGGCTGGATCCTGACGGTCCTCGCCGTCCTCACGGCCGGCCTGCTCGCCTTCCACTCCTGGGTGCCCAACGGCATCGGCAACCTCGGCAGCCTGCTGGAGACCTTCCTGCCCTGGCTCGGGCTGGCCGTGCCGGTGCTGTTGGCCCTCGCCCTCTGGCGGCGGGCACCCACCGCAATGGCGGCCGTCCTGCTGCCCGCCATCGTCTGGGTGAACCTGTTCGGCGGGCTGGTCACCGACAAGAGCACCGGCAAGGGCGACTTCACGGTGCTCACCCACAACGTCGCGGCCGCCAACACCGACCGGGCGGGCACCCTCAAGCTGCTGAACGGCTCCGGCGCCCAGATCGTCGCACTGGAGGAGCTCGCCTCGGGTGCCGTCCCCGCGTACACCAAGGGCCTGGCCGCGACCTACCCGTACCACGCGGTGGAGGGCACCGTCGGCCTCTGGTCGAAGTACCCGCTCGACGACGTCTCGGTGGTCGACATCAAGATCGGCTGGACCAGGGCCTTCCGGGCCACGGTGACGACCCCTCAGGGCCCGCTCGCGGTGTACGTGGCGCACCTGCCCTCGGTACGGGTGAAGTTCGACAGCGGCTTCACCGCCGGGCAGCGCGACGCCAGCGCACAGGCGCTCGGCGATGCGATCGAGGCCGAGCGGCTGAAGAAGGTCCTGCTGCTCGGCGACCTCAACGGCACCATGAACGACCGCAGCCTCGCCCCGGTCACCTCACAGCTCCGATCGGCCCAGGGCGCGGCCGGCGACGGATTCGGCTTCAGCTGGCCGGCCGCCTTCCCGATGGCCAGGATCGACCAGATCCTCAGCAAGGGCGGCCTCAAGCCCACCAACTCCTGGGTACTGCCCCCGGACGGCAGCGACCACCGCGCGGTTGCGGCCGACTTCAAGTACTGACCGTGCGTCAGACTGTCCGACGTGACCATGGACAGTTCCGACGTCGACCAGGCGCTCGCTGAGATGCTGCGGGTGCTCGGCCCGTACGACTCACCGGACCGGCAGGACTGGCACGCCCCCGCCGGGTCACTCGACTGGAGCTGCTGGACGACGGCCGCCCATGTCGCCCACGACCTGCTGGCCTATGCCGGGCAGCTGGCGGCGCTCCCGGGCGATGCCTACCTGCCCTTCGACCTCGCCGTTCACCCGGACGCCTCGCCGCGCGAGGTGCTCCAGGTGGTCACGGCCTGCGGCGGACTGCTGAGCAGCGCCCTCCGTACGGCAGCGCCGGGAGCCCGCGCCTGGCACTACGGGTCCTGCGACCCGGAGGGCTTCGCCGCGATGGGGGTCGCCGAGGTCCTGCTCCACACCTACGACATCACCCAGGGCCTCGGGGTGTCCTGGCTCCCGCCCGAGCGGCTCTGTGCGGCGGTGCTCACCCGGCTGTTTCCCGACGCGCCGCCCGGCGACCCGGCCGAGGTGCTGCTCTGGTCCACCGGCCGCGCGGAACTCGACGGCCGCCCGCGCCTCACCTCCTGGGTGTGGCGGGCGGCCGTCTCCTGAGCGTCGGCGTCGGCCGCGGCTCGAGGTCAGCCGCGGCGCCAGCGGTTGGTGATGGGGAGGCGGCGGTCGCGGCCGAAGCCCTTGGGGGAGATCTTCGGGCCCGGCGGGTACTGCCGGCGCTTGTACTCGGCGGTGTCGACCAGGCGGACCACCCGGTCCACCACGGCCGCGTCGAAGCCCGCCGCCACGATGGCGTCCCGGCCCTGGTCGCCCTCGATGTAGAGGTCGAGGACGGTGTCCAGCAGGTCGTAGTCGGGCAGCGAGTCGCTGTCGACCTGATCCGGCCTCAGCTCGGCGGACGGAGGCTTGGAGATGGTGTTCTCCGGGATCGGCGGCACCTCGCCGCGCTCCTCGGCCGCCTCGTTGCGCCAGCGCGCCAGCCGGAAGATCAGCGACTTGTAGACGTCCTTGATCGGCCCGTACGCGCCCACCGAGTCGCCGTACAGCGTGGAGTAGCCCACCGCCAGCTCGCTCTTGTTGCCCGGAGCGAGCACGATGTGCCCCTCCTGGTTGGAGATCGCCATCAGCAGGGTGCCGCGCAGCCGGGACTGCAGGTTCTCCTCGGCCAGGCCCGTCAGGTTGAGCGCGCTCATGTAGGCGTCGAACATCGGCGCGATCGGGACGGTGCGGAAGTTCAGCCCGGTACGGCGGGCCAGCTCGGCGGCGTCGTCGCGCGAGTGCTGCGAGGAGTAGCGGCTGGGCATCGAGACGCAGTACACGTTCTCGGCGCCGACGGCGTCCACCGCGATGGCGGAGACCAGGGCGGAGTCGATGCCGCCCGAGAGGCCGATGAGCACCGACTTGAAGCCGTTCTTCTGCACGTAGGCCCGGGTGCCGGCCACCAGCGCCTCGTAGATCTCCGCCTCGTCGCTCAACCGGGGCGCGATACCCGCCTTCGCCGGCTCCTCGGCGGCCCGGAGCTGCACCTCGCCCAGCTCGGTGCGGACCAGGTGCAGCCCGTCGCTGAGCAGCAGCCCGTCCGTGTGGTTGGCGCTCGCCGCCGGCAGCTCCAGGTCCACCAGCAGCAGGCTCTCCTCGAACTGCGGCGCCCGTGCCAGCACCTCGCCCTCCGCCGTGACCACCACCGAGTCACCGTCGAAGACCAGCTCGTCCTGCCCGCCGACCATGTTCAGGTACGCCAGCGGGCAGCCCGCCTCGGCGGCCCGGCGCTGAACCAGCTCCAGCCGGACGTCGTCCTTGTTCCGCTCGTACGGCGAGCCGTTGATCACCAGGAGGAGCCCGGCGCCGGCCTCGCGGGCCGCGGTGACCCGGCCGCCGTCCTGCCAGATGTCCTCGCAGATGGCCAGCGCGATGTCCACGCCGTTCAGCCGCAGCATCGAGAGCTGGTCGCCGGGGACGAAGTAGCGGTACTCGTCGAAGACGCCGTAGTTGGGCAGGTGGTGCTTGGCGAAGCGGGTGACCACCTCGCCGCGGTGCAGCACCGCTGCGCAGTTCTGCGGGGAGCCCGCGGGGCGGCCGCCCCGGGCGGAGGACTCCTCGGAGCGGCCGAGGTAGCCGACCACCACGGGCAGCTCGCCCAGGCCCTCGGCGGCCAGCCGGGCGGCGAGCTCCACCAGGGCGGTCCGGGACGCCTCGACGAAGGAGCTGCGCAGGGCGAGGTCCTCGACCGGGTAGCCGGTCAGCGCCAGCTCGGGAAAGGCGACCAGCTGGGCACCGGCGTCGGCGGCCTGCCTGGTCCAGCGCACCACCTCATCGCTGTTGCGTGCGATGTCACCGACCCAGGGGTCGATCTGGCTCAGGGCGAGACGGAGATTGGGCATGCCCCGAGTGTAATCGTCTATCTGACGCTATGTCTCGGGGGGTCGCGAGCCGAGGCCCCGGGTCAAGAGCGCCCGTAGGCGAGCGAGCCTTGAACGGGGGTGCCTGGTATCGGCAACGTGGGGAAGATCCGCCATGATGGGAGCAGCCGCTTTCGAGCCGCTTCCGCGCGTAACACGAACGTAAAGAGCAGAGGTGAGACTGTCCCCATGGGCAAGCAGCAGGAGTTCGTGCTTCGCACGCTCGAGGAGCGTGACATCCGGTTTGTCCGACTGTGGTTCACCGACGTTCTCGGGTTCCTCAAGTCGGTCGCCGTCGCTCCGGCCGAGCTGGAGCAGGCCTTCGAGGAAGGCATCGGCTTCGACGGCTCGGCGATCGAGGGCTTCGCCCGCGTCTACGAGTCCGACATGATCGCCAAGCCGGACCCGACCACCTTCCAGATACTGCCCTGGCGCTCGGAGACCCCGGGCACCGCGCGCATGTTCTGCGACATCCTGATGCCCGACGGCTCGCCCTCCTTCGCCGACCCGCGCTTCGTGCTCAAGCGGACCCTGGAGAAGGCCTCCAACCTCGGCTTCACCTTCTACACCCACCCCGAGATCGAGTTCTTCCTGCTGAAGAACCTCCCGGGCGACGGCACCCCGCCCATCCCGGCCGACCAGTCCGGCTACTTCGACCACACCCCGCGCGGGGTGGGCCACGACTTCCGCCGCCAGGCGATCACCATGCTGGAGTCGATGGGCATCTCGGTGGAGTTCTCCCACCACGAGGGCGCCCCGGGCCAGCAGGAGATCGACCTGCGCTACGCCGACGCGCTCTCCACCGCCGACAACATCATGACCTTCCGCCTGGTCATGAAGGAGGTCGCGCTGGAGCAGGGCGTGCACGCCAGCTTCATGCCGAAGCCCTTCTCCGACCACCCGGGCTCGGGCATGCACACCCACCTCTCCCTCTTCGAGGGCGACCGCAACGCCTTCCACGAGTCGGGCGCCGAGTACCAGCTGTCGAAGGTCGGCCGCTCCTTCATCGCCGGTCTGCTCAAGCACGCAGCCGAGACGGCCGCCGTCACCAACCAGTGGGTCAACTCCTACAAGCGGATCTGGGGCGGCTCGCAGCGTACGGCGGGTGCGGGCGGCGAGGCGCCGTCGTACATCTGCTGGGGCCACAACAACCGCTCGGCGCTCATCCGGGTCCCGATGTACAAGCCCGGCAAGCAGGGCTCCACCCGCGTCGAGGTCCGCTCCCTGGACACCGGCTGCAACCCGTACCTCGCCTACGCGGTCACCCTGGCCGCCGGCCTCAAGGGCATCGAGGAGGGCTACGAGCTCCCGCCGGGCGCCGACGACGACGTGTGGGCGCTGTCCGACTCCGAGCGGCGGGCGATGGGCATCCAGCCGATGCCCCAGAACCTCGGCGAGGCCATCGACCTGATGCAGCGCAGCGAGCTGGTCGCGGAGACCCTCGGCGAGCACGTCTTCGACTTCTTCCTGCGCAACAAGCGCCAGGAGTGGGAGGAGTACCGCTCCGAGGTCACGCCGTTCGAGCTGCGGAAGAACCTGCAGGTGCTGTAGGCACAGTCCGGCGTCCAATCCCGAACACGCGAAGGCTCCGGGCCAGCGGATCATCACCGCCGGCCCGGAGCCTCTGTTATCTGCCGGGGACGTCTACGGGTAGCCATGCGGTTCACCGACGTGGGGGATGGATGAGTACGAGCACAGTCACCAGCGCGAGCCGGATTCTGCGGCCGTTGCATGTCGCTGGAAGCGGCTTCTTGCTGAGTGTCGCGGCAGTCGGGGAGCGCATATCGGCGTCGCGCGGTGGACAAACCTACGTCTTCTGTCATGCCTCACCCGCCATAGACCGCATCACCTATGCGGCGCTGACTCTCGTCCTGGTGGCCGGCATGTCTGCTCTGGCGGGCGGACTCGTCCTGGCGCGGTTCAAGCCGAGAACCGCGATCCCAGCCTTCGCGTGCTTCCTTGCTGTTGTGGTTCTGCTGGTGGCTGCGGATGCCGTCGACGCTCATGGTGCGCACGAAGCCCGGGCCGTAGCGGCCCAAGTGCGGCCGGAAGGCACGTGCGATTACGTGCCTCCGACCTACACGGTGACGCCGGGATGGTTCTGGTGATCCCTTCTCAGGGGTGGGGCAGCTCGTCGGGGGCGGGGTGTTCGATGAGGAGGTGGTCCACGCTGAGGGTGGCCGGGGTGGGGGTGGCCGGGGCCGGGTGGTAGCCCCTGCCGTTGCTGATGGAGAGGTTGAGGATCGGGTAGGCGGCGAAATCCGCTCCCACGCCGGTGTGGTCGGCGAAGACGGGGGTGAGGTGGTCGAGCGTGGGGCCGACGTACCAGGTCGTGTTGTCGGCTCCGAAGTGGGTGCCGATGTAGAGCCACTCTCCGGCGCCGACGGAGGCATCCGTGTAGTAGGCGTTGCCCGAGCGGACGTGGTTGACGAATTCGAGGGTGTCGGGGTGGTCGGCGTGCCATTCGAAGACGTCCACCTCGTTGTGGCCGTCCCGCCAGGTCCACAGGCCGGCCCAGGTGCCCGTGTCCGCATGGGGGAGCAGGACATGGGCCACCATCAGGTCGCCGGTACGGACCAGGGTGCCGTCGCCGCCGGTGCCGCAGGACTCGCCGGTGGTGAGCAGTCCGGTGTCCCAGTGGCCGTCCGGATGGGCGGTGGCGGTGATGGTCAGATAGCCGCGTGCGGTGCTCAGCGCGTCGGGGGTGAGGCGGTCGAGCTTCCAGCTGTCCGGGTTGTCGTCGTTGTCGGTGCACCGGGAGTACGCGGTGCTCTGCCAGCCCCAGAGCCGTCCGGGGCCGAGATCGAGAGTGGTGAACCGCTCGGCGAGGACGGGATGTGGGCCACCTGTCCGCGTGGGGGTGGTGGCGGTGGCAGGGAAAGCGGTCATCGCCAAGGCCAGGAGCAGGCAAGGTATGTCCACAGTGGTCCGCCCAGGGATTCGGTACCGGCACGTGCGGGAACGCCCGCGCCCTCCACGATCCCCTGCGGGCCACCGGCGTTCCCGCTCGCGGAGCTGTCCGGATGAATCCTGGCCGGGCGGCGACGCCACGGTCGGGCGGCCAGCGGCTGCCCCGGGAGGGGGCAGGCCCGTAGGCTCGTAGGTCCGCAGGTGTTTTCGCGGCCTGCAGTCATATCGGAGGGGCGATGGCAGTGGAGGAACGGACCGGCAGCCGGACCAGCCGTCTGGAGATACGGCTGGTGCGACGGGGTTTCAGCGACCCCGAGGCCGCGGTACGCCTGCTGGCCGGGCCCGGCCTGAACGGGCTGGCCTCCGACCCGGTACTGCTGGACGCCCTCGGCGCCTCCGCCGATCCTGACCTTGCGCTGCTCGGCCTGGCCCGGGTACTGGAGGCCTTGGACGAGTCCGAGCGGCACACCCTGCGGGACACCCTGACCGGCTCCAAACCGCTGCGCGACCGCCTGCTGGGCGTCCTCGGTGCCTCCGCCGCGCTCGGCGACCACCTGGCCCGACACCCCCGGGACTGGCACGCGCTGGTCACCTTCGATGTGCGCGACATCCACCCGGGGCCGACCGACTTCCTGCGTGAGCTGTCCCGCCACGTCTGGGGCACCACCGGCAACGGACACGCGGAGGGAAAGGCATACGGCGACGGCAAGGCATACGGCGACGGCAAGGCATACGGCGACGGCAAGGCACACGGCGACGGCAAGGCACACGGCGACGGCAAGGCCCACCCCAACCGCGCGGACGCCCTGCGCGTCGCCTACCGCCGCTGCCTGCTGGCCATCGCCGCCCGCGACCTGAGCGGAACCACCGACCTGCCGCAGGCCGCCGCCGAGCTGGCGGACCTGGCCGGCGCCACCCTGCAGACCGCCCTGGACATCGCCGTCGAGGAGGACCCGGACGCCGCCCGGGCCTGCCGCCTGGCCGTGATCGGCATGGGCAAGTGCGGCGGCCGGGAGCTCAACTACGTCTCCGACGTGGACGTGATCTTCGTGGCCGAGCCCCACGAGGGCGTCGAGGAGCACCGGGCGACGCAGGCCGCGACCAGGCTGGCCGCCCGGCTGATGCGGCTGTGCTCCGACACCACCGGCGAGGGCGCGATCTGGCCGGTGGACGCCAACCTGCGGCCGGAGGGCCGCAACGGCCCGCTGGTCCGCAGCCTGGCCAGCCACCTCGCGTACTACCAGCGCTGGGCCAAGACCTGGGAGTTCCAGGCGCTGCTCAAGGCCCGCCCGGTGGCCGGGGACGCCGAGCTGGGCGCGGCGTACGTCGAGGCGGTGGCGCCGCTGGTCTGGCAGGCCGCCGAGCGGGACAACTTCGTCACCGATGTGCAGCAGATGCGCCGGCGGGTGGTGGACAGCATCCCCGTCACCGAGCTGGACCGGCAGCTCAAGCTCGGCCCCGGCGGGCTGCGGGACGTCGAGTTCGCCGTCCAGCTGCTGCAGTTGGTGCACGGCCGTGCCGACGCCACCCTGCGCAGCGGCAACACCCTCGAAGCGCTGGCCGCGCTCAGCACCGGCGGCTACGTCGGCCGGGCGGACGCAGCCTCGCTGGACGCCGCGTACCGCTTCCTGCGCTCGCTCGAGCACCGCATCCAGCTGCACCGGCTGCGCCGCACCCACCTGATGCCCAGGGAGGAGGCCGACCTGCGCCGGCTCGCCCGCTCGCTGGCCGGCGTGATCAACGACGACACCCGGGCCGACCCGGTGGCCGCTCTGCAGCGGGAGTGGAAGCGGCACGCCGTCGAGGTGCGGCGGCTGCACGAGAAGCTGTTCTACCGTCCGCTGCTGGACGCCGTCGCCGAGCTGCCCGCCGGTGCCACAGGACTCAGCCCGCAGGCGGCCAAGGCCCGGCTGGAGGCGCTCGGCTACGCCGACCCGGCGTCCGCGCTGCGCCACCTGTCCGCGCTCGCCTCGGGCGTCAGCCGCAAGGCCGCGATCCAGCGGACCCTGCTGCCGGTGCTGCTGGGCTGGTTCGCCGACTCGGCCGACCCGGATGCGGGCCTGCTCAACTTCCGCCAGGTCTCCGACGCGCTCGGCCGCACGCCCTGGTACCTGCGGCTGCTGCGCGACGAGAGCGCCGCCGCCGAGCAGCTCGCCCGGGTGCTGTCCGCCGGGCGGCTCGCCCCCGACCTGCTGCTCCGGGCGCCCGAGGCGGTCGCCATGCTCGGCGACCCGCAGGGGCTGGAGCCACGCGGGCGAGCGGCGCTGGAGCAGGAGATCCTGGCCGCCGTCGGCCGGGCCGGATCGGCCGCCGCCGGGGTGGCGGCCGCACGCTCGGTACGGCGCCGTGAGCTGTTCCGGACGGCCGCCGCCGATGTGCTCGGCCGGTTCGGCGACCACCCGGGCAAGGCCGTGGACGCCGCCGGTGAGGCCCTGACCGCCATCAACGCGGCCACCCTGCAGGGCGCCCTGCGCGCCTGCATCGCAGCCTGGGAGGCCGAGAACGGCGAGCTGCCGACCGGGCTCGCGGTGATCGCGATGGGCCGCTTCGGCGGCCACGAGCTCGGCTACGGCTCCGACGCGGACGTGCTCTTCGTCCACGAGGCGCTGCTGGGGGTGCTGGAGGAGGATGCCGCCAGGGCGGCCCAGGCCGTCTGCAACCAGCTGCGCACCCTACTGGCCTCCCCCTCGACGGAGCCGCCGCTGCTGGTCGACGCCGACCTCCGCCCCGAAGGCAGGCAGGGCCCGCTGGTGCGCACCCTGGCCTCGTACGCGGCGTACTACCGGCGCTGGTCGCACGCCTGGGAGAGCCAGGCACTGCTGCGCGCCGAGCCGGTGGCGGGCGACGTGGCGCTGGGGGAGCGGTTCCGCGCGCTGATCGACCCGCTGCGCTACCCGGGTGTCGGGGTGCCGGAGAAGGACCTGCTGGAGATCCGCCGGATCAAGGCCAGGATCGAGTCCGAGCGGCTGCCGCGCGGGGCTGACCCGACCACCCACACCAAGATCGGGCGCGGCGGCCTGGCCGATGTCGAGTGGACGGTCCAGGTGCTCCAGCTCCAGCACGGCCACGAGCTGCCCGCCCTGCGGACCACCCGTACCAGGGCGGCACTGGCCGCCGCCGCCGAGGCCGGACTGGTATCCGGCGAGGACGCCGCGGTGCTGGACGCCGCCTGGGTGCTGGCCTCCCGGGTCCGCAGCGCGGTGATGCTGGTCCGCGGCCGCCCGGGCGACAGCTTCCCCGGGGACGCCCGCGAGCTGGCCGGAGTCGCCCGCTACCTGGGCTACGCCGCCGGCCACTCCGGCGAACTGGTGGACGACTACCGCCGTACCACCCGCCGGGCGCGCGCGGTGGTGGAGAAGCTCTTCTACGGGCCGTGAGGGGCCCCGAGCGGCAGGGGGGCCGGGACTAGCGCCGCCCGGCGCTCACCGGGGTGCTCCACTGGACGGGGACGGTGACCGGTACGTCGGTGCTCGCCACACCAGGGACGCGGGGGAGCTGGTAGGCCCAGACGTGGTAGACCGCCCGGGCGGCCACGAAGCCCACCGCGAGGCAGAGTGCGCCGCCGACCGCGTCCATCCAGAAGTGGTTCGCGGTCGAGATGATCACGACCAGGGTGGCCACCGGATAGAGCACGCCGAGTGCCCGGACCCAGGCGCGCTGGGCCAGGAAGAAGATCGTCAGGCCGCACCAGAGTGACCAGCCGATGTGCATCGAGGGCATCGCCGCGTACTGGTTGGAGACGTGCGCGGCCGCGCCCGAGGCCATCGAGCCCCAGGTGTGGTGCACGGCGACGGTGTCGACGAAGCCGCCGCCGGTCATCAGCCGTGGCGGTGCCAGCGGGAAGAAGTAGAAGCCGACCAGGGCGATCCCGGTGGTCACGAAGAGCACCGTCCGCGCCGCTGCGTAGCGGCCCGGTTGCGAGCGGTACAGCCAGACCAGCACACCGATGGTGACGATGAAGTGCAGCGTCGCGTAGTAGTAGTTCATGCCGACGATGAGCCAGGTGGCCGCGTTCAGCACGTGGTTGACCGAGTGCTCCACCCCGACGCCGAGGTTCTGTTCGAAGCTCCAGATCCAGCTCGCGTGCTTCTGCGCGATCGCCTCCTGCTCGGGGACGGCGTTGCGGATCAGCGAGTACACCCAGTAGCTGAAGCCGATCAGCAGCAGCTCGAACCAGAGCCGAGGCCTGGCCGGCGTCCGGCGCTGCTCGCGCACACGGTTGCGCAGGGCGGCAGTGGGCGTCTGGGCGGCGCGGGTGGCTCCGTCCGGCGTGCGGCTCGTACGGCCCTCGTCCAGAACGGAACCGCCGTGCGCCGCGTCGACGCGGTCGGCGCCGGCTGTACGGATCTCGGTCGGTTCCCCCATGGACGAGAAGTCTGCCAGACGTCCTGTGGCCGTCTGCTCATCCTGCGGTAGTGGATTCTTCACCAACTGTCCCCCCAACGGGTTAGGGGACGGGTACCGGAGACGGGCATGAAGTCCATTGTGACTCGTTCGCAGACCACCGGTCGAGGCGGGGTCCGCGGTGGCTGCCGAGGTGGGGGCCGGGCATGGGAAAGCCCGTCGGAGATCAGGTGCTCCGACGGGCGAACCATCCCCCACGCGGGATCGTCCCGACCCTCACCGGGAGCCCGTGTGACGCCCGCTCCGGCTCGGCGGAGGGCGTGCAACCGACTCTGCGGCCTGCGCAACGGTTCGGTCAAGACATCGGTTGCAACAATTTCAGCATCTTGCTGAAACATCTTGCAGCCGCTAGCGTCCAGCCACTCATCGACGACGAGCCGCCTCAAGGGAGCCCGCAGTGGCCGAAGTCCAGCCCCGCCGCCCACGGAGCACGACCCGGAGCTCGACCCGGAGCACGACCCCCTACCGCAGACCCGGCCGCGCGGCCGTCCTGCTCGCCGCATCCCTGATAGCGGCCACCCTCGGCTCGGCCCCGCTCGCGGCCGCCGCCACCCCGCCGGCCCCGCCCTCGGACGCCGCCCTGGCCGCCTCGGCCGCCCGTCACGACCTCACCCGCGAGCAGTTCTACTTCGTCCTCCCGGACCGCTTCGCCAACGGCAGCACCGCCAACGACACCGGCGGCATCACCGGCTCGCGGATGGACAACGGCCTCGACCCCACCGACAAGGGCTTCTACCACGGTGGTGACCTCAAGGGTCTGATCGACAAGCTGGACTACATCCAGGACCTGGGCACCACCGCCATCTGGATGGCCCCGATCTTCAAGAACAAGCCCGTGCAGGGCACCGGGGACAACGCCTCGGCCGGCTACCACGGCTACTGGATCACCGACTTCACCCAGGTCGACCCGCACTTCGGCACCAACGCCCAGCTCAAGGAGCTGATCGCGAAGGCGCACGCCAAGGGCATCAAGGTCTTCTTCGACGTCATCACCAACCACACCGCCGACGTCATCGACTTCGCCGAGCAGTCGTACGACTACCGCTCGGCGGGCGCGTACCCGACCCTGGACGCCGACGGCAACCCGGTGGACGAGACGGCCGTCGCCGACGCGGGCACGGCCTGGCCGAGGATCACCTCGAACTCCTTCCCCTACACGCCGACCCTGCGCAGCCCTGCGGACGCCAGGGCCAAGACCCCGTCCTGGCTCAACGACCCTTCGCTGTACCACAACCGCGGCAACTCGACCTTCGTCGGCGAATCCTCCACCGAGGGCGACTTCTCCGGCCTGGACGACCTCGACACCCAGAACCCCAAGGTGGTCAAGGGCTTCGAGAAGATCTACCAGACCTGGGTCGCCGAGACCGGCGTCGACGGCTTCCGGATCGACACGGTCAAGCACGTCAACATGGCCTTCTGGCAGCAGTGGGCGCCCGCGCTCAAGGAGTTCGCCGCCAGGCAGGGCAACCGGAACTTCTTCATGTTCGGCGAGGTCTACTCCGGCGATCCGGCCGTCACCTCCCCGTACGTGACCAAGGGCAAGCTGCAGGCCACCCTGGACTTCGCCTTCCAGGAGGGAGCACGCAAGTACGTCTCCCAGAACGGCTCCGCCAAGGCGCTCTCCCAGGTGTACGGCCAGGACTACCGCTACACCACGGCCGATGCCGACGCGTACGAGCTGCCGACCTTCCTCGGCAACCACGACATGGGCCGCTTCGGCAGCTTCCTGCAGAGCGACAACCCCGGTGCGGACCGGGCCACCCTGCTCAAGAAGGACCAACTCGCCAACGAGCTCCAGTTCCTGACGCGCGGTCAGCCGGTTGTGTACTACGGCGACGAGCAGGGCTTCACCGGTGCGGGGGGCGACAAGGACGCCCGGCAGGACATGTTCGCCTCGAAGACGTCCTCGTACAACAGTGACAACGTGATCGGTGGCACCAAGGGCTCCGCCGACCGGTACGGCAAGGACGGGGCGCTCTACCAGGGCATCTCGACGCTGGCCGAGCTGCGCCGGGCCAACCCGGCGCTCGCCGACGGTGCGCAGATCGAGCGGTACGCGGCCGACGGGCAGGGCGTGTACGCGTTCTCCCGGATCGACGCCAAGCAGCAGGTCGAGTACGTCGTCGCGGTGAACAACTCCACCGAGGCGAAGACCGTCACACTGGACACCTTCTCGGCCGGGATGGACTTCAACCAGCTGTACCCGTCGGCCGGTTCGAAGACCACCAGCGGCGCGGACAGGAAGCTCACCATCACGGTGCCGCCGCTCTCCTCGGTGGTGCACAAGGCGGCCGGCAGGCTCGCCGCGGTGAGCGCGGCCCCTCAGCTCACCCTGCAGACCCCGGCGGACGGCTCCACGGGCACCGTCACCATCGGCGCGGCGGTGGACGGCGGCGGCTTCAACCGGGTCTCCTTCGCCGCGCAGGTCGGCAGCGGGCCCTGGCAGACGCTGGGGACGGCCGACAACGGAACGTACAAGGTGACGCAGGACCTGAGCGCGGTGGCGCCCGGCACCGTCGTCCGCTACAAGGCCGTGGTGCAGGACTCCAGCGGCCATCTGCGCTCGGTCACCGGCAGCTTCACGACCGGAACCCCGGCGCCGCAGCAGGTGCCGAGCGCGAGCTCGCGCCCGTACGCGGTGGTGCACTACCAGCGCAAGGACAACAACTACGCCGGCTGGAACCTCTACACCTGGGGCGACATCGCCGACGGCGAGTCCACCAACTGGCCCGCCGGGCACGAGTTCATCGGCCGGGACGCCTACGGGGCCTTCGCCTACGTCAAGTTGAAGAGCGGTGCCTCGGACGTCGGCTTCGTGGTGGAGAACAACGGCACCAAGGACGTCGACTCCGACCGCCACATCGACATCGGCACCACCGGCGAGGTGTGGATCAAGGAGGGCGACGCCTCCGTCCACACGAGCAACCCGGACCCGGCGGGCACCGTCCCCGCCGACACCGCCGTGATCCACTACCACCGTGCGGACGGCAACTACGACGGCTGGGGCCTGCACGACTGGACGGGCGCCAAGAACCCCACCGACTGGGGCAACCCGCTGCAGCCCGTCCGCAAGGACGCCTACGGCGCCGTCTTCGAGGTGCCGCTGGCGGCCGGGGCGACCAGCCTCAGCTACATCCTGCACAACGGCAACGACAAGGACCTGCCGAACGACCAGTCGCTGAACTTCGCGACCAGCGGCCGGGAGGTCTGGATCCTCGGCGGCCAGGAGAGCTACCTGCTGCCGCAGACGGCCGGCACGTCCTCCCAGCTCGACATCTCCTCCGCCAAGGCGCAGTGGATCGACGCGAAGACGGTTGTGGTGCCCGCCAATTACGGCGCCGCCGACGCGGCGCTGAAGGGCGGCACCAGCGCGCAGCTGATCTACGACCCCGAGGGCGGCCTGGCCGTCGACAAGGGCGTGCTCAACAAGCCGGGCCACTGGATCCGGCTCAACCCCGGTGCTCTCACCGACACCCAGAAGGCCGAGTACCCGCACCTCGCGGGCTACCGCGCCTTCACCGTGGACTCCCGCGACATCGGCCGGATCACCCAGGCCCTGCGCAGCCAGCTGGTCTTCACCGAGCACCTGCCCAACGGCGCCGCGCTCACGGCGACCGGCGTGCAGATCCCGGGCGTGCTGGACGACCTGTACGCGGCCAAGGCAGCCAAGGCCCAGCTGGGCCCCGCCTACAGCTCAGACAAGAACAGTAGCTCCGACGAGCGCGAGGGCTGGGACGACTACCCGTACGGCGGCTACCAGTTCTGGGACAAGGGCCGGAAGGTCACCCTCTCCCTCTGGGCGCCGACGGCCACCGAGGTCTCCGTCCAGCTCTTCGACCGCTCGACCGGGGGCACCCCGAGGACCGTCCCGCTCAAGCGCGACGAGGCCAGCGGCGTCTGGTCGCTGACCCGGGACGCGGACGAGCTGGACGGCAAGTACTACCTCTACCAGGTCAAGGTGTGGGCGCCGAGCGTCCAGCAGCTGGTCACCAACGTCGTCACCGACCCGTACTCGGTCGCCCTCTCGACGGACTCCAAGCGCAGTCTGGTGGCGGACCTTTCGGACCGTTCCACCAAGCCGCGCGGCTGGGACCGGCACCGCAGCCCGCAGCCGGTTTCGGCCAACCGGCAGCAGATCCAGGAGCTGCACGTCCGCGACTTCTCCTCCGCCGACACCACCGTGCCGGCCGCCGAGCGCGGCACCTACCTGGCCTTCACCGAGTCCAGGTCGGCCGGTGTGCAGCACCTGCGGGACCTGGCCAAGGCCGGTGTCACCACGATCCACCTGCTGCCGACCTTCGACATCGCCACCATCCGGGAGAACCGGGCCGAGCAGAAGCTGCCCGCCTGCGACCTCACCTCGCTGGCGGCGGACAGCGAGAAGCAGCAGGAGTGCGTGGCGGCGGTGCAGGCCGACGACGCGTACAACTGGGGCTACGACCCGCTGCACTACACGGTGCCGGAGGGCTCGTACGCCACCGACTCCGACGGCACCGCGCGGACGGTGCAGTTCCGGCAGATGGTGCAGGCGATGCACGAGGCCGGGCTGCGGGTGGTCCTGGACGTGGTCTACAACCACACCGCCGCTGCCGGGCAGGCCGAGCACTCGGTGCTCGACAAGGTCGTCCCGGGCTACTACCAGCGGCTCAGCGACGCGGGCAAGGTCACCACGGACAGCTGCTGCGCGGACACCGCTCCCGAGCACGCCATGATGAACAAGCTGGTGGTGGACTCCGTCGTCACCTGGGCCAGGCAGTACCGGGTGGACGGCTTCCGCTTCGACCTGATGGGCCTGGACCCGAAGTCCACCATGCTGGACGTGCAGTCGGCACTGCGCGGGCTGACCAAGGAGAAGGACGGCATCGAGGGGAAGGACGTCTTCCTCTACGGCGAGGGTTGGAACTTCGGCGTCGTCGCCAACAACTCCCGTTTCGTGCAGGCCAGTCAGCTGAACATGGCGGGCACCGGCATCGCGACCTTCAACGACCGGGTCCGGGACGCCGCCCGCGGCGGCAACTTCATGCTCTCCTCGGCCCCGCAGCAGGGCTTCGCCTCGGGTCTCTACACCGACCCCAACGGCTCGGCCGACAACGGCACTCCGGCCGAGCAGAAGGCCCGGCTGCTGCACCAGATGGACCAGATCAAGGTCGGCCTGACCGGCAACCTGGCGGGGTACTCCTTCACCGACAGCTCCGGAAAGGCCGTCAGCGGCGCGGGAGTCGACTACAACGGCTCGCCGACCGGGTACGCCGCCAGCCCCGGCGAGGCGGTCGAGTACGTCGACGCGCACGACAACGCGGACCTCTTCGACGCGCTCGCGTACAAGCTGCCGGCCGGCACCACGGCCGCCGACCGGGCCCGGATGCAGGCCCTCGGGCTGTCGCTCACCGCGCTCGGCCAGGGCCCGGGGTTCGCCCAGGCCGGCAGCGATCTGCTGCGCTCCAAGTCGCTGGACGCCAACTCCTTCGACTCGGGTGACTGGTTCAACTCCATCCACTGGGACTGCACCCAGGGCAACGGCTGGGGCCGCGGCCTGCCGATGGCCGCCGACAACCAGGCGATGTGGCCGAGGGCCAAGTCGCTGCTGGCGGACCCGAAGCTGACGGTGGGCTGCAACGAGATCGACGCGACCACCGCGCAGTACCAGCAGTTCCTGCGGATCAGGCAGTCCTCGCCGCTGTTCTCGCTGAGCAGCGCCGCAGCGGTGCAGCAGCGGCTCTCCTTCCCGCTCTCCGGTACGGCCGGTGAGACTCCCGGGGTGATCACGCTGCACCTGGACGGGACGGGCCTGCCCGGCGCCGAGAAGGGCATCACGGTGGTCTTCAACGCCACCCCGACCGCCCAGCAGCAGACCGTGACGGCCCTTCAGGGCACCCGCCAGGCTCTGCATCAGGTGCAGGCGGAGGGCGCCGACCAGGTGGTCAGGCAGTCCGGCTTCGACGCGGCCACCGGCACCTTCACCGTCCCCGGCCGTACGGTGGCGGTGTTCGTCCAGAGCTGACGCATCTCCTCCACAGGTTCAGGGGCTCCGCCACCCGGCGGGGCCCCTGCGTCGTGTGGCCGAATCTTTTCGGTCGGGGGAGGGGTGGAGTGACATGAGCGCGGCGGGTGGCGCTGTTCCGGGCCGATGGCGGCGGACCGCCGGTCCTGGAGCTCGGACCCCGTTGTGGTCCTGCAATGCGGCAACGTGATGACATTCATGTTCAGTACCGGGGTTGACGGTCTTTAGGGTGACACTCCGTCGGCTTTACCGTGCCGTGGTAACAAAATGGCCAATCAGTGGCATGCATCTGTCATTCACGGCTTGTTTGCTGCCACGATTCCCCCGGCTGCAGATGAGAGGGTCCCCCACCCCCCGGTGCGGCTGCTCCAGCGCAGGTTCAGCGCTACCGGCTCCACCTCCTGCACCGCTCCTGATTGCACCGCACCCGTGTCGCGCACCAGCGGCAGGGGCCCCCGCTGCGCCGCAACCCCGCGGCCAGGTTCTCTCCACCGCTCGTGAACCCCGCGACCGGTCGGAAAAGGAGTCCGCATGTCCCGCTACACCCACGCCCGGGTGACGATGGCCGCCATGGCCGCGACCACCGCCCTGCTGGTGACCGGCATCCCGGTCATCGCGCACGCCGCGCCCGCCGCCCCGTCGGCTGTCGCCGAGCAGCAGGCCGTGGCCGGCAGCAAGGCCCAACTGCTCACCGACGCAGGCCAGAAGAGCGCCTCGATAGCCCAGTCCCTGGGTCTGGGCAGCCAGGAGCAGCTGGTCGCCAAGGATGTGATCGTCGACGCCAACGGCACCCGCCACCTGCGCTACGAGCGCACCTTCGGCGGCCTGCCGGTCCTCGGCGGCGACATGATCGTGCACCAGACCGCGGCCGGCGTGATCCAGAGCGTGGACCGTGCCAGCGAGGCCTCGCTGAACGGCGTGAACACCACCCCGGCGCTGGCCGCCCCGAAGGCCCAGGCCGCCGCGCTGGCCGCCGAGGCCGGCTCCACGGTGGAGACCGCGCCGCGCCTGGTCGTCTGGGCCGCCAAGGGTGCCCCGAAGCTGGCCTGGGAGACGGTCGTCTCCGGCAAGGAGGCCGACGGCACCCCGAGCAGGCTGCACGTGGTCACCGACGCCAAGTCCGGTGAGGTGCTGGCCAAGGTCGAGGGCATCCAGAAGGGCACCGGCCAGGGTGTCTTCGTCGGCAACGTCAACATCGGCACCACGCTGTCGGGTTCGACGTACCAGCTGAAGGACGGCACCCGCGGTGGGATGTACACCACCAACATGAACAACGGGACGTCCGGCAACGGCACCCTGTTCACCAAGTCCACGGACGCCTGGGGCAACGGCCTGGCCAGCAACAAGGAGTCGGCCGCGGTCGACGCCCACTTCGGCGCGCAGGCCACCTGGGACTACTACAAGAACGCCTTCGGCCGCAGCGGCATCCGCAACGACGGTGTCGGCGCCTTCAGCCGCGTCCACTACAGCAGCGGCTACGTCAACGCGTTCTGGGACGACCAGTGCTTCTGCATGACCTACGGTGACGGCTCCGGCAACACCCACCCGCTGACCGAGCTCGACGTGGCCGGACACGAGATGACCCACGGTGTCACCTCCAACACCGCCGGCCTCAACTACTCGGATGAGTCCGGTGGTCTGAACGAGTCCACGTCGGACGTCTTCGGCACCATGGTCGAGTTCTCCGCCAACCTGCCCTCCGACGTGCCGGACTACCTCATCGGCGAGCTGATCGACATCAACGGCAACGGCACGCCGCTCCGTTACATGGACAAGCCCTCCAAGGACGGCAGCTCGGCCGACTCCTGGTACTCGGGCGTGGGCAACCTGGACGTGCACTACTCGTCCGGTGTCGGCAACCACCTCTTCTACCTGCTGGCCGAGGGCAGCGGCGCCAAGGTCATCAACGGCGTCAGCTACAACAGCCCGACGGTGAACAACATCACCGTCACCGGCATCGGCCGCGACAAGGCCGCGGCGATCTGGTACCGGGCGCTCACCACCAAGTGGACGTCCACCACCAACTACGCCAACGCCCGCGCCGGCATGCTCGCCGCGGCCACCGACCTGTACGGCGCGAACAGCGCCGAGTACAACGCGACCGCCACCGCCTGGGCGGCCGTCAACGTCGGTTCGCTGCCGAACCCCGGTGGCCCGACCGTCACCAACCCGGGCAACCAGACCACCGCGCTGAACGGCACGGCCAACCTGCAGATCCAGGCCAGCGGCGGCACCGCCCCGCTGACCTTCTCGGCCACCGGCCTGCCGACCGGCCTGTCGATCAGCTCCAGCGGCCTGATCACCGGTACCGCGACCGCCGCGGGTACGTACAACGTGACCGTGACCGCGACGGACGCCGCCAGCAAGACCGGCACCACCAGCTTCACCTGGACGGTCAGCACGGGTGGCGGCGGCACCTGCACCCCGGCCCAGCTGCTCGGCAACGCGGGCTTCGAGACCGGCACCGCGGCGCCGTGGACGGCCACCAGCGGCGTCGTCGACAACAGCAGCAGCCAGGCCGCGCACAGCGGTTCGTGGAAGGCCTGGCTGAACGGCTACGGCTCCAGCCACACCGACAGCGCCTCGCAGTCGGTGACCATCCCGGCGGGCTGCAAGGCCACCCTGAGCTACTGGCTGCACATCGACACCGCCGAGACCACCACCAGCACCGCGTACGACAAGCTGACCGTCACGGTCAACGGCACCACGGTGGCCTCGTACTCGAACCTGAACAAGAACACCGGCTACGCCCAGAAGACCATCGACCTCTCGTCCTACGCGGGCCAGACGGTCACCCTGAAGTTCAACGGCGTCGAGGACTCCTCGCTGCAGACGAGCTTCGTGATCGACGACACCTCGATCCAGACCAGCTGACCCTGAGTCGGTGAGGGCCCGGCGGCTTCGGCCGCCGGGCCCTTCGGCTCGGTCGCCCGGCCTTCGGCTGTGAGTGTCCGGAAACTGAGACGAAACATGAAACACGGGCGAAACACCGTCGTCCGCAAGCAGTAACGGGCGCGGGCAAAACTCTCCCGACCGGCGCGCAACCCCACCCACGGCGCGTCCGGACCGGGAAGGTACCTCCGCATGCTCCTCGCTGACTCGACGGCCGGACTCGACACCGGCGACACCGCCTGGCTGCTGGCCAGCACGGCCCTGGTCCTGCTGATGACCCCGGGCCTCGCGCTGTTCTACGGCGGCATGGTCCGCACCAAGAGCGTGCTCAACATGATCATGATGAGCTTCGTCTCGATCGCCGTGGTGACCGTGGTCTGGCTGCTGGCCGGCTACTCGCTGGCCTTCGGCGAGGACGCCGGGGGCTGGGGCCTGATCGGCCGCCTCGACCACCTCGGGATGGCCGGGATCACCCCGGCAAGCCTCACCGGCCACGTGCCGACCCTGCTCTTCGCCACTTTCCAGCTGACCTTCGCGATCATCACCGCCGCGCTGATCAGCGGCGCCATCGCGGACCGTGCCAAGTTCGGTTCCTGGGTGGCTTTCACGGCCGTCTGGACGCTGCTGGTGTACGTGCCGGTCGCGCACTGGGTCTTCGCGCCGGGCGGCTGGATCCTCTCGAAGCTCGGTGCACTGGACTTCGCCGGCGGCACCGTGGTCGAGGTCAACTGCGGTGCCAGCGGCCTCGCGCTGGCCCTGCTGCTCGGCCCGCGCATCGGCTTCCGGAAGGAGGCCATGCGCCCGCACAGTCTGCCGCTGGTGCTGCTCGGCGCGGGCCTGCTCTGGTTCGGCTGGTTCGGTTTCAACGCCGGATCCGCGCTCGGCGCCAACGGCATGGCCGCGGCCGCCCTGCTCAACACCCAGGCGGCGGGCTGCACCGGCCTGCTCGGCTGGCTGCTGGTCGAGAAGCGCCGCGACGGCCATGCCACCACGCTGGGCGCCGCCTCCGGAGCGGTGGCCGGACTGGTCGCCATCACCCCCTCCTGCGGCAGCGTCGACCTGCTCGGCGCGCTGGTCGTCGGCCTGGCCGCCGGGGTGGTCTGTTCGTACGCCGTCAGCTGGAAGTTCCGTTTCGGCTTCGACGACTCGCTGGACGTGGTCGGCGTGCACTTCGTGGCCGGGGTCATCGGCACGGTGCTGATCGGGGTCTTCGCGACCGCGACCATGACGGGTGGGGTGGCCGGGCTGCTGCACGGCGGCGGTCTCGGGCAGAGCGGCAAGCAGCTCGTCGCGGTCCTGGTGGTCGCCGTGTACGCCTTCGTGGTGACGTACGGGATCGGGAAGGCGATCGACCGGGTGATGGGCTTCCGGGCCCCTGCCGAGGACGAACTGACCGGCCTGGACCTCGCCGTGCACGCCGAGACCGCGTACGATCACGGCGTCCTGGGCCATGGCACCGCGGCCCACGCCACCGTGCTCGCGCACTCGTCCGACAAGGCCCCCGCGCTATGAAGCTGATCACCGCCGTCGTCAAGCCGTTCAAGCTGGACGAGGTCAAGACCGCGCTGCAGGAGCTCGGGTGCACGGACTGACCGTCACCGAGGCCAGTGGGTACGGGCGCCAGCACGGTCACACCGAGGTGTACCGGGGAGCCGAGTACCGGATCGACCTGGTGCCCAAGGTGCGGATCGAGGTCGTGGTCGAGGACGACGACGCCGAGCCCGTGATGGCCGCCATCGTGGACGCCGCCCGCACCGGGAAGATCGGCGACGGCAAGGTCTGGTCCGTCCCGGTAGAAGGCATCATCCGGGTGCGGACGGGGGAGCGCGGCCCCGACGCCGTGTGAGGTCAGGGCTCGGGTGTCAGGTGCTCCTGCTGGGCCAGGAGCTGCCAGCGCGGGCTCTCGGCGACGGTGCTCCAGGCGGACGGGGTCAGCGGCGGCACGGCGCGGGTGGCGGTCATCCGCTGCCCGGGTTCGGTGGGGTTGTCGATCGTCCCGTTGCTCGCCGTGATGACGACCACCACTCCGTCCCGGGGGTGGAAGGAACACTCGAAGGCGATGACGCCTGCGCCGCTCATGGTCCGCTTCACCACCACGTCCGTACCGTCCGTGGTCACGGCGTCCTTGCAGCTGAGCCGGTCGATATCCCCAGCCTCGAGTGCGTTCTCGCAGTCCGGTGCCTCCCCGGTGGGCCTGCGTGACTCCAGAGTGACCCACACGGCCACCGGTCCTCCCTGGCCGTCGTCGTACTCCACATCGAACGTGATCGTGTGGGCCGAGACGGTGACCTTGCTGTACTGGCGGAGACTCGTACCCGGCGGGAGCAGGTCCGAGAGGATCTTGGCGATCCGGTCGGAGGTGGTCGGCGTGGCGGAGGTGGTCGGCATGGCGGAGGGCATGGGCGCGCTGACCGCGGGCGCGGTCGGCGCCGCGGGCGGCCGGTGCGGCAGGCCGATCACCGCCCCCGTGCCGACCAGGGCGGCGACCGAGAGAGCCGCGGCGGCCGTCTGCAGGCGACGGCGGATGCGGAACCTCCGTCCGCGGACGGTGGCTTCGGCCACGATGGTGTGGACGGGGACGGCCATACCGTCGACGCTGTCTTCGAGCAGGCGGGTCAGTTCGTGCTCAAGGTCCATGGCCGGGTTCCTCTGTGTCAGGTTCGGGGGAGCGGTCGGGTCAGGAGTGGAAGAGGAACTCGCGGTCCTCGCCCAGGATGTCCCGCAACTTGGCCAGAGAGCGGGTGTTGAGACTCTTCACGGCGCTGGTGGAGATGCCCAGCGTCTCGGCCACGGCCTCGATGCTGTTGTCCTCCAGGTAGCGCAGGACCACCACCGCCCGGTTGCGCGGCGGCAGTTGCCGCAGCGCGGCGGTCAGGGTGAGCCGGAGGTCGCTGCCGTCGCCGGGCGCCGCCGCAGGCTCCGGCAGCTCGGCGGCGACGATCTCGGTCGAGCGGCGCAGCCGTTTCTGGGAGAGGTAGGTACGCAGCAGGACCTTGCGGGCGTAGGCGTCCAGGCCGGGCTCGTCCTGGCCGCGCCGCAGGCGGCCCCAGACGGAGAACATCTTCGCGAGCGTGGTCTGCACCAGGTCCTGTGCCTGGTGCCAGTCGCCGCACATCAGGTAGGCGACCTGGAACAGCCGGCGTGCCCTGGTACTCGCGAACTCCTCGAAGGCGAGTGCCTCGTCCATCCGGTTGTCCCCCACGATCCGTACTGCTGTCGACGTCACCCGTACTAGACGCTTCGGGAGTCCTGGAGGTATCACACCGACTTCGCCGACATCCAAACTGTTGCCTACGGGCCTCTTGACGTGATCTTGAGGCACCCATAAATTCAGCGCGTTGCAAGTTTCCTGAAAGTTTCAGTGTTCTTGCAGCAAGCTACCCGGCCGTAACGCTGACGGTGTATCACCGGCGCGTCCCCGGACCGGGAGGGGCACCCCCACCCGCCGCTCCCGGCTCCGCCCCACCCTGCCGCTGTCCGCCCGTGCCATCTGCGTCCATGGGCGAACCAGGCTGCCACCCCAGCCCCCTGGAGACACTGTGGTCACCACTGCACCCGCCCGCAGGCGCGCCCGCGCGACAGTCGCGCTCGGCGCGTCCGCCGCACTCGCGCTCTCGATCGGCACCGGGCTCTCGCTCGCCCCCACCGCTCAGGCCTCCCCGCCGAGCACCAAGGATGTCACCGCCACCCTCTTCGAGTGGAAGTTCGACTCCGTCGCCAAGGCCTGCACCGACACGCTCGGACCCAAGGGCTACGGCTTCGTCGAGGTCTCCCCGCCGCAGGAGCACATCCAGGGCAGCCAGTGGTGGACCTCGTACCAGCCGGTCAGCTACAAGATCGCCGGCCGCCTCGGTGACCGCACCTCCTTCCAGAACATGGTGAACACCTGCCACACCGCGGGCGTCAAGGTGATCGCCGACTCGGTGATCAACCACATGTCGGCCGGCTCCGGCACGGGCACCGGCGGGACCAACTACACCAAGTACAACTACCCCGGGTACTACCAGGACCAGGACTTCCACTCCTGCCGTACCGCGATCAGCAACTACGGCGACCGCTCCAACGTGCAGAACTGCGAGCTGGTCAACCTCGCCGACCTCGACACCGGCAGCACGTACGTCCAGCAGACCATCGCCAACTACCTCAGCGACCTGCTGACCCTCGGCGTGGACGGCTTCCGGATCGACGCGGCCAAGCACATCGCCGCCTCCGACCTGTCCGCGATCAAGTCGAAGATGAGCAACCCCAGCGCGTACTGGGTGCAGGAGGTCATCTACGGCGCCGGCGAGCCGATCCAGCCGAGCGAGTACACCGGCACCGGTGACGTGGACGAGTTCCGCTCCGGCACCTGGCTGAAGAGCGCCTTCAACGGCGGCAAGATCTCCGACCTCTCCACCTGGGGCTCCGGCCTGCTGGCGAGCGGCCAGGCACGCACCTTCGTCGACAACTGGGACACCGAGCGCAACGGCTCGACCCTGAACTACAAGTACGGCAACTCGTACACCCTCGCCAACGTCTTCATGCTCGCGTACCCGTACGGCTCGCCCAACGTGTACTCCGGCTACGCCTTCTCCTCCAACGACGACGGCCCGCCGAGCGGCGGCACCGTCAACGCCTGCTACAGCGACGGCTGGAACTGCACCCACGCCTGGCAGCCGGTCGCCAACATGGTCGGCTTCCGCAATGCGGTCTCGGGCACCGGCCTGACCAACTGGTGGTCCAACGGCAACAACGCGATCGCCTTCGGCCGCGGCAGCAAGGGCTACGTCGCGATCAACCACGAGAGCGGTTCGATCACCCAGACCTTCCAGACCTCGCTCCCGGCCGGCAGCTACTGCGACGTCGAGCACGGCGACCCGATCAGCGGCGGCGGCTGCACCGGCACCGCGTACACGGTCGGATCGGACGGCAGGTTCACCGCCACCGTCGGCGCGGGCGACTCCGTCGCGCTGTACGTCGGCGCACAGGGGAGCGGCACCGTGACGACCACGGGCGCCTCGTTCGCGGTCAACGCGACCACCGTCTACGGCCAGAACATCTACGTGGTCGGCGACAACGCGGCCCTCGGCGGCTGGGACACCGGCAAGGCCCTGCTGCTCTCCTCGGCGAGCTACCCGGTCTGGAAGCTGGACGTGACGCTCCCCGCGGGCACGGCCATCCAGTACAAGTACATCCGCAAGGACGCCGGGGGCTCCGTCACCTGGGAGTCCGGCTCGAACCGCACGGCCACCGTCCCGGCGAACGGGCTGATCACCCTCAGCGACACCTGGCGCAACTGACCGTACGAGAACCGGCTGCCCCACCTCCAACCTGCGAGGTGGGGCAGCCGGTCACGGTTGCACGGACGAAACCCCTCGAACGAGTGGGGCTGCTGCGTCACCCCACTGCGCGGGCAGGCCCGCTGGCAGCATCGACCGGGTGACCATAACCCCCACCATCCTCGATCTCCAGCTCTACGGCGGCCGTTGGGACGGCCACCTCAAGCGGGTCCGCTCCGCCGCGCCGCCGCCCTCGCTGCGGATGGTGCTGCGCGCCGAGCTCCCCGCCACCGAGACCGGCGAGTACTGGCCGACGACCAGCGTCTACCGGCTCGAGGACGAGGGGTCGGTCTGGCACTACCGTCACTCGCACGACGAATGACCGCCGTCGGACACCCCGGAGTGCCGGGGATCAGTGCCCGAAGTCGAACCAGTTGAGGTTGACGTAGTCGGCCGGCTGACCGCTGGTGAAGGTGAGGTACACGTCGTGCGTCCCGGTCACGGCGGTGACGTTCGCCGGGACGGTCCTCCAGCTCTGCCAGCCACCGGTGTTGGCGATGGCGAACGAGCCGATCGGCGCGCCGGCACGGCTGTCCAGCCGGACCTCCACCAACCCGCTGACCCCGCCCGCGGCTCCACTGGCGGCCCGGGCCACGAACTGCGTGGCGGGCGTGCTGCCGAAGTTGACGCCCCGGTACAGCGCCCAGTCGCCGTTGGCCAGGGAGCCGATGTCCTGGCCGCCCTCGCTGCAGGTCTCGACGGCCGTGCCGCTCTGGTCGTTGTACGACTCCGCCTGGATCTGGCTGTAGGCGTCCCGGCTGCCCGGGGGCGGGGTGCCGGTCGGGCTACCCGTGGGGGTAGGAGTAGGCGTCGGCGTGGGCGAACTGCCGGGCCCCGCCTGCCAGACGCCCACGTAGTCGACGACCATCGGCACACCCGAGGCAGTGCCGCCGTCCGGTCCGCCGCCGAAGGCTGCCGGGAACTCGCCGCCCATGGCGACGTTCAGGATGATGAAGAAGCCGTGGTTCGTCGCCGCGGCCCACGTCCCGGCGTCCATCTGGGCGGCGGTGACGGTGTGGAACTGCACCCCGTCGAGGTAGAAGCGCACCTGCTCCGGGCTGGTGCTGCGGTCCCACTCCACCCCGTACGTGTGGAATCCGCTCTGGCAGGTGCCCGGGGTGCAGACGCGCTGCCCGCCGATGCCGCTCTTCTCGTTGCAGGGGCCGCCGGGGCTGGTGCCGCAGTGCATGGTGGCCCACTCGTTGTTGATGCCCTGGACGTTCTCCATGATGTCGATCTCGCCGACACCGGGCCAGTTCCAGTAGTTGCCCCGGTAGGGGGAGCCGAGCATCCAGAAGGCCGGCCAGTAGCCCTTGGCGGCCGCCCCGGTGACGTTCGGCATCTGAAGCCGGGCCTCGACCCGCAGCTTGCCGCCGGCCGGGGGCTGGAAGTCGGCGCGGTTGGTCTCGATCCGGCCCGAGGTCCACTGCCCGGCGCCGTTGCGGACCGGGGTGATCCTCAGATTGCCGGCACCGTCCAGGGCGACGTTGGTCGTGTCGGCCGTCATCGTCTCGACCTCGCCGGTGCCGAAGCCGGCCGGGCCGCCCGGGTAGGAAGTGCCGGTGGTGTAGCGCCAGTTGGCGGTGTTGATGCCGGATCCTGCCGGGCCGGTGAAGTCGTCACCGAAGACCTGCGTCCAGCCGGTCGGTGACGGGACGGTGGCGTGGGCGTCCAACTGCCCGGCCAGCCCGCCTGCCAGGAGGCCGACGAGCCCGAGAGCGGTGAACAGATGGCGTATGCGTGGTCTGAACCGCATGGCTGCCTCTCGATGGGGGTGGGGTTGCGTGAGAGCGCTCTCTAATTTGGTATCGAAACTCGCGGAAGCTGTCAACGGATGAAGGTGAACTGGCATCCAATGGGCGTTGTGCATTGAAGAATTGACCCAAAGCATTGACAGTCCGTCGAGTTGGCGACACTCTCCGGCCGAGAGCGCTCTCAGATCCCCACTCGTCGAGAGGTCGCCATGACCAAGCTCTTCCGCATGCTGTCCGCCCTGCTGCTCCTCTGCGGTGCGCTGTTGGGAGCCGTGACCCCGGCGGCGCAGGCCGCCGCGGACTACACCCAGGGCGTCAACCCCGCGGGCACCGGCCAGGTCCAGTTCTGGTTCGAGCCCACCACCCCGGCCGCGCTGGTCGACGTGCACTACCTGGTCAACGGCGCCGGCCAGCAGAACTTCCGGATGGACAGCGCCGCGGGCACCTGGACCAAGACCGTCGGCAGCCTCCCCTCCGGCGCCGCCCTCGACTACTGGTTCACGTACGAGAAGTCCGGCCCGCTCCACGACACCCCGCACTTCGCCTACACCGTCGGCACGGGTGGCGGCACCCCGCCGCCGGGCGGTGGCGGTGGTGGCGGCGGTACGGGCAGCTTCCCGGTGACCTTCCAGAACAACACCCGCGGCACCTGGTCCAACAGTCAGGTGTACGTGCTGGTCCTCGGCATGGCCACGCCAGGGCAGTGGTCGTACCTCAAGCCCGACGGGACGCTGAAGCACATCAGCCACCTGGACGAGAGCGCGCCCGGCCACCTCACCAAGAACGGTCGCAACTACGCCGCGATGTCCTTCTCACTGGCCCAGGCCTCGACGGTGACCATCCCCGCGCGGCTGGAGGGCGCGCGGATGTACCTCTCGGTCGGCTCGCCGATGTACATCCCGATCTCGCCCGACGACGCGGGCTGGGGCGGCCCCGACCTGCTCAACCCCGCCGACCCCAACCGCGACGTGTACTTCGACTGGTACGAGTTCACCTACTGGTACGGGGTGGTCCCGTTCGGCGGCAACACCACCCAGGTGGACATGTTCGGCTTCCCGGTCACCGCCCGGCTGGAGCAGACTGCGACGGGCTACGACCAGACCGTCGGCATCACGCTCACCCGCGACCAGGTCCGCTCCCAGTACAACTCGGCGGTCGGTGCGGCCTTCCGGCCGCTCGTCGACGCGTACCGGATCGTCGCCCCGCGCACCTCGGCACTGTTCCGCCCCGGAGGCGCCCAGGCCGGTTACCTCCAGTCAGCCATCGACCAGGCCTGGAACCAGTACACGGCCAACCAGTTCACCCTGACCCGGCTGAACCAGACCTTCACCGGCCGGGTGGTGAACGGGCGGCTCCGGTTCACCAAGGACGGCGCGGGCCCGTTCTACCTGGCCAAGCCCACCACCACCGCCGACGTGATGGCCTGCTCCGGCGCCCTGGCCTCGGCCGGAATGGCCACCGTGGAGCTGGAGTTGGGCGCCGAGTTCTGCGCCGCCTTCAACCGGGGCGTCGCACTCGACACCGCGCAGTGGTACACCCCGAGCGCGTACTTCCCGGCCGGCGCGAAGAACGACTACGCGGGCTTCTTCCACTCCGTGGGCCTCGGGCACCGCGCGTACGGCTTCGCCTACGACGACGTGAACGACCAGAGCTCGGTGAAGATCCTGCCGAACGCCAACCCGCCGAGCAGGCTGACCATCGGCATCGGCTGGTAGTCGACAGCAGCTGACAGTACGGCGGTCGGCCCGGCGCAGGCAGGGCCGACCGCCGGTCAGCCGCGTCCGATGTACGGCATCGTGGTCGCCATCACGGTGGCGAACTGGATGTTGGCCTCCAGGGGCAGCTCCGCCATGTGCCGCACGGTGCGGGCGACGTCGCCCACGTCCATGGTCGGCTCGGGCGCGATCCGCCCGTCGGCCTGCCGGACGCCGACGCTCATCGCCGCCGTCATGTCGGTGGCCGCGTTGCCGATGTCGATCTGGCCGCAGGCGATGCGGTAAGGCCGGCCGTCCAGCGAGAGCGACTTGGTGAGCCCGGTGACGGCGTGCTTGGTCGCCGTGTACGCGATGCTCTGCGGGCGCGGGACGTGGGCCGAGATCGAGCCGTTGTTGATGATCCGCCCGCCCTGCGGGTCCTGACGCTTCATCAGCCGGAATGCGGCCTGCGCACACAGGAAGGCGCCGGTCAGGTTGAGGTCCACCACGGCGCGCCAGTCGTCGTAGGCGAGGTCCTCGACCGGGGTCGGGGCGCCGAAGGTGCCGGCGTTGTTGAAGAGCAGGTCGACCCGGCCGAAGCGCTCGGCCGCCTCGGTGAAGAGGGCGTCGACGGCGGCCGGGTCGGTGACGTCGGTCGGCACGACGGCTGCGCCGCCCGCTGCGCCGCCCGCCAGGGATGCCGTCTCCTGCAGCGGCTCGGCCCGGCGTCCGGCGAGGACCAGCTGCCAGCCGGCGGCCGCAAGCTCCAGTGCCACGGCGCGCCCCACGCCCGTACCGGCTCCGGTGACGACTGCGACCTGCTGCGACATGGCTTGCTCCTCGGGGTGCGATGACCCCTCGATGATCGCCGACGGCTCGCCCGGCGTCACTGGTGGGAGCGTCCAAGGGTGGATCGGGAAGGAGCGGTTCCGGCTGGTGGGACGTCCCGACGCGGGGGCGTGTCAGTACTTCGCGTGGCACTTGGTTTCTGCAATTAAGTAACGTGGAGTGACCGAAGGGAGGCAGGGTTGTGCGCGTTGGAGCCCGCCCTGGGCGAAGTGATCGTAGGCCCGGCCCCCTGACGCACTCTGACCCGCCGTTCGGCGGGTGCGCACCCCCGCCGAACGGCGGGTGTACGGACACTTCGAACGGCCTACCGCAACCGTCGGCCGTCCGGGCCACGTCATAGGATCACGGGACGGCGTGCTGCTCCGCAGGGAGCGGTCACGCCGTCCTGGGGTCGGCGACAGGGAGCCCGTGGCAGTCAGGTGCCCGAGCTCGTCGGACGCCCACACCCCCGCTCGGCCCCACCCGGGGGCCACCGCCCGGATCCGTTCCTCCGGGCGTGAGATCGGTCGGAGAGACTAACCGTGCAGTCGCAGCCCACCCGCACCCGTGCCGTCCTCGCCGGTGCCACCGTGCTCCTCCTGTCCGCCGCCCTCGCGGCCTGCGGCAGTGAGGGCGGCAGGCCGAGCACCGATGCGAAGGCCGCCGGGGCCTCCGGCGGTGCGAGCGCGTCGGCCGCGCAGAGCAGCAGCGCGCCACCCAAGCCCTCCAAGGTGCTGATGCCCACCGGTCCGGCCGCCGACCTCCGCAAGGTCCGTGACACGGCGGCCGGGCCGATCATGATGACCACCGTGACCGGCGCGAAGTCCGGTGTCACCGGCAAGGTCTGGGTCTGGCTGCCGCCCGAGTACAACGACCCGAAGTACGCGAAGCACGGCTTCCCCGTGCTCACCCTCTACGCGGGCGGCCAGAGCGCGGGCTACAACACCTGGACGGACAACCAGCTGCCCATCCAGGAGGCCGACGCGCAGCTGTCCAAGCAGGGCAAGGCGCACCCGTTCATCATGATCATGCCGGTGCAGAACCTGGACTCCAACGAGTCCAGGGCCCTGGAGTGCAGCGACATCCCCGGCCAGCCCAGGATCGGCACCTGGATGTCCCAGGACATCCCCGACTTCGTCCGGGCCAACTTCCGTACGGTGAAGGGACGCGACGGCTGGGGCGTGATGGGTGCCTCCACCGGTGCCTTCTGCAGCGCCAAGCTCGCGATGCAGCACCCCGAGGTGTTCAAGGCCGCGGTGCCGATCGACGGCTACTTCAACCCGGACTCCCCGCTCTGGAAGGGCCACGAGACCGAGCGCCTCGCCAACAGCCCGGACGTCCTGGTCGCCCAGAGCAAGGCCGACGTGCGGATGCTGGCCACCTCGGGCGGCGCCAACGCGTACGAGACCAAGCTGGTCAAGAACTGGGTCGCCAAGGCGGGGGCCCCGCTCACCGTCGACTACTACGAGCAGCCCGGCGGCAAGCACCTCACCTCGGACTTCAAGAAGATGATCCCGTACACCCTCGAGTGGCTCACCAAGAGCCTGGCGGGGCCGGAGGCCGACTGACGGCCCCTCGCCGCCAGGGCCCGGCCTGTGCCGACGGCACTGTCAGGGCTTGGGCTCCCAGCCCGGCGGCGGGCCGATGGTGGAGGCCTCGGGACCGAAGGCGGCGACATAGCCGGGGTGGAGCTCGGCCCACTTCTGGCCCGGGCTCCAGGTCTCGCCGCGGCCGTCGAGGTCGACGGCGAGCAGGTCGAGGCACTCGTGCCAGCCGGCGCCGTCGCGGGCGGCCTTGCCCAGTTCCTCCAGGGTGTCGAGCAGGACGAGCGTGCAGCCGCCGTCGCGCTCGGTGAGCTCCAGCCGGATCACGTCAAGGCCCCAGCTGAACTCCAGCACGGCGGGCGGGGCGTAGGCCAGCACCTCGCCTTCGAAGGCGGGGCCGCGGCCCTCGGGGTCGGTGAAGACCAGCTTGCCGCCGACGGCCCACTCGCCCGTGATGATGCTCGGGAACCACCGCGCCAGGTGCTCGTGTTCGGTGACCGCCCGCCAGACCTTCTCCCGGGGGTGGGAGAGTTCGCGGATGAAGCGAAGGTGCCAGCGGTCGCCGGCCTGCTCCAGACTGCCGATGCCGGTCATGTCGGCCTCCCGTGGTCAGGGTCCTGCCTCCGAGGGTCCTGCCTCCGAGGATCGTGGATCCGAGGGTCGTGCATCCGAGTCGTCCATCCGGTCGAGGTGCCGTTCGAGCCGGTCCAGCCCGGCGTTCCAGGTCGCGCGGTACGGAGCCAGCCACTCCTCGAGTTCGAGCAGCGGCCCGGGCCGCAGCCGGTAGAGCCGGCGCTGTTCGGCGACCCGGACCTCTACCAGCCCGGCCTCTCGCAGTACCCGCAGGTGCTTGGACACGGACGGCTGGCTGGCGGCCAGCTCGGCCGCGAGCTCGCCCACGGAGCGCTCACCCCCGCGAACGAGGTCGAGTATCCGGCGGCGGCGCGGCTCGGCGAGTACTTCGAATACGGACGTCACCCTTCCGAGTATGCCGTCATGGTTATATGCCGGTCAAGGCATACACCGCGCCCGCAGCCGCCGCAGGCCGCTGACCTGCGCGTCAATCAGACATTGATTCGACTCTGATGGGCTGTCACCACCCTGGAGACCCGGGCCGGAGCGCTGCCACTGCGGCGCCGGAAGCCGGCCCAGTCTCAGCGATTCGTGAAGAGAGTGCGATGCCCAGCCACCTGCTGCCCGTCGAGTCCCCGAAGGTTCCGGCCCAGGCGGGCGTGGAGCGGGACGTACGGCCTGCCGTCGAGCCGATCCCGTTCGCTGGCCTGCGGCTGGTGCACGCCGCCCTCCGCCGCGACCTGACCCGGCTGCCCAACGCGCTGCGCCTGCTCCAGCCGGGGGACACCGCGGCCGGCGAGGCGCTGCAGCGGCACTGGGACTTCATCACCGCGATGCTCACCTGCCACCACGAGCAGCAGGACACCCGGCTCTGGCCGCTGCTGCGCCGCTTCGCACCCGAGCTGCGGCTGCTGCTCAACTGGCTGGAGTCCGACCACCACAACCTCGACCACTCCTTCACCAGGGTCACCACCCTGGTCCGGATCGCCACCCGGGACCCGGCGAGCAGCTGGCCGGTCGCGTACGCCGTCGAGGAGCTCGGCGCCCGGCTGGAGACCCACCTGCGGATCGAGGAGCGCCAGCTGCTGCCCCGGATGGCCGGGGTCTTCCCGGCGGGCTCGCGGATCGGCACCCTGCCCGAGCTGCTCGACCTGCTCCGGGCCGCCGAGGGCCCCAGTACCTCCGACGCCCTGGTCTGGCTGCTGGAGGGTGTCGACGAGCAGCAGGTCGACCGGCTGCTCGCGGACTGCGACGACGCGACGGCCCGTCAGTGGCCGCACTGGCGCGACACCTACGCGCGCTGCACCGACGAGCTGTGGGGCACGCAGGTCTGACCTTCCCGGCCCGGGCGATCCCGAGCCTTTCCTGGTCCTCGGTCTACGCGCGGAGCGCACCGCTCCGGATACCCATCGCGGCGAGGTGGTCCACCAGGTCGGCCGGGTCGTCGGTGGCCAGCCCGACGTAACCGTCCGGCCTGATCAGGAACAGCCCCGCGCCGTACGCGTCCACCCGCGCGGTCCGTAGGCCCGCAGGGACGGCCGGAGGCTCGCAGCCCGCCGCGACCAGCGTGAAGTGCGGCCCGCGCAGCATGTCGAAGAGCCTCTGCGACGTGCCGTCGGCCGCGATGCACTCGGCGTCGGGCGCACGGTCACCGGCCTGGAGGGCGTCCTCCGGTACGTTCCCGCGGACCTCGGTGCTGAGCGGGCCGCCGCGGTAGCCCACGTCCAACTGGTCGGTGGAGGTGCCGCGTTGTGCGCCCCGGCCGCCGCCGGCCGAGGTGGTCCGGCCCGCCCGGTGCAGGTGGGTGCTGATCTGGAGCACCTCCGCGGCGATCGGCATGCGCTCCTGTTCGTAGCTGTCCAGCAGCTGTGGCGGTGCACCGTGCCGGAGCACCTGGCCGAGCTTCCATCCCAGGTTGTAGGCGTCCTGCACGCTGGTGTTCAGCCCCTGCCCGCCCGCCGGGGAGTGGATGTGCGCGGCATCGCCGGCCAGGAAGACCCGCCCGGCCCGGAAGCGCTCGGCCAGCGCGGCGCGTGGGCGGAAGTCGGAGGCCCAGCGCACCTCCCGCACGGCGCTCGCCGGAAGATGGGTGCGGGCCGCGAGGGCCGTCCGGACGCCGTCGGGGGAGGTGTCCGGCTCGCCCTCCTCGAACTGCGCGAAGAGCTGGAAGTCGTCGGTGCCCGGCAGCGGGCAGAGCAGCAGCGCGCCGCCCGGGGCCTTCGGCCAGATGTGCCAGTTGTCGCGGTCCAGCCCGTCGAGCCGGACGTCGGCCACCAGTGCCGGGCGCGGGTCGACGCTCTCGCCGGCCATCGGGATCCCGACCGCCCGCCGTACCGCGCTGCGCCCGCCGTCGGCGGCGACCAGGTAGTCGGCGGTGACGGCGCGCGTGGTGCCGTCCGGGTGCTCCAGGACGGCCTCGACGCGTTCGGCGTTCTGGCTCAGGCCGGTCAGCGCCGTCCCGAACTCGATGCTGCCGCCCAGCTCCTGCAGCCGGGCGAGCAGGATCTGCTGGGTCCGCCACTGCGGGATCATCCAGACGTCCGGGCACGGCACGCCGGGCGTGACCGGCCGCCGCTCGATCAGGTCCCACTCGCCGCGCCGCTCGCCGTCCTCCCAGGTCATCATCAGCGGGTAGCGGGCACCCGAGGCCTGGATCGCGTCGATCACCCCGAGGTCGTCGAAGACCTCCTGGGTGCGGGGCTGCAGCCCCTTGCCGCGCGATCCGGGGAAGAGGCGGTCGGCCTTCTCGACCAGCAGGGTGCGTACGCCGCGCCGGGCGAGGTCGCAGGCGAGGGTGAGGCCGGTCGGGCCGGCGCCGACGATCAGGACGTCCGTGTGCATGGAGGCTCTCCTTAACGCTGTTAAGTGGCTGCCTTCCGAGAATCGCCTTAACGGTGTTAAATTGTCAAGGGGGTCGGACCGAACGCAGGAGAATCTCCGACGTGGCACAGAAACTGGACCGCACACAGGTGGTCGACACCGCCCTGCGGCTGCTCAACGAGACCGGCCTCGACGGGCTGACGCTGCGTCGCATCGCCGCCGAGCTCGACTGCAAGGCGCCCGCCCTGTACTGGCACTTCGCCAACAAGCAGGCCCTGCTCGACGAGCTGGCCACCGAGATGCTCCGCCGTATGCTGGCCGCCGACGAGCCGCCCGCCGCCGACGCGCCCTGGCAGGAGTGGGCCACCACCACCTGCCGGGTCCTGCGCCGCACCCTGCTCAGCTATCGCGACGGCGCCAAGGTCTTCAGCGGCACGCGCCTCACCGAGACCGTCCACGCCGAGCGTCTCGACGCCCAGCTGCGCTCCTTCGTCCGGGCCGGCTTCACACCGGCGGACGCCGTCCAGGCCTACTTCACCGCGTACGCCTTCACCATCGGCTTCGTGATCGAGGAGCAGGCCGTCCACCCGCTCCCGGGCGAGCACGCCGACGGGTACGACACGGCCGAGCGGGCCGAACGCATCGGCCCGGACCACCCGCTGGCGGCCGATGCGGGGGCCGGGCTCTTCTCCGACTACGAGCGGCGCTTCGAACGCGGCCTGGCCATCGTGGTGGCGGGCATCGAGGCGACGCGTGGCTGATGGCCGGCGTTCCCCGTCAGGGGTCAGCTCATCCGCTCGTGAGCTGGACCGTGACGAGGAACCGGCCGGGAGGGGCTACCGGTTCACTCGGGGAGGCGGTTCTGCCAGTTCAGCGGGGTGACCGCGATCGCCTCGTCCGTCGAGCCGTTCCACTCGGTACGCAGCCCGGCCTCGGCCAGCGCCGCCAGCACCTCCTGGGCGATCTCCTCGGTCTCCTCGCCGGAGCCCTGGAAGGCGCCGTAACGGAGCATCAGACCATGGCCGGCCGCCGCCCGCTCGGTGTCCTGCTCGTGAAAGAAGACGAAGCCGCGCGAGTCCTCGTCCGCCTCGGCGCCGATCTCGGCGAAACCGCAGCGGCTGCAGCAGGTGAAGTCCATCTCCGCGACGATGCCCTGCGCCTCCAGGGCGTCGAAGGCGTCGGCCAACCGGTCCACATCGGTGACCTTGGGCCAGCTCTCCTGCTCCGCGAGCCGTGCCTCCCACAGCGGAGTGACTATCTCGTCGGCGTGTCCGAAGTCCAGCCCCTCGTCGTCGAACGAGTCCACCAGCGCCTCGGCCAGCTCGTCCCGCTCCAGGAACCCACAGCGGATCAACTCCCGTGCCCGCTCCTCGGCATCGCGCAGCAGATCGGGGTCGAGGTCGAGCACGCTCTCAGTCATGGGCTGATCATCCCACCCACCGCCGACACGCCGTGCCACCGGTACGTACCCCGGAAGCCCTCGCCCTTCGCGCCGTTGACGTACAGGCGTGACTTGCATCGATAAATCCCTGAACCGCCGCCATCCCTGAAGCGGCGTTCACATAGGGTGCAACGCGGTTCGGTGCCGGCTCGTTCCGCACCTCGCCGGTGATCAACCTGATTGGATGAGCGACATGAATGGCACTCAGTACATAGACGCCCCATGGGGTGTCTCGGTGTTCGGCGCGGCAAGCGTGGATGCCGCACCGGACGTGGCCCGACTTCGTGTGGCGATCAAGCAGACGAGGCAGAAGCCGGGCGAGGCGTTCGAGGTCACCCGAGGCGCCGTCAACCAGATCCGGGAGGTCGTGCGCGGTCATGGGATCCCTGACACCGCCGTGTCGACTTCACGACTGAACCTGGAATCCTCGTGGAGCTATGGCGGTGAGCGCAAGTTCCTCGGCTATGAGTGCACCGCGTCGTTCGTGATCGAGCTGCGTGAGCTCGACATCCTGGAGACCGTACTGGTGGACGTCGTCGAGGCCGGCGCGAACCAGGTCGACGGCGTCGAGTTCGATGTGAGTACGAAGAAGGAATTGCGAGCCCAGGCACGTACGGCGGCCGTGGCCGCTGCACGCGAGAAGGCGGCGCTCTACGCAGAGGCCGCCGGTGTCCGGCTCGGCCCCGTCATCCACATCAAGGACGTGGACTCCGATCAGCTGCAGAACTCCTACCGCGGGCACGCCCGGGGCGGTGGGTCCGGCGGCGAGGGCGACCTGGCCCCGGGCAAGATCAGTGTCACGGCGGGCGTGGTCCTCGGGTTCTCGCTCATCAGCGGTTGACAACCCGCGACAGGCGCCCGGTGCCCGGCCGGGCACCGGGCCCCTGTCGCGCAGCGAGTACCGGAGCCGACTCCGTGGACACCTCCCTCGGCATCAGCCCTTCTTCGCCGCCGCGAGGATCTTCACGGTGGTGTGGAAGAAGCGGGACGTTCCCTGGCCGCCGTAGGACTTGGGGAAGGCGGTGGCCGGGTTGGATCCGAGCCGGCCGTTCTGGAGGTGCATCACCACGAAGGCGGCGCCCGGGGTCGCCCCGAGGATGTCCCAGTCGCCCTTGGGGGAGTGGACCGGGAACTGGTAGTCGTCCGGCAGCGGCTCGGAGAGGAAGACCAGGCAGAGGCGGACCTCGGGCGTCACCTCGACGTCCGCGAACGGGTCGGCCTCGACGATCTCCTCGACCTCCTCCACCGTGCGCAGCATGACGGGCACCGGGTAGCCGAGGGCCGCCTCCAGGTGCTTCTCGATCCGACGGGTCAGAGCGGCTCGGTCGGTCGGGTCGGCGGTGAAGAAGACGTTGCCGCTCTGGATGTACGAGCGGACGTTCCCCAGCCCCAGCTCGGCGAAGAGCGCTCGCAACTGCTCCATCTTCACGGTGCGCCCGCCGACGTTGATCGCACGCAGGAAGGCGATGTAGGTGGTCTCTGCCATCGGGCCAGTCTGGCGTACCGACCGCCGGGCCGCCCAGGATTGTCGGTGCCCGCTGCGACACTGGCGCCATGGCTACCTGGCAGGACTTCGAGCACGAGGCCCCCGACCTGGCCCCCGCAGTGCGGGCCCGTTTCGAGGCCAACCGGCACCATGTGCTGGCCACCCTGCGCAAGAGCGGCGCGCCCAGGGTGAGCGGCACGGAGGTGCAGTTCGTCGGCGCCGATCTGACCATCGGGTCGATGTACGGCGCGGTCAAGGCCCTCGATCTGCGGCGGGACGGGCGCTTCGCGCTGCACAGCAATCCGGGCGACGAGACCATGGCGGGCGGCGATGCCAAGATCTCCGGCACCGCCGCCGAGATCACCGACGAGGTCGAGCTCTCCGCGTACCTGTCGGACCTCCCGCAGCCGCCGCCCGGCCCGTTCCACGCCTTCCGGCTGGAGCTCGCCGAGGTGGTGCTGACCACCGTGGAGGGAGATCACCTGCTGATCCGCTCCTGGCGTCCGGGCGAACCCGAGAGGTCCGTCACCCGCAGCTGACGGCGGCGCAGCGGGCTGCTTCAGCCCGGCAGGACGGAGCGCAGCGCCTCCGGTGTCCGCGCCACGACCGCGTGCCCGTCGTCCGCCGTGATGATCGGGCGCTGGATCAGGATCGGGTGCTCGGCCAGCGCGGCGATCCAGCGTGCCCGGTCGGCGGGCTGCCGCGTCCACTTCTTGAGCCCGAGGTCCTTGGCGACCTGCTCGTCCACCCGGGCGATGTCCCAGGGCTCCAGCGAGAGGCGCTTCAGCACCTGCTCGATCTCGTCGGCGGTCGGCGGGTCCTCCAGGTAACGGCGAACGGTGTACTCGGCCCCGACGGCGTCGAGCTCGCTGAGGGCGCTGCGGCACTTCCCGCAGCGCGGGTTGATCCAGATCTCCATGCGGTCAGGGTACGCATGGCCTGCCCGGGCGGCGTACGCGAACTGCGGGCGTACGCAGAAGGGCCGAAGGTCTTCCCGTACGGGAACTCGGGGGTGGGCCCCGGAGGTTGACCGGTCAGTAACCGAGTCGAGGGGAGTGGTCATGGACGGCGCGGCGATTGTCGAGCAGCTGATGACGGAGGACGGGCGGAACGACCCCTACCCGCTCTACGAGCTCGCCCGCGGGCTCGGCCCCGTCTCACGCTGCGGGGAGGACATGATCATGGCCGTCGGCCACCGGGAGGTGAACCAGGCGCTCCGCAACGCCGCCTTCGTGGTCGCCGACTCCGACCTGCGCGAGCGCTGGGAGCCCGGGTTCGCCGACCACTCCTCGAAGTTGATGCTCAGTCGCTCGATCCTGGAGAGCAACGCCCCGCACCACGCCCGGATGCGCTCGCTGATCGCCTCCGTCTTCACGGCCCGCCGGGTCGCCGCGCTGGAGCCGGCCGTCGTCGCCGCCGTGCACCGCCTGCTCGACGAGATGGCCGAGCAGGGCGCGGACGGCTCGCCGGTCGACTTCATGGACTCCTTCGCCTTCCGGCTGCCCGTCGGCGTGATCTGCGAGCTGCTCGGCGTGCCCGAGGCCGACCGCTACCGCTTCCGCTCGCTCGCCTCCGACCTGACCGCCGCGCTGGAGATCATCGCCGACGACTCCGAGCTGGTCGCCGCGGACGAAGCCGCCGACGAGCTCAGCAGCTACTTCGCCGAGCTCGCCGCCCAGCGCCGTGCCCACCCCCAGGACGACCTGGTCAGCGCCCTCGTCCAGGTCGCCGCCACGGACGAGGCCCGCCTCTCCGAGCCGGAACTGCTGGCCAACCTCGTACTGCTGCTGGTGGCCGGCTTCGAGACCACCACCAACCTGCTCGGCAACGGCCTCGCCCTGCTCTTCGACCACCCCGAGGCGCTGGCCGGCCTGCGCGGCGGCACCCTCACCCCGGCCGGCTTCACCGAGGAGGTGCTGCGCTTCGACTCACCCGTCCAGCTCACCTCCCGCATCTCGCTCACCGACGGACTGCGCATCGGCGAGGTCGAGGCCCCCTACGGCACCGGCGCCTTCCTGCTGATCGGCGCGGCCAACCGCGACCCGGTCCGCTACGAGCACCCCGAACGCTTCGACCCCTCCCGCCGGGACAGCCAGCCGCTGAGCTTCGGCGGCGGCCCGCACTACTGCCTGGGCGCACAGCTCGCCCGGCTGGAGTCCAATGTCGCGATGCCCGCCCTGCTGGCCCGCTTCCCCGCGCTGGCCCCGGGCGGCGAGCCCGTCCGGCGGGACAGGCTCGTGCTGCGCGGGTACCAGACCCTGCCGGTGGTCGTGCAGCCGTGAACCCGTGACGGGGCTTGATCTGGCTCGGATTCAACTGTCGTCGGTTCTCGGTGGGGTCCAGCCGGCTGGTGACCGTAGGTGATCCCCTGCGACGTACCGACCCCGGTGCCCCCGCTCACCGGTAAAGGGCGAGGTGGTGGCGCAGCCCCTTGCAGCCGTGGCGCATCGCCAGGGCATGGTTGAGACGGAACGCGGGCTTGGCGGGGATGGCGAGTCGGCGGAGCAGGGGCGTACGGGTTTCGACGTGCTCGACGAATTGGGCTGTCACCGTGCCGTCGCCGTGACTGGTGACGGTCCAGCGGGTGATACCCGCAAGATCGCCCTCGAGGCGGGCTTCCAGGGCTCCATCGACTGGGTCATTTCGGGTTTCGTGGGCCACGACGGTCAGTTCGTAGGGCAGTAGCGAGCGGATCGTCATCACTGCGGTGTGGTCGTCGCTCAGCTGTACCTCACGGATCTGGGGCCACCACGTGGGGTACGAGCGCAGGTCCGCCAGTGCCTCGTACACGCGTTCTGCAGGCGCGGACAGATGCCAGGCACTGCGGAAACGGTAGTGGTGAAGGCCGGACGCCTCGGACAGGGAATCCTGGAAGGGCATGCGCCAAGCCTGGTGGCTACCTGGACTCCTTGGTGCCTCCAGCAGAGCGTTCACTCCCATTCCATTGCAACGAGTCTGGTGGCTGACGTTGCGTTACTTCATCAACCATTGCAACAATTTCCCGCCTCTCACCTGCGGTGATGGCAATTTCGCGCAACGAAGCCGTTGAAGGATTCTTGAACGCAACGTAGCGTTTCCTGCATCGCAAACGACGAGTCGCAGGAGAGCACGATGCAGAAGTTCGACACCCCCGCCCCGATCACCGCCGTCCTGGACATCCCCGCCGGACGCATCCGGTTCATCGCCGCCGACCGGACCGACACCACCGTCGAGGTCCTGCCCGCCGACGCCTCCAAGGGCCGCGACGTGAAAACCGCCGAGCAGACCACCGTCGAATACGCCGACGGCGTCCTGCGGATCGGGACCGCACCGGCCAAGAACCGGATCCTCGGCCACTGGGGATCCATCGAGGTGACCGTCCAGCTGCCCGCCGGCTCCCGCCTCGAGGGCAAGGCGGCCAGCGCCGAACTCCGGGCCGTCGGACGGCTCGGCGACGTCACCTTCGAGGGCGCGCAGGGCGTGGTCAAGCTCGACGAGACCGCGAGCGCCCGCCTCACCGTCCACGCCGGCGACGTCACGGTCGGCCGCCTGGGCGGCCCCGCCGAGATCACCACCCACAAGGGCGACATCAACATCGCCGAGGCCCAGCGCGGCACGGTCGTGCTGCGCACCGAGTCCGGCGACATCTCGGTCGGCGCCGCCCCCGCAGTCTCCGCCTCCCTGGACGCCGGCACCGGCTACGGCCGGATCCACAACACGCTCCTGAACACCGACGGCGCCGCCGCCGGCCTCAACATCCGCGCGACCACCTCCCACGGCGACATCACCGCCCGCAGCCTCTAAAAGGAGCACCCCTCATGACCAACCTGGCCATCGCGGCGAACGGGCTGCGCAAGTCCTACGGCGACAAGACCGTCCTCGACGGCGTCGACCTGACCGTCTCCACCGGCACCATCTTCGCCCTGCTCGGCCCGAACGGCGCCGGCAAGACCACCGCCGTCAAGATCCTCTCCACCCTCATCACCGCCGACTCCGGCTCCGGCGAGATCCGCGTCGGCGGCCACGACCTCGCCGCCGACCCCCAGGCGGTCCGCGCCACGATCGGCGTCACCGGGCAGTTCTCCGCCGTCGACGGCCTGATCACCGGCGAGGAGAACATGCTCCTCATGGCGGACCTGCACCACCTCTCGCGCGGCGAGGGCCGGCGCACCGCCGCCGAACTGCTGGAGCGCTTCGACCTCACCGAGGCCGCGAAGAAGCCCGCCTCCACCTACTCCGGCGGCATGAAACGCCGCCTGGACATCGCCATGACCCTGGTCGGCAACCCGCGGATCATCTTCCTCGACGAGCCCACCACCGGCCTCGACCCGCGCTCCCGCCACACCATGTGGCAGATCATCCGCGAACTCGTCACGGGCGGCGTCACCGTCTTCCTCACCACCCAGTACCTGGAGGAGGCCGACCAGCTCGCCGACCGCATCGCCGTACTCAACGACGGCAGGATCGCCGCCCAGGGCACCGCCGAGGAGCTCAAGCGGCTCATCCCCGGCGGCCACGTCCGGCTCCGCTTCACCGACCCGTCCGCGTACCACAGCGCCGCCTCCGTGCTGCGCGAGGTCACCCGCGACGACGAAGCCCTCGCGCTGCAGATCCCCTCGGGCGGCAGCCAACGCGAGCTGCGCTCCATCCTCGACCGCCTGGACTCCGCCGGCATCGAGGCCGACGAGCTGACCGTGCACACCCCCGACCTCGACGACGTGTTCTTCGCCCTGACCGGCACCGACCCGCAGCCCACCCAGGCCAACCTGCCCACCCAGCCCAGCCAGCCCAAGGAGACCGTCCGATGAGCTCCCTCTCCCTCGCCCTGCGCGACTCGTCCACGATGCTGCGCCGCAACCTCCTGCACGCCCGGCGCTACCCCTCCCTCACCCTGAACCTGCTGCTCACCCCGGTCATGCTCCTGCTGCTCTTCGTCTACATCTTCGGAGACGTGATGAGCGCGGGCATCGGCGGCGGTGGCGCCGACCGCTCCGACTACATCGCCTACCTCGTCCCGGGCATCCTGATGATGACCGTCGGCGGCACTGTGATCGGCACCGCCGTGTCGGTCGCCACCGACATGACCGAGGGCATCATCGCCCGCTTCCGCACAATGGCGATCCACCGCGGCTCCGTGCTCATCGGACACGTCGTCGGCAGCGTGCTGCAGTGCATCACCAGCGTGGTCCTCGTCGGCGCCGTCGCCGTGGCCATCGGCTTCCGCTCCACCGACGCCACGCCCCTGGAGTGGATCGCGGCGTTCGGGCTGCTCACACTGTTCGCCCTGGCGCTCACCTGGATCGCGGTCGGCATGGGCATGGCCAGCCCGAACGCCGAGGCCGCCGGCAACAGCGCGCAGCCGCTGATCCTGCTGCCGCTCATCTCCAGCGCCTTCATCCCGGCCGACACGATGCCGGGCTGGTTCCAGCCCATCGCCGAGTACCAGCCGTTCACGCCCGCCATCGAGACCCTGCGCGGCCTGCTGCTCGGCACCGAGATCGGCCACAACGGGTGGCTCGCCATCGCCTGGTGCCTGGCACTGACCGTCCTCGGCTACTTCTGGTCGAAGTCGGTGTTCAACCGCGACCCGAAGTAACCGCCATGACAGCGCGGGCCGCCTCCCGCAACTCGTCCCACCCCAGGGCGGCGTACACCGACACCGCGTCGGCGCACGCCGCCCTGTCGGCGTTCTCGGCTCCAGGCGCCCGGCCCGGGCGTGCGCGGCCACCGCAATTCTGAGGACTGCAGTGCCCAGGGATCCCTGCACGGATCGGGACCGTGCAGCGACCGGTCCTCGCGCAGCCGCGCGTACGCCGTGGCGACGTCGAAGCGCCGCTCGAGGGGCCGCAGTTCTTCGTGCTCAACCAGACACCCGACTTCCGCTTCGACGGGCCGTCCCTGGACAAGTACGGACCGACCGGACACCCCGGTGGCCCGACCTCTGGAATTCGCCCGAACGGGGGCCGGGCCGCCGGTCGTTGGTCCTGGCCGCTGAGCGGTCTCGAGGAAGTGGCCGGTGCGGTTCCCCGTGCTCCAAGGGGCGCGGGGCCGTGACATGGTGCGGCTTCGCCACGTGGGCGCGACAAGTCACGGCACACCCGCAGGCGGGCTGGTGGTCCATGACGAGGAGAGCGGTGTGCGCGGGTCGAGCGCGGGGGCAGCGCTCACGCGAGTGTTCTCCTTGCCGGTGGTGTCCAGTCGGCGCGGAAGCGCATCGGCGGACCAGCTGCGACCTGTGGGCCTCAGTGGCGAGTTGCGGTGTGTCATGTGTGGCTACGGGCCAGTTCCGGCTCGTGCTGTGGCGTGTGGTCGAGTCGGGGGTCCTGAGCCCGTGAGCCGGTCGTGGAAAACCGGGCCTTTGGTCCCGACCAGGCGGGACGAAGGTCGGCGTACCTCGGCCAGGCATCTCGGCGACCATGGAGAGGAGGTACGCGCTGTCTCGACCGACCGGCAGGCGAGGCGGCTTCCCGGCCGGAGGAGGTCCAGCTTGTCCGCGCCCGTCCAGACGCGGCCCACCGCCGACAATCGCAGCCACGGCCGAACCCAGAGCCACAGCCGAACCCAGAGCCACAACCACAGCGCGCCCACCGTCGCCGCCCGCTGGAACCTCGCCGTGGCCGAGGCCGTCAGGGCGCCGCGATGGGTGCTCGCGCTGCCCCTTCTGCTGATCGCGGTCGACCTCCTCCTGGAGTTCGCGCTGCCCGACACCGTGGCCGCGGGCTTCCTGCTCACGGTGCTTCCGGTGATCGTCGCCTTCGGCCTGCGACCGGCCGTCGTCGGACTCTCCACCGTGGGCGCGATCGCCCTGCAGGCCGCTCTGGCCGAGCGGGCCGGACACCTCACCGAGCAGCACCACATCTGGGTCTACGTCTCCACCGCGCTGGCCGGCGTGCTGGGCGCGGCCCTGTCCTGGCAGCGCACCCGGCAGGAGAGCGACCTGGTCAGGATCCGCACGGTCGCCGAGACACTGCAGCGCACCGTACTGCGACCCGTCCCCGCCCGGCCCGGCGGCCTGAGGGCGGCCGGGCTGTACCGCCCGGCCCAGGCCGACGTGGCGATCGGCGGTGACCTCTACGAGGTCTGCGAGACCCGCTTCGGCACCCGCATCCTGCTCGGCGACGTCCGGGGCAAGGGCCTGGACGCGGTCCGTACGGTCGCCGACGTCCTCGGCGCCTTCCGGGCCACCGCACACGAGACGGCGAGCCTGGCGGAGCTGGCCGAACTCCTCGACCGCCAGGTCGACCGCGAGGCCGCCGAACGCGGCGACGAGGAGCTCTTCGTCACCGCCGTCCTGCTCCAGCACGGCCCCGACTCCGACCGGTGCGATCTGGTCAACCGCGGCCATCTCGCCCCGATGCTGCTCACCCCCACCGCCGTACACGCCGTCAGCTGCCCCGAGTACCTGCCCCTCGGCCTCGGCCACCTCGCGGCCGACCGCCCGACCCTGGTCACCAGCGTCCTGCTGCCGCCCGGCCACACCCTCCTGCTGCACACCGACGGCGTCAGCGAGGCCCGCGACACCACGGGCGCCTTCTACCCCCTCGCCGACCGCCTCACCGCCCTGGGCAGCACCGACCCCGAAGCCGTCGTCACCTTCCTCGACGAGGACGTCCGCCGCCACTCCGGCCCGCTCACCGACGACCTCGCCGTGCTGGCCCTCACCCCCGAAACCCGCTAGCCGGGCGGGCGTCTCGTCCGTCAGGCTGTGCGGATGCTGCTGCCTGCCACTGCCGACGAGATCGTGCTGCTCGAAGCCGTCCGGATCACCGACTCGCGTGACCGCCACCTGTGGACGGACACCGTCCCGGGCGAGAGGGTCGGGCTCTGGGACGACGCCCAGGAGGTGCTCGCCCTCATCCGCGACATCCCGGCGAGCGAGCCGATGCGGTGCTTCAGTCCGGGCTACGCCATCCGGGCTCACGCCGCGGACGGAAAGCGGTTGTTCGACATCGCGTTCTGCTTCCGTTGCCACCGGGCGGTGTTCTACGGTCCGGACGCTCCTGCGGAGGCGAGCCAGACCATGGACCCCACCAGCGCCCCGGCCCTCGAACTCCTGCGGCGCTTCCGCGAGAGTGCGGCCTAACCCGCCCGCCACTCCATCAGATTGGCGAACAGCACCGCCTGCTCGCGGGCGTCGTCCAGCCCATGGTGGGTGTGCGGCAGGTCGGGCAGCAGCTCGGCGGGCATCGAGCGCTTGCCGATCCCCGCGAACGGGACTCCGGCGCGGGCGGCGTACAGCGTCTTGACGTCCAGGCAGCCGGAGTGCCCGAACGGACTCGTGCCGGTGAAGTTGACCAGGTACCAGTAGAGGAACAGCCAGTCGTACGGGGCGGGGTAGCCGACCATCACCGGCCGGTACCGCCGACCGGCCTCGTCGACGCGGATCTCCTCCAGCCAGTCGCAGAACTCCCGCATGGCGACGGCCGGTTCGGCGCCGTCACGCAACAGCGCGGCCCGGTCCAGCCCGGACACGGCCAGCGCCTCGGGGTCGTACCGCTCGCTGATCGGCCGCAACTCCTGGTAGAAGCCGAGTGGTTCGGCCCGCCGGAAGCCCGCCGAGTCGTGCCGGCCCGCAACGGCCGCACCGAAGCTGACCATGGAGTACGGCCCCGGAATCGGCCCGTCGGCCTCGATGTCGACCGAGACGTAGACGGTCGGTGTGATGCGGCTCCTGGAGGACATGCCGGAATTCTCCCGCCCGGCCCGCGCTCGCGGCGAGCGGGATATCCCAAGGGGCGCGGGGAACGTCGTCCAGCGGGGCGCCTTGAAGGCGCGGCGCTGCTTGTGGGGAAAGGTCCGCATTGGCTCCGGGAACCAGTCGTTGCCGCTGGCCGGAGTCTACAATCCTGCCGCGGAGCCATCGCAGGTCGCGCACCAGGAGACGCCGTGGCCGGAGAGCTTGTCCTCTTTCGGCAGGCCGAGCTTGCGGTACTGCGAGGCGGTGATGATGATCACGGCGCGGGCGCGGTGCCCGCCGCCTTCGGAGTCGGTGACGGCCTTCACGTCACCGGTCAGGTCGACAGCTACGATGTCGTCCGGCACTAGCTCGGCGCCGAAGCGTTCGGCCTGGGCGCGCATGTTGTCCATCAACTCAAGGCTCACGATGCCGTCTAGGAGCCCGGGAAGTTCTCGCCCTGGAGACTAGTTCTCCTGCTCAGCGGCGGCCTTGGCGCCGATCTTGGCGATCAGACGTTCGATGAGGGTCTTGATCTCGTCGCGGATCGGGCGCACGGCCTCAACACCCTGCCCAGCCGGGTCCTCCAGCTTCCAGCCACGAACGTCGTGTCGTGCTCAGGGTCGTCCGGGACCCGATCCTTGCCGGGCGTGGGGGCCCGCGCGAGGGCTACTCCAAACGGTTGTCATCTTGGTTGTTGTTTGAGTTTTTTAGCGCTAGGTTGCTGGCATGGGGAACCGCGAAATCTACACCAACCCACCGTTGGCGCTGACCGTCGTCGAACTACGCCACCCGGCGTCCGCGCCGCTCCAGGACGCCGACCAAGCCGCGCTAAAGACCCTCCTGAACAGCGACTTTCCGCTCTTCAAGCCCGTCCGCCAGTTGACCTTGACCGTGAACATGCCCTCGCAGGGCCAGGAGCAGAGCCAGACGATCATCCCGCGGTACATGAATCGCGACCGCACGGCCGCCATCACCTTCCGGCCCGACGCAATCGCGATCGAGACCACCGCCTACAAGCGGCGCAGCGCACTGCGAGAGATTCTGCAGCAGGCCGTCCAGGCTCGCCAGAAGGTCGCCGCCGTGGACGGCGTCGAACGCCTGGGTATCCGCTACATCAACGAGGTGCGCGCCCCGGTCGACAGCCCGGCCGACTGGGCCCAGTGGATCACCCCGGCGCTGGCCGGAATGACCAGCCTCGGCGACAGCCGCGGAGGCCTGCAGAGCTGGCAGGGCATGGCCACCTTTGGCACACCCCTGACCGGCATCGTAGTGCGGTACGGCAACTTCGAGGGCCACGCGGTCGACCCCTCTGGCGACCTACGCCGCGCCGTCACTCCGCCGCCCGGCCCGTTCTTCCTCGCGGACCTCGACACCTACTGGACGCCGGAGGACAACACTCCGCCTCTGGAATGGGACCTCATCGAACCTCGCTTCGACGAGGCGGCACTCTCCGCCTACGACCTGTTCCAAGACCTGATCACCGACCGGTACCGACAGGAGGTCCTGGACCGTGCCCAGTGACATTCGGCCCATCCCCTACTCGCCGACCGCACCCACGGCCCTTCTGATCGAGCAGCCCGAGCCGATCGCCACCACCGCCTCGCAGATGTCCGACCTCGCTGAAGCCGCCGGCTCGCTCCGCACCCGGGTCAAGTACATGCAGGAGGATATCGGCGAGCTCCACCAGCGGACCCTGTTCATCGCATGGGAGAAGCGCACCACGCGTCGTGGGAAGGAAGCCCCCGCGAACCTGCTGGAAGCACTCGGCGACCTCGGCTTCGCCTGGCGCGACATCGCCCGCATGCTCCACGTCAGCGTGCCAGCCGTCCAGAAGTGGCGGCGCGCCGGCGGCGTCACCGGCGAGAACCGCCGCAGGATCGCCGCCCTGCTCGCGCTGTGCGACGAAATCGCCGACCGCTACCACATCCAGGAGATCGCCTCCTGGTTCGAGATGCCCATCACCTCGACCGCCCCCATCACCCCGATCGACTTGTACAGCGTGGGCAAGACCGACCTCGTCTTCGACCACGCCAGCGGCCACGTCGACAGCGAACAGATCCTCACCGCTTACGATCCGCAGTGGCGCGAGCACTTCCGCTCGGACTTCGAGGTCTACCTCGAAGTCGACGGGCAAATGTCCATCCGCCCGAAGGGCGCGTGACGCGTGGCCCACGAGATGGAGAAGCCCAGCCGCCCGAGTGAGCTCTACCGTGCACTCGGCGAAGACATCCCCTCGGTACGTCCTATCATCACCGGCGACGTCTTCGCCGACGCCGAGATCACCGAGCCGGACGGAACCTGCACTAAGCGGATGGTCATAATCCTCGACCACCCATGCTCACTGCGCACGGACGGCGTCACCCTGGCACCCCGACTGACGGTGGCAGAGGTGATCAGTGGGGCTCCCAACGCCTGGCGCGGCAACTACAGCAAGATGTTCCTGCCGAAACTCCAGCCCGAGGCACAGGAGGAGGCGCAGAACTTCATTGCCCTCCTTGACCAGTGCTACCACGTCAGCCCCGCCCAGATCACCGCCGCCCACCGTATCGCCTGCCTGAGCACGGTCGGCATCAACCTCTTGCTCCAGCGACGTGTCCACCACTTCAGCCGCGTCGTCGTGCCCACCTTCGAGTTCCAGAAGGCCAACGCCGGCGTCTACGACGAGGTCGACCTCGTAGAGGACTGGTGCTTGGAGCGCGAGGACCACGGCATAAAGCCCGAGGAAGCCGCAGCGGAATGCATGGCCTGGCTCCGCGACGAGAGTGACGGCGTCCGCAAACAAGAACTCCTGAAGGACGAGCAAAGGCGTAGCACCGTCCGACAGCAGATGCGTGAGCACCTCAAGACGCTACGGACATCAGCCTGAACCACCTCCCGCACCGCTGCGGCGGACCACTAGCGCGGAGATCGCGAGCGGAGCGTCGAGGCGTCGGCCGACTCGCGTGGACGTCTGGCTGTGCGAGGATGATGCCGGGCGCGAGGATCGGCGCTCCCGGGGTCGAATGTGCGAGGCCCGTTGGACCTTTTGGGTCCAACGGGCCTCTCGGCTGTTCGATGACCGGTGGTGTGGGCCAGAAGTTGGAAACGAGGTTGAGCCGGATCCTCGAACTCCACCACCGCGCCCACCTGGCGCACCGGCAAATCCGTCGCCGCCAGTAGCCGCTTCACCGCCCGCCAACGCCGCCCGCCCGGACATGCCACCAACCGCTGCTGCACAATGAGTGCAAATGAACCTAATTCCGCGTAGCCCCTGCCGAGTCGTAAGTTACGGGCGAGGTGAGCCGATCCAATTGGACCCTCTCCTCCCGATCCCGGCTCCTTAGTGTGACGGAATGATGTCTGGTGTTCGGAGATGGCTGCGGCTCGGGTTGCTCGCTGGAGTGGAAGTTGGGAGTTCGATCAGCGTGCACTCCCATTTCACATCGCGATCGGGAGGGGCGCTGAATGCTGCAGCAGATTCGACGTTCCCTCAGGTCAGCGGTTTGCTGACCTGAGGGAACGAGAAGAGATCGAACCGTTTCTCCGCAGGTCAGAGGCGCCTTTACAGGTCGAAGTTCTGATCGAACATACCTCTGGCCTGCGGAAACATGGGTCTCACGGAAGATCATTTCACAACCAGTGCACACGCGGGGCCCTTGACGATGAGACGCAGCGAGAAGCGCTGAACGGTGCTGAGTAGGCCGCCTGCGCCGTCCAGGTCGGTTGCTACACAGCGCCACCGACCTGGGCAGCGCGAGGACAGCGCTGGGCCCCGGATCGGAGGCTAGGCGGCCAGGCGGTAGCGCCGACCGAGTGCCTTACGGGCCTTCTCGAAGACCGGGCCACGCGGTGGACTTACCTGCGGAGGGTGAAGGCCGGGTCTTCGTGGCCGAGGAGATCGGCGAGCGTGTAGATGTCGACTCCCTCGTTCAGCGCCTCAGACGCAAACAGGTGCCTGAGTGAATGCATCATCTTGTCCCGGCATCTTTCCCGCAGTCGGCCACGGCCAGGGTGATGTCCCGCCTCGTGGTGTATCCGATCAATCGGCGGGCGCGTTGGTGGTGTTGGGTAGCGCGGGGGCGCTTTTGCGTGTCAGCGCCGTAGATCTTCTGCGCTGACCGGGGCCGTACTGGCGAGGTTGGTTCGGTCACGGCGGTCAGAACTCGTTCACCCACTCCGGTGACGGCGGTGGCAGCAGGGCGGGCGAGTCGTCGATGGCATGCCGAGAGACGTTGAATTCGTCGACCGGACAGTCCAGACGGACGCCGAAATGCGTCAGATGCTCGCTGCACGGTCAAGTGAGGCAGACAACGACTTCGCCGCATCTCGACCGCAGAGTGGCAGCCGCGGCGACCGCACCTGACGGGCTCGCCGCACAGCAACGGGCCTTTCGCGAGCGCATCCGGATGCAGGTCGCCGAGCTGTTCGCCCTGAGAACAACATGCAGCGGCCGCGAACCCCTTGACGGCATCTGGTCACTGCTTGATGCGGCATCACGCCGGCAAGTTCGTTCGACGAGGGTTAGTCGAACAGGTTCTCCAGGGTGCCGTCCCTGTCCGAAAGGTTCTGCTCCGCCCAGATGATTTTGCCGGTCGTTGTGTAACGGGTGCCCCAGCGGCGGGTGAACTGAGCGACGAGGAACAGACCACGGCCGCCTTCGTCGGTGGTGCGGGCGTGCCGCAGGCGGGGTGAGGTGCTGCTGCCGTCCGAGACCTCGCAGATCACGACGTCCTGCCGGATCAGGCGGAGGCGGATGGGCTCCGCCCCGTAGCGGATGGCGTTGGTGACCAGCTCGCTCACGATGAGTTCAGTGGTGAATGCCAGGTCGTCGAGTCCCCACGCCGCGAGTTGTGTGGTGGCCAGCTTGCGCGCGTTCGCGACCGCTGACGGTTCGGGGGGCAGGTCCCAGGAGGCCACCTGGTCCTGGCCGAGAGCGTGGGTGCGGGCGAGGAGCAGAACGACGTCGTCGGACACGGGCCCGTTGAGCAAGGTCTCGATCGCGGCACCGCAGACCGCGTCCAGCGTCGGACCGGGACGGGTGAGGGCGGTGCGCAGCCGGGAGACTTCCTCGTCGATGTCCCGGTCGCCGCATTCGACGAGACCGTCGGTGTACAGGGCGATCACCGTGCCTTCGGGCAGTTCCAGCTCGGCGGATTCGAACGGCAGCGTCCCGAGTCCTAGGGGAGGTCCCGGCGGCAACTCAGGCAGGGTGGCGGTGCCGTCCGGCCGGACGAGGACCGGCGGGAGGTGACCTGCGCGGGCCAGCGTGCACCGGCGGCTCACCGGGTCGTAGACGGCGTACAGGCACCTGGCTCCCATGGCAGCGGCGGCCTCCTCCTCCTCGTCCCGGCTGTCCTGTTCCACGAGGCTGATGACGAGGTCGTCCAGATGGGCCAGGAGTTCGTCGGGCGGCAGGTCGAGGTCGGCGAGTGTGCGCACGGCCGTACGCAGCCGTCCCATGGTGGCGGCCGCGTGGATGCCATGACCGACTACGTCTCCGACGACCAGGGCGACCCGGGCGCCGGACAACGGGATGATGTCGAACCAGTCACCACCCGCACCGAGTGAGGCGCCCGCCGGAACGTAGCGTGCCGCCACGTCCACTGCGGTTCCTCCGGTCAGCCCGTGGGGCAGCAGGCTGCGCTGCAACGCGAGGGAGGCCGTGCGCTGCGCCAGTTCCATGGACAGGACGGTGGCGCCGTGCTCCAGCGCGATCTGCGCCCGGTCCCCGGCCGTCCCGGCGGGATCCATCAGTACCAGTACGCCGAGTACGTCGGCGCCCGGGCTGGCGACGGCTATGAGTCTGTCGCCCTCTCTGACCGGTCGGCCCTCCTGTAGGGCCCGGCGGAGAATCCGGTCGCGCCGACTGCGGGGATCCCTCCGGTAGGGCTCTGGGCGGTCCGGTCCCGCCCAGGCCCGCAGATTTCCGTGACGGTCCTCGACCGCGACCGGGTGGCCGGTGAGCTCGTGTACGGCGCGGGCGATCCCTTCCTGGCCCTCACCGGCCACGGCGACCTGGGTCAGCCGTTCATGAATGCCGATAGTCCGTTCCAGCGCTTCGACCGCGTCGGCCAGTGCGGCGTTCACGCCCCGCAACTCCTCGGCCGCAGCCCGCTCCCTGGCATGCAGCCGGACGTTCGCCAGGGCCACCCCGATGTGCTGGACGAGAACACGAAGCAGGAACTGAACGGCCTCCGACGGCGCCTCCTGTGCGTCCACAACGCAGTAGCCCATGTGCTCCCGAAGACAACGCAGCGGCAGTCCCCAGCCCCACGCCCGGCCCGGAACGTCGACCGCCCCGCCGACAGGCCCGAGTCCGCGCAGCTGCTCCTCGACGCGGAGCCGTGCCTGTTTCGAGGGAAGGCGTGTGAAGCGATCCTGCCACCTCCCGTCCAGGTACACGCCCACCATCCGGCAGGAGCTGATCGAGGGAACCGATGTCGTCGCGAGGTCGAGGATCTTCTTCTCGCTGTCACTCTCGGTCATCACCATCGAGAGCATGAGCAGCCCGCGCAGGTTCGACAGCTGATCGCGCAGCTGCACGTCCCGGGCCGCTGCATCAGCGGGGCCGCCCACGGTCACTGCCTGAGGGTGTGCAACTCGTCGGGCTGGAGGTAGTAGGGGTTGTCCAACACCGTGCCCCCGATGAGCATCTTGGGATGGGTCTTAAGTACGTCCACGAGGACATCGCCGCCGAACTGGTCAAGTTCGTACAGGCATAGACCCACCATCGGGCTGCGCTGCACCACCTGGTTCAAGGCGGCCTCGTATCCCACCAACGCCTCGACGCCGGGCATCTGGCGCAGGGCCCACTCCATCTCTCCGACCATGCGGGTGAAGCCGAAGCCTGCCTGCTGGGCCTTGTCGATGTTGCGCTCCCAGAAGTCCAGCACGGTCTGCGCGGAGAACGGGGCGCCGCGCAGGATGCTCTCCGCCGACGTGTACATCTCCAGTTGGTGCCGGTCCAGTGCCGAGGGGACGTCGACCTGGCTCCGCAACGTGTCGAGAAGTCCTTCGGCGTCGGCGCTGTCCATCGTGCCGACGCACATGTGGCCGGCGTCGAGCCCCTGCCGCAGGTACGGGAGCACGACCGCGTCGCGATCCGCCCGGGTCGGGTAGAACACGCATATGTGGTCGCCTGGGAAGATCCGAAGGCCGGAGAGGCCGAGGGCTATGGATTCGGAAGCCATCTGCATCGTCCCTTCACTGGTCAGCATAATCGCCGGGTCCTGCTACCGCTCGTGCCGGAGAGCGGCACCGGCGGAGGGGCTCGGATACCGGCGATCCTGCCAAGGTGCGGGTGACGGACGCGGACGCAGAGCAGGGTGGCCTTCCTCGACACCCTCCTCGTCTCCGCCGACCCGGACGCCGCTGAACCCCACGAGGTCGAGATCTCGAACCGCAGCGGCCGTGCCGGCGTCCGCACCTCGAACGCCACCGAGCTCGTGGCGCGCGGCCGCTGATGGGCTGGGCCCCCGAGAGGGATTGCGCGACCTCGCAAAGGCCCGGCGGGTCGGCATCCACGCCGCGCTCGGTGGCGCCCAAGGCTGTCGCGTGCGGCTCAGTCTCTATGCTGCGATTGGTGGCATCCGGCCGCAGTCTGTACGACCACCCACCCCTCCGGCTGAGAGCTGGACAGGCTGGCTCTGTGCATGGTGACTATTGGTGACGGTAAGAAAACGACATGACAGCCCGCGCGAGATCGCGGACGTCGCCTTTGCCCCGCCGGTCGGCATACCGACCGGCGTCGAGGTAATGTCCCTGGCGGAACTGCGTGAGCGGGCCGCCGTCCGCATGGCCAGGGTGGGGCTGCGGACACCGCAGCGGCCGACGTTCCACCACCTGATCACTATCTCCAGCGGCTCCTTGTGGCACATGGTGGATTTCACCAGCTACGCCCTCAAACCGGGCTCCTGGCTGTGGGTCCGGCCCGGTCAGGTGCAGCAGTGGGGTGATCTGCACGAGGCCGAGGGCACTCTGGTTCTCTTCGAGCGCGATGTCCTTGATCCGGGCACCGTGGCAGCCGCGCGTGTGGACGATCCGCACGCACCCGTGCTCCTGGTTCCCGACCCGGAGGACGGCCACGCCTTGGAGATGGCCGTGCATCATCTGGCACTCGAGTTCCAGGCGCTGCGCGGCATTGCGCTGGAAGCTCATGTGGCGGTGCTGCGCCACCTGCTGGCGGTTCTGGTGCTGCGCCTTTCGCAGGGCACGGCGGCGGTCGGCAGCCCGGCCCCGGAGCCGGGGGAGACCTTCGTCCACTTTCGTGACGCGGTCGAACGCGACTTCGCCCGGACGCGCCGCCTGGAGGACTACGCCCGGGCGCTGGGCTACTCGCCCCGTACCCTCTCCCGGGCCACACTCGCCGGCGCAGGGGTGGGAGCCAAGGAATTCATCGACCGACGGGTGGTCCTGGAAGCCAAACGCCTCCTCGCGCACGGCGACCAGTCGGCCTCCCGTATCGCGGCACAGCTCGGCTTCACCAGCGCCACCAACTTCAGCAAGTACTTCCATCAGCGCACAGGTCAGTCTCCGATCGCCTTCCGCGCAACCGTGCGGGGTCACTCCTCGGAGAGTGGGGAGAGCGGCGGGGGCGATGGGATCGGTACCGGATGACCAGGGCGGGGAGGGCCGCTCCTGCGAGCGGTGCCACCAGGTAGATCCACAGATGTGACCAGTAGACGGGCTGGTGGGCCCAGACGGCGGGGCCGAACTGGCGGGCGGGGTTGGCGGACCCGCCGGTGAGGGTGCCGAGGATGACGATGACCACGGCCGTGGCGAAGGGCAGGGCGGCCGGGATCCAGCGTGTCCACGCGGGGCGGGACATCGCCAGCAGGGCGACAGTGAGGATCGCCGCGGTGGCGGCGGCTTCGGCGGTGAACAAGGCGGCGGCCGACAGGGAGGGAGCGGGCCGGACCGCAGTGTAGGCCATACGATCGCCGACAACCGGGCCCCAGACGAGGCGGGCCAGGCCGGTGCCGGCCAGGGAACCTGTGAGCTGGGCGGTCATGTACGGCAGGACGCGGCGGCCGGGGAAGGCGCCGGCCACCCACAGGGCGAGGGTGGCGGCCGGGTTGAGGTGGCCGCCGGACCGACGGCCCCACGGTGAGGACAGCGCCCATGCGAGCGCCGCCCCGACGATCACGGCCACGGCCGCGAGCTGGAGGTGCGGGCCGGGCAGGGCCAGGCCGGGCGGGGAGGCCATCACCCATCGGACGGCGGTGACCAGGACGAACAGCACGCCGCCGGTGAGGGCGAACTCAACGGTGGCCGCGGCCCGGGCGGTCGTGCCGCCCGAGGGCGCGGGGCGTCCGGCGGCCCCGGCTCTGCCGGTGCCGCCGGACGTCGTCCCGGTGGCCCGCCGCGCGGGCACACGGGCGGAGGTGAGCATCGCTCAGCCCCACGTCATCTCGCCGGTGGCGACCTTGGCGCCCAGGTCCAGGGCCACCAGCAGGCCCAGGTCCGGGTGGCGCTCCAAGAGCGCGGCCTTCAGCGCCTCGGAGTCGTTGCCGCTCGCGGCCAGCTCCTTCTCGAACTCGGCGAGGTAGTTGCGCGTGTACGCGATCACGGAGGCGTCGGTGGCGGAGTCGGCGGAGCGGTGGCCGGCCACAACGAAGCGCGGGGCGAGCCGCTCCATCTCGTCAAGCGTCTCCGCCCAGGCGGACCGCTCGCGCGGCTTGGCAGTGTCAGCGGTCCACACGTGGAGGCCGGCGAAGAGCAATACCCCGCCCACCACCGCGCGGTCCTCGGGCTGCCACAGGTACTCCGTGCGCCAGACCAGGTCCGGGTGGCCGCCGCGGAGCTCGAAGTCGTGGCCCTCGATGCTGACGCGGTCCCCGTCCAGCACCTCCGGAACGATCACCTCCGTGGGCAGATTCCGGCCCAGGTGCGCCCAGGTCTTGAGCTTGCCTTCCCAGCTGGCCTTGATCCTCTCCACGGTGGTGACTGTGGCGACGATCCGGACGTCCGGGAACGCCTGGCGGATCACTTCCAGGCCGAAGTAGTAGTCGGGGTCGGAGGTGGTGACCACCACGGTGGTCAGCTGCTTGCCGCTGTCGATGATGTCCGCCAGCACCCGGTGCTGCTCGGCCAGTGTGAACTGGCCGTCGACGAGTAGGGCTTCGCGCTCGCCGGTGATCAGGACGGACGACTTGTGCAGGCCGGTGTCGTCGGCGGTGTGGACGGTGTACGTCAGGGTGGTCGACATGGGGGTACTGCCTTTCCGGGTGTTGTGGTCGAAGTGTTGTAAGGGTGGGTTCAGGCGCCTGTGGCGACGGCCAGGTGCTGGTCCAGGGCACAGGTGAGCGCGTCGGCCGAGGAGACGGGACCGCCCAGACGGTCGGTGCCGTGGGCGGTGTGCAGCAGCAGCGTCGGGTAGCCGTCAACGCCCAGACGGCGCACCTTCAGGAAGTCGGCCGCGGCCTCTGCACGGGTGGCGGGCGAGGCGTATGCGGCCGTCACCGCGTCGGCGTTCAGGCCCAGTTCGGCGGCTATGTCCCGGTAGACCTCGGCGTCGGAGAGGCTACGGCCGTCGACGTACCAGGCGCGCTGCATGGCGGCGGCGGCATCCAGGGCGTTCGCGCCCGGCTGGCTGCGCAGGGCGACCAGGCCCGTGGCGGCGTCGGCGGAGTCCATGACCACCGTGCCGTCCACCAGCGCGGCACCGTAGCCGTCGCCGAACGTGACACCCGTCAGCTGGGCGATGCGCTCGTTGGCCCCGGGGATGTGCGGGTAGGCGGACACCGGCAACGCGCGCGTGCCGGTGAACAGGCCGCCGGACAGCACCCTCAGCTCGATCCGGTCCGCGTTGGCGGCGGCGAACTCGTGGAGGGCCGGGCCGAAGCTGTAGCACCACCCGCAGTAGGCGTCGAAGGCGTAGGTCAGTGGAATGCGCCCCGCGGAGGTCATCATGTGTCGTCCTTTCCGAATTCCGTCAGCCAGCTCCCTGTCTCTGCCGGGCTGACACCCTCAAAGCTAGGGTCGGAACACGCGCACCCTCGGATACGAGGACGACAAGCCATGGTAGAAAACTGACACTCTCGTGATTCTCCTCAGCGGCGGACCGGTCTCGACGACGTCGTCGCAAATGAATGAGTGGCTGATCGGGCCGGGTGGCGTCGATCCGACGAAGATCGTCGTCGCGGGTGACTCCGCGGGTGGCGGCCTGAGCGCCGCGCTGCTTCTCAGGCTCAGGGACGCCGGTCGGCCGGAGCGTTCCTGATCTCGCCGCACCTGTCGGGGAGACGTTGACGTCACGAGTGGCTGTCGACCCGTTCTTCGGGAACAGCGACGTGCTCGCCGCGATCACGCGTCACTATCTGCCCGAGGGAAACGTTCACGATCCTTACGCGAGTCCCAACCGCGGGGATCTGAGCGGCCTGCCGCCGGTCCTGGTTCACGTCGGTGATTTCGAAGTCCTGTTGTCGTATTCGACCGAATTCGGTGAGTCTGCGGTAGCCGCCGGGGCGGTCGTGTGGCCGGAGGCGTTCCATGTCTTCCATTTCTACGTCGGGATCATCCGGAGGCCGATGAGGCGTTGGCACAGGCCGGGGCGTGGATCTCCCGACGAACGGGTGAGCCGGCCAGGTGAAAGAACTGGAGCGCCAAGCACTGACAGACCTGTTCCCTACGCCCTGGGGCGCGGGTCGTCCAGCCGGGTCGGGCTTCGCGTCGGGGCGCGGCGCGGGTGCCAGCGACAGAGCCGGAGCCGGAGCCCCTGTGGCACAGAGAGCAGGGACCATTCGGTTCCATTGAGGGCAGAGCGGGATCACGCCTTCCTCGCGTCGCGTATGAGGGTGACGAGCACCTTCTTGCCGGTGGGCGTCGTTTGGGCGCTGAGGCGCCCGTTGGAGAGATGGCTGAGCATGGCGAGTCCGCGGCCACGCTCTCCCAGCTGCGTCAGTAGCGCGTCGGCGTCGGGTTCGCTGAGGGGCGAGTCGTGAGTCGGCGGTGCCGGACGGGGGTCGACGGGCGGGAGCGTGCTGCTGTGGTCGTGACACTCCAAGAGGTAGGTGGGCCCAGCGTTGTGGAGAAGGAGGCGGTAGGGGCCTTCGGCGTGTTCGGTGGCGTTGGCCGCGAGCTCGGAGGCGGCCAGGACGACGTCATCGATGCGGTCCTGCGCGAAGCCGAGCGCGTGCAGGGCTTCGGCGACGTGGTGGCGGATGTGGACGGTCGGGTGATCCGTCGCCGCCGTCCACTCGCAGGAGAGCACGGCGCCCGCAATCGGTTGGCATGTGGACCTCGTGCGGTCCTCCTGACGAGGGGGACGGCGGTCGACGGCGGAGGCGAGCGCCTCATGCTCAGGTGCCTGTGTGATCCGACCACCGCGATGGTGCGGGGTTGCGGTAAGCATCTGAAGCTCGCGGTTCGGTATCAGTAGGTGTGGGCGGGTCGTCGCACCTGCCGAGCCCAGTCGAGGACGTCGTCCGCGACGGTCTCCCAGCCCTCGTGCAGGGCCGTGCCGTGGTCCCGGCCGGCGTACTCCTTGTACTCAGTGAGCGCCTTGGCCCGTCGGTAGCGGCGGTGGGTCTCGCGGACGACCGCGGCCGGCACGATGTGGTCGGCCGTGCCGCCCACGAGCAGCAGCGGTGCGCGGTCGGAGTTGTCGAACCGGATGGCGGTGGCGGCGCTGCGCGCGGGGGTGAAGTTGGCGAAGCCGGCCTGGAACAGGGGACGGCCCACGCCGGGCACGGACCAGCGGGCGCGCTCGGTGGCGGCCTGCTCCTTGGTGACCGTGTTGGCGAAGGCGTAGCGGAACTGGCGGTCGGTGAGCTTGACGGTACGGCGCAGGTTGGCGGGGTTGCCGAGAACGGGCCGGGTGGCGAGCAGGGTGGACAGCGGCAGGCGCAGGACGCCCTTGGCCTGCGCGGGGTGCAGGGCGACGCCGGCGGCGCCGAGACCGCGGTCCAGCAGGATCTGGGTGACCAGGCCGCCGAAGGAGTGGCCGATGATGACGGGCTGCTCGTCCAGGGTGCGCAGGAAACGCTCGTAGTGGTCGGCGATCTCTCGCACACCCAGGCCGGCGGGCGCCCGGTCGTGGTCGAGCGGCTCGTGCAGCTCGGAGACGCCGGGCCAGGCCGGGGCGTGGACGGTGTAGCCCTGGGCCTCGTACCGGTCGATCCAGGGCCGCCAGCTGTGCGGGCTCAGCCACAGACCGTGGATCAGGACGATGGACTTCGTGGACATGCTCACCACTCCTTCGATTGAGACAGACAGTTCTGTCTTGCCTCAAGCAGAGCATCCATGCAGGCCAGTGTCAAGACAGACCTGTCTGTTACTCTGGGGGCATGGATGCTGTGACCGACCGTGCCGCCCCGAAGTCGCAGCCGCGTGAGCGGCTGCTGGAGACCGCGTCCAAGCTCTTCTACGCCGAGGGGATCCAGGCCGTCGGGGTGGACCGGCTGATCGCCGAGGGCAGGGTCCCCAAGGCGACGTTCTACCGGCACTTCCGCAGCAAGGACGATCTGGTGCTGGCGTACCTGCGCGGTCGCGACGCCGCCATCCGGGCCCAGTTCACCGCCGGCGCCGCCGAGGTCGCCTCTCCCGAGCAGGTGCTCGACCTGCTCGTCGCCGGGATCGCTGAGGAGACCTGCGGCGCCGGCTTCCGGGGCTGCCCGTTCATCAACGCCGCCGCGGAATACCCCGACCCCGAGCACCCCGTCCGCCGGGCCATCGACGAGCACCGGGCTTGGTTCCGCGACGCCCTCACCTCCCTGGCGGCCGCCTGCGGACACCCCGATCCGTCCGCCGCCGCAGCCATGCTGGTCCTGCTGCGTGACGGCGCCATGGTCGGCGGCTACCTCGACGGTCCGGCCGTCTCCGGCGCGCTGGCACAGGGCGCACACGCCGTCCTGGGCCAGTCGTCGTCTGCTGCCTGAGTTCCCAGGTCGGCGGGCATCCAGGCGTGCCGGAAGGCTTGGGCCGCACCGATGGCCGCAGGCGGGGTCCGCCGGACGCCCAGGATCGAATGGCCGGAACGGCGTGATCTCCTGGAGGCCACACCTTCATGGCAAGGCGCGAGGAGCCCCGGGCCGCAGCGCGGCTCGAGGCTCCTCGCCTTGTTCTACTTCGTCTCAGTTGGCGTGCAGGGCCTTGCGCAGGACGTCGACGGCCTGGTTGATGGCTGCCTCGGCGGCGGAAGTTTCACGCAGGGCATTGAGCATCACGAAGTCGTGGATGATCCCCTGGTAGCGGACCGCGGTGACGGACACGCCGGCTTCGCGGAGCTTGTTGGCATACGCCTCGCCCTCGTCGCGCAGGACGTCGGCCTCGGCGGTGATGACCAGCGCCGACGGCAGATCCCCGAGCTGCTCGGTCGTGGCCCGAAGGGGCGACGCGGTGATCTGGGCCCTCTCGGTCTCATCCGTCGTGTACTGGTCCCAGAACCACTGCATGCCGTCGCGGCGCAGGAAGTAGCCCTCGGCGAACTGGTGGTAGGAGGGCGTGTTGCAGCTCGCGTCGGTCACCGGGTAGAACAGGACCTGCTGGACCAGCGGGACATCGCCGCGCTCCTTGGCCATCAAGGTGAGCGCGGCGGCCATGTTGCCGCCGACCGAGTCCCCGGCGACCGCGATTCGGGTGGCGTCCAGGCCCTTGGCCGCACCGACGCGGACCACCCACTGCGCGACCGCGTAGTTCTGCTCGATGGCGACCGGATAGCGGGCCTCGGGCGACAGGTCGTACTCGGGGAAGACCACGGCGGCGTTCGCGCCCACGGCCAGCTCACGGACCAGGCGGTCGTGGGTGTGGGCATTGCCGAACACCCAGCCCGCACCGTGAATGTAGATGATCACCGGGAGAGGGCTCTGGCTCCCGACCGGCTTGACGACGCGGGCCCGGACGGAGCCGGTGGGGCCGCCGTCGACGGTGATCCATTCCTCGTCGACGGCGGGCTTGGCGATGTCGCCGGACTGCACCTCGTCGACGGCCTTGCGGCCCTCGGCCGTGGCGAGGTTGAACAGGTACGGCGGGTTCGCGGTGGCCTCGGCGAAGGCCTGTGCGGCGGGTTCGAGGACAGGACGGGGCACGGTGTTCTCGGTCATGACGACCTTCCATGGATCTTGTGCAGCGGGGTGAGAGGTGCCGGCGGGCTCCGCAGGGCGCGGTCACAGGGATGCCCTCGGCGGGGATTTGGACCCGGGCGGGGTGGGCCTCCGCCGCCCCGTGGAAGCGGCGGAGGCCGATGGTAGGCCGGTCAGCCCCGGGCGACGACGGCCTTTTCGATGAGGCTCGTCACGGCGCCCGGGTCGGTCAGCGCGACCGCGTGCGGCGCGTCGACCTCGACGGTGTGGGCGTGGGCGCGCGCGGCCATGAACTTCTCGGCAGCCGGCGGGATGGTGTGGTCGTCGCTCGCGACGAGGTACCAAGACGGGATCGTCTTCCAGGCCGGGGTGCCGGAGGGCTCGACCAGCCCCTGCGCGGTCAGGGGGCGCTGGGTGGCCGCGAGCTCGGCGGCGGTCGCGTTGTTGAATCGGCCGCTGAGGAACACGTCGCGGTACTTGTCCGCCTTGAGGTACAGGTCGATACCGGTGCCGCCGACGCCCTGCGTGAACGGGACGGCGTTCAGCGCGGTGGGGACCGGCGCCTTCGGGTCGTCGCTGAGGTGGCTGCCGGGGAACTCCGCGCTGATGACCGCGGCGCTCTCGCCCTGGTCCGGAGCCAGGGCGGCGATGTAGACGAGCGCCTTGACGTTCGGGTTGCCCGTGGCGGCGTTGGTAATGACCTCGCCGCCGTAGGAGTGGCCGACCAGGACGATCGGGCCCTGGATTGTCTCGAGGTAGTCGGCCAGGTAGGCGGAGTCGCTCTTCAGGCCGCGCAGCGGGTTGGCCGGGGCGTCGACCTGGTAGCCGGCCGCCTGGAGGCGCTTGACGACGCCGCTCCAGCTGGACGAGTCGGACCAGGCGCCGTGCACCAGCACGATCGTCGGCTTGACGGCGCGGAGCTGCTTCGCCTGAGCGACGGAGGCACTGACGGTGGTGCCGCCCGTGGCGGCGGAGGCGCTCACGGCCACTCCGGCGGCGAGGGCGAAGCCCGCCACTCCGGCGACGGCAACGCTGACCCGGCGGCGCTTGGCGCTGCGGTTCTTGGACATCGGCTTTCTCCCTACAAGTTGGCGGACGGCAAGAGCTGCCCTCCGCAGGAAAGGGCGCAGGACGGCGCCGACAGGGCGGCGGCGGCACTTCGCAGAGCACGGCAACGGCCGACATGCGATCCCGAGAGACAGACAGTTCTGTCTCCTATAATAGGCAGATCGGTGTCCTGGACAACCGAGAGCTCCGTGTCATGGCTCACAGACGAGGGCAGTTCACGAGCCTCTTCCTTTTCCGGCTAATCGTCCGCGCCTTCGCCGGCGGTGTCCTTCTCCGCGTGCCGGTCGCGCAGCGGGCGTCGCCCCTGGGCCGGGCCAGTGGACGAGAAGGCGTAGCGGCCGTGGAAGTTGATGTGGCTGGTAAGTAGCGGCGACAGCCGCTTCACGTCCTCCTCCGCCACCGGCTCGCCCGTCGCGCGCGCAGGGCGGTGACCGCGGCGTCGAGGTTTCCACAGCACCGCGGCGTTCAGGACCAGCCCCAGCACCGCGAGCTGGCCTTCTCGGCCGTCTCGGTAGGCCTGCCGGATCTGCCCGTTGCCGCCGTGCGCGATGGCTCGGGCGAGACGGAGGCGAGACTCCTGCACGGTCAACTGCCGGTTCAGCGAATGCCGGTAGGTGTCGTCGACCGGGTTCGCCCACGCGAGCAGGTGCAGGGTCTTGTCGATGCGCCCGTACTCGGCGAACGCCGCCCCGAGCGGGCTGGGATGGCATGGCCCTCGCGGCCGAGCATCCGCGCCGAGTCCGACCACGATCGATCCTGGCGCCAGATGCCGCACCGGTCGACGCTCAAGACAGCCGCGGCCCGTGTTATGGGCCCCTGCTCACCCCGCCGCAGGTCGGCGGCGGAGAGAAGGACCAGCACGCGACCTGGACCGAGCTGTTCTTCGACCTGGTCGTCGTCGCCGGCGGAGGGCAGATCGCCCAGGTACTGCACGACGCCCCGTCACTGGCCGACCTGGCCCTCTACACCGTGCTGTACTGCGCCTTCTGGATCGCCTGGACCGGCTTCACCGTCTACGGCAACATCCGGGCCGAGCAGGCCCGAACCTCCACCATCCTGCTCGGATTGCTCGGCATGGCCGTCCTCGCCGCATCGGTGCCCGGCATCCGCGGCACCCACGCCACGGCCTTCATCATCACCTACGTCCTGCTGTGCTGGCTCGCCGGCCGCATCTGGCAACGCGGCACCGTCGTTATGGACTGGCCCCTCGCCCAGCTCGGCGGCAGCACCGTGCTCTGGATCGCCTCCCTGTGGACCGACCCGCCCCTGCGGTACTGGCTCTGGGCCCTGAGCATCGTCCTCGACTTCACCGCCCTGTTCGCGGTCTCCGGCCAACGCCTCATCACTCGGACCCCGGAGCGCGTCGACAAGATCACGAAGCACCGCGGCACACCTCCCGAGGCACCCGCGCGACCAGACCGCCTATGCCCAGGCTCGCACCTCACCGAACGCCTCGGCCTCTCCGCCATCATCGTGGTCGGCGAAGGCATCATCCAGGCCATCTCCGCCACCGCAGAAATGACCTGGAAACCCGCCGTGATCGCCACCGCGCTAGGCTCCTTCACCCGCCTCATGCCGAGATCGAACTCAGTGCACTCTCATTTCACATCGCGAGCCCCAGAGCAATCGACACGACTCGGCCAGCCGATGTTTCCGCAGGTCAGAGACGTGCTGACCTGCGGAAACGATGAGAGATCAAACTGCGTTTCCGCAGGTCAGAGGCACCCCTACAGGTCGAAGTACAGCTCGAACTCGTGCGGGTGCGGCCGCAGCGCGATCGGGGCGATCTCGTTGGTGCGCTTGAAGTCGATCCAGGTCTCGATCAGGTCGGGGGTGAAAACCCCGCCCGCGAGCAGGTACTCGTGGTCGGCCTCCAGCGCCTCCAGCACGGCCGACAGCGAGGCCGGCACCTGCGGGACGGAGGCGTGCTCGTCGGGAGCCAGCTCGTACAGGTCCTTGTCGACCGGCTCGAGCGGCTCGATCTTGTTCTTGATGCCGTCCAGGCCGGCCATCAGCATCGCCGAGAAGGCCAGGTACGGGTTGGAGGACGGGTCCGGCGCGCGGAACTCGATGCGCTTGGCCTTGGCGTTCGAGCCGGTGATCGGGATGCGGATCGCGGCCGAGCGGTTGCGCTGCGAGTAGACCAGGTTGACCGGTGCCTCGAAGCCCGGGACCAGTCGGTGGTACGAGTTCACCGAGGGGTTGGTGAAGGCCAGCAGCGACGGCGCGTGCTTGAGCAGACCGCCGATGTAGTAGCGGGCGGTGTCGGAGAGGCCCGCGTAGCCCTGCTCGTCGTAGAAGAGCGGCGTGCCGTCGCTCCACAGCGACTGGTGGACGTGCATGCCCGAGCCGTTGTCGCCGAAGATCGGCTTCGGCATGAAGGTGGCGGTCTTGCCGTTCCGCCAGGCGACGTTCTTGATGATGTACTTGAACAGCATCAGGTCGTCGGCGGCGTGCAGCAGGCTGTTGAACTTGTAGTTGATCTCCGCCTGCCCGGCGGTGCCCACCTCGTGGTGCTGGCGCTCGACCTCGAGGCCGGCCGCCGAGAGCTCCAGCGACATCTCCGCGCGCAGGTCGGCGAAGTGGTCGACCGGCGGGATCGGGAAGTACCCGCCCTTGTACTTGACCTTGTAGCCGCGGACGTCGCCCTCGGCCGAGCCGGTGTTCCAGGCTCCCGCCTCGGAGTCGATGTGGTAGTACGAGGCGTTGGCGCTGGTCTCGAAGCGCACCGAGTCGAAGACGTAGAACTCGGCCTCGGGCCCGAAGTACGCGGCGTCCGCGATGCCGGAGGAGGCCAGGAACGCCTCGGCCTTCTTGGCCACGTTGCGCGGGTCGCGGCTGTAGGCCTCGCCCGTGATCGGGTCCTGGATGAAGAAGTTGATGTTGAGGTGCTTGTCCTTGCGGAACGGGTCCAGCCGGGCCGTGGCCAGGTCGGGGACGAGTGCCATGTCGGACTCGTGGATCGCCTGGAAGCCGCGGATCGACGAGCCGTCGAACATGAGTGTCTCGGACGGGTCGAAGGTCGACGCAGGCACTGAGAAGTGCTGCATGACGCCCGGCAGGTCGCAGAAGCGGACATCGATGAACTTGATGTCGTTGTCCGCGATGTACTGCTTGACCTCGGCGGCGTTGTTGAACATCCATCCTCCTCAGCGAGCGGTCTGGTGGCTCACGATAGGAATCGGCCGTTTCCGGCCGGTGACTCCACCGTTTCCTGAATGTTAACCGGCCTGGCTGAATGGGTGGCAAAGGCGTACGGTTCCGGGCAAAACGCTTCGCCGGATGGGGGAGTGCGTCGACAGTGGTCCAGACCACTGCCGGCAAGCGGTGCGACACGATTCACCCCCACGGGGGGAGGGGGCCGAAGATCGACCGTACTGCCCGGATAGTGTGGATTCGTGGACACCAGAGAAGCGTTGGGATCGTGGATCGACGGCCCGAAGGCCGCCGCCGAGAAGATGGGCGCCGACTTCGGGTACCGCGGCGAGCGCCTCGGCCTGCCCGAGGAGGGCCCCGGCTCGATCGCCGGACCCGGCCGCCGGATCGGCGCGCTGTTCGTCGACGGCTGGCTCTGCAGCCTGGTCGCGTACGGGCTGCTCGCCCGCGGTGAGCAGGCGACGGCCAACCTGTGGACGACGCCGCTGTTCTACACGATGACGGGCCTGCTGATCGCCACCACCGGGACGACCATCGGCAAGCGGCTCTTCGGCCTGCGGGTGGTCCGGCTGGACGGCGGCCGGGCCTCCATTCCGCAGGTCCTGCTGCGGACCCTGCTGCTCTGCCTGGTGGTGCCCGCCGTGGTCTGGGACCGCGACACCCGGGGCCTGCACGACAAGGCGGTCGGCACCGTCGAGGTCCGAATCTGACCCCGAGGTCCGCATCCGGACTCCGGGGTCCGCATCCGGACCGGAGCCGGACAGACGTCAAACGGCCCCGCTGCGAGAGATCGCAGCGGGGCCGTGGTGTCGAGTGGGGGCGGTGCTCAGCGGGCCTGGCCGCCCTTGGGCATCCGGGCGCCCTTGGGCATCGGGCCCTTGGGGATCGGCGCCTTGGAGAGCAGGTCGCCCAGCGCGCGCAGGCGGTCGTTGGTCTCGGTGACCTGAGCCGGCGTGATGGCGCGCGGCAGTCGCATCAGGTGGATCTGCAGCTTCTTGAGCTGCACCTCGCCCTCGCCGTCGCCCACCATGATGTCGTGCACCGGGACGTCGCCGACGACCCGGGCCATCTTCTTCTTCTCGGACGCGAGCAGCGGACGCACCCGGTTCGGGTTGCCCTCGCCGATCAGCGCGATGCCGGCTCGCCCGACCGCGCGGTAGACCGCGTCCTGGTTACGAGTCACCGCCACCGGCGTCGGGTTGGCGTTCCAGCCGCGCCGGATGTTGTTCAGCACGGCTGCCACCGCACCCGGCTGGCCCTCCATCTGCCCGAAGGCCGCCCGCTCCGCGCGCCGCCCGAAGACGATCGCCATGGCCAGGAAGGCCACGACGAAGCCCAGGATGCCCAGGTAGATGGGGTGGTCGATCGCAAAGCCGATGGCGAGGAACACGCCGAAGACGATGAGGCCGATGCCTGCGATGATCAGGCCGATCTTGGTGTCGACCTTCTTGGTCATTTGATACGCCAGGCGGATCTGCTTGAGTCGCCCGGGGTTCTCGGATGTTTCCCTCGCCATAACGCTCATGGTACGTGGCATGGCCACGGGATATCCAAGGGCGCCCCCAAACCGCAACCTGGATCACTCAGGCCTTGCGGCGCGAGCCCTCCGGGGCGAGCCCGAGCAGCGCCGCACCGTGCTCGCGGTCCGCCGCATGGCGCCGGTTCTCGCAGACTGCCGTCCACGCGTTCCGCCGCCCGCCCGCGAGCAGGGCGCTCTCGGCGAGCCGCAGCGCACCGCCGACCGACCGCACACGGCTGAGCGTTCCGATACGTACCTGCATGCCGAGCAACTCCCCTCGCCGTCTGCCGGTCTGCGACCGTTCCATCGTCACCGCGCGGTGTTACCGGAGGGTGACCTGTCGGTCAAAGCCTCTTGACTTCTTGCGCTGCAGTAGCCACCGCACATCAAGAAAACTACTAGCAGTATCAGATGAACAACAAATCGTGACGCTCGCATCCTGCTCGACGGAGGCCTACCGCGCCCTCCGAGAAGCCCGGCGGAACGACGAACGGGGTGAGCCGAAGGGCTCACCCCGTTGTGGTCGCAACGCTCAGACCGCAGCCTTCGCGCGGTGCTCCAGCGCCTGCCGGTACAGGCGGCCGGCGCGGTACGAGGAGCGCACCAGCGGGCCGGACATGACGCCGGCGAAGCCGAGCTCCTCGGCCTCCTCCTGCAGCTCCACGAACTCCTGCGGCTTCACCCAGCGCTCGACGGGGTGGTGGCGCACGGAAGGACGCAGGTACTGGGTGATGGTGATCAGCTCGCAGCCGGCCCCGACCAGGTCGGCCAGCGCCTGGCTGACCTCCTCGCGGGTCTCGCCCATACCCAGGATCAGGTTGGACTTGGTCACCAGCCCGGCGGCGCGCGCCTGGGTGATGACGTCCAGCGAACGCTCGTACCGGAAGGCCGGGCGGATCCGCTTGAAGATCCGGGGGACGGTCTCGACGTTGTGCGCGAGCACCTCGGGGCGGGAGGAGAAGACCTCGGCCAGCTGCTCGGGCACCGCGTTGAAGTCCGGGATCAGGAGCTCGACGCCGGTCCGGCCGGCCTCACGGGCCGCCGTCATCGCGTGCACCTGGCGCACGGTCTCGGCGTACAGCCAGGCGCCGCCGTCCTCCAGGTCGTCGCGGGCGACACCGGTGATGGTGGCGTAGTTGAGGTCCATCGTCACGATGGACTCGGCGACGCGGCGCGGCTCGTCCCGGTCGAACTCGGCGGGCTTGCCGGTGTCGATCTGGCAGAAGTCGCAGCGGCGGGTGCACTGGTCACCGCCGATGAGGAAGGTCGCCTCGCGGTCCTCCCAGCACTCGAAGATGTTGGGGCAGCCGGCCTCCTGGCAGACCGTGTGCAGCCCTTCCTTCTTCACGAGCGAGTGCAGGGCGTTGTACTCCGGCCCCATCTTCGCCCGGGTCTTGATCCACTCAGGCTTCCGCTCGATGGGGGTCTCGCTGTTGCGGACCTCCAGGCGGAGCAGCTTCCTGCCGTCTGGTGCGACAGCGGACACGTGCGACTCCTAGAACTAGACGGGGTACCCCCAGGGTACGCCTGTGCTTGTACGGCTCTCACCGGGCCTTGGCCCCGCATTCGCAGGGCAACGACGGAAGCCGTCTCGGGATTCCCGCGATCAGCGGGCGAGCGCGGGTTCCGGCAGCTCCGCGAACACCTCGGCGAGGTGCCGCTCGACCACCGGCAGTGCCTCGCCGACCGGGAAGTCCCGGCGAAGCTCGGAGCTGACCGAACCGACCCCGGCATCGCGGATCCCGCACGGCACGATCCGGTCGAACCAGGTCATGTCCGGATTGCAGTTGAGCGCGAAGCCGTGCATCGTCACGCCCCGCGCGACCCGGACGCCGATCGCCGCGAGCTTGCGGTCGTCGCCGCGCTGCCCGGCGTTGGACGCCGCGTACTCGGGGCCCGCGAGCCGCGGGTCGATGCCCAGCGGCAGACCCATCCGCAGCGTCAGCTTGCCGATCTCGACCACCTGCGACGGGTCCACCACCGCGTCCGGGATCTCCTCGCCCAGCACCCACACCCCGCTGCGGCCCTCGACCCGGGTGGTGGCGACGCCGAACTCGGCGCAGGCGCGGATCAGCGCCTCCTCCAGGCGCCGGACGTACGCGACGACGTCCATCGGGTCCGGCAGCTTGACGATCGGGTACCCGATCAGCTGGCCGGGGCCGTGCCAGGTGATCTCGCCGCCCCGGTTGACCTCGACCACCGGGGTGCCGTCCAGCGGGTAGTCCTCGGGGTTGGTGCGCTTGCCCGCGGTGTAGACGGGCGGGTGCTCCAGCAGCAGCACGGTGTCCGGTATCTCGTCCGCGACGCGCAGCGCGTGCAGTCGCTGCTGCTCCGCCCACGCGTCCTCGTACGGGACCGACCCCTCGCCGATGCCCATGCGTACGAACCGTACGTGCTCGCTCACCGCTGCTCCTTGCCAGGCGTTCGAGACCAACCTCGCCACTGTACGCCCGTACGGGTGCAAGCCGACTTGGTGGGCACCTGGCGCTCATGGGCACCCCAGGGGCGCGGGGAACTGCGCGAATCGGAAGCCCTGGAGCAGCATCTGTCCAACGGTGAGCACGTTGCACTGTCCGCTCTGACCTCGGCTGACCCACGTGCCCTGCCGTTTCGCGCAGGCATTTGATCATGCAGAGCCCCGCGCCCCTGAAGGGCTCACCCGTCAGTCAGGAGTTGGAGGCGGAGGGCGAGCTGGAGTTCGAGGGAGCGTTCGGGGTGGTTCCAGTCGTGGCCGAGGAGGACCTCGACCCGGTCCAGGCGCTGGACGACGGTGTTCACGTGGACGTGCAGGTCGTCCTTGGCGCGGGTCAGGCTGCCGCCGCAGTCGAAGTACGCCCGCAGGGTGCGGACCAGCTCGGTGCCGCGCCGGGCGTCGTACTCCAGCAACGGGCCGAGGGCCGCCCCGACGAACGCGTCCACGTCGTGCCCGTCGCCGAGCAGCACGCCCAGGAAGCCCAGGTCGGCGGCCGAGGCACCGTCGCCCTCCCGGCCCAGCACCCGCAGGGCCCGTACGCAGCGCAGCCCCTCCGCGTGCGCGGCGGCCAGCGCGGCCGGCCCGGCGGCGACCCGCCCCGCGCCCACCGTGACGGGCGTCCCGGCCAGCCGGGCCAGGCGGTCGGCGGCCTCGGCGGCGGCCCGGCCGGGGGCGGTGCCGTCGTCGGGGAGCAGCAGCACCACGGCCTCGGCGTGCTCGGCGCTGATGCCGCGCGTTCCGAAGAGGTAGCGGGAGGCTGCTCCGGCCAGTCTGGCCCGGTCCTCGGGGAGCGTCTCGGCGACCAGGACGAGGTGCGGGCGGCCGAGGTCCACGCCCAGCCGTCGCCCGCGCGCGGTCAGGCCGGCCGGGTCGCGTCCAGGGGCGGTGAGCAGGTCGGCGAGCAGCTCGCCGCGTACCCGGTTCTCGGTCTCGGCGACCGAGCGCCGCAGCAGCAGGAGCAGCGCGGTCACCACGCTCGCCCGCTCGAAGAGGCGGCGGTCGGCGTCGTCCAGGTCGGGGCGGCCGTGCAGCACCAGGCTGCCGAGCGGTTCCTGCCCGGCCAGCACCACGCAGACCCAGCCGTCGCCGTGCCGTACCGCCCGGCCCTCGGCGCGGGAGGCCGCCACCGCCTCGGCCAGGCCCTCGCTCGGCGCGGGCCGCCCGGCCAGCACCACGCCCTCGGCGTCGTGCACGGCGACCTCGCAGCCCAGCAGCGCGGCCACCTCGGCGGCCACGTCCGGTACCTCGGCGCCGCGCAGGACCAGGTCGGTGAGCCGGTCGTGGGCCTGCTCGGCGCGCTGGACGGCGGCGGAGTGCGCCTGGATGACGGCGTTGGCGGCGTTGAGCTCGGTGAGCGCGGCCCTGGTCCCGGCCAGTGAGTTCGCGGTGTCCAGGGCGATCGCGGCGTGCGCGGCGAGGGTGCAGAGCAGGGCGACCTCGTCGGGGGAGAAGGCGCGTGGCGAGCGGTCGGCGGCGAACAGCACGCCGATCACCTGCCCGCCGAGCAGCAGCGGCACCCCGATGATCGCCACCAGGCCCTCGTCCAGCACCCCGGCGTCGATCTGCCCGGTGTGGCGGAAGCGCTCGTCGGTGCGGTAGTCCGGTGTCGCGTACGGGCGGGCGGTCTGCGCCACCAGGCCGCCGAGGCCGTCGCCGAGGCTGAGCCGCAGCGTCTGGAAGAGGACGGACACCGAGCCGTCGGTGACCCGCATGTAGGTGTCCCCGGCGGCCGGGTCGGGGAGGGTGAGGTACGCGGTGTCGGTACCGAGCAGCATGCGGGCCCGGCGGACGATCGCCTGCAGCACGGAGTCCAGATCCCGCGAGGCGGCGAGGTCCCCGGCGGTGTCGAAGAGCGCCGTCAGCTCGGCCTCGCGGCGGCGGTGCTGACGCATCGTCCGGTGCACCCGCAGTGCCAGCCAGGTGGCGTCGTCGATCTCGGCGAGTACGTCGGCCGGCGCGCCCTGGCGCCGGGCCTCGGCGAGCACGTCGGCGAAGTCCTCGGTCGCGGCGCCGGAGGCGAGCAGGTCGAGCAGCTTACGGAGGGCGGGTACGGCGTCCATGGTGCGGGTCATCGTGCCACTTCTGGCGGAATGGGGGAACGGTCGGCGACCACTCCCGTGGTCGCCGACCGTGTCGGATCAGGCGGTGGCGGCCACCGGCTCGGCGTCCGCCGTGGACGGCGCGACCTCGGCGAGGTCGCGCCCGCGGGTCTCCTTGGCGCAGAGGACCGCGAGGATGGTGATCACGGCCGCGATCGCGACGTACACCGAGATCGGGGTCGAGCTGCCGTAGTCCTTGAGCAGTGCGGTGGCGATCAGCGGGGCGGGGGCGCCCGCCGCCACCGAGGCGAACTGGGCGCCGATCGAAGCGCCGGAGTACCGCATCCGGGTCGCGAACAGCTCGGAGAAGAACGCCGCCTGCGGCGCGTACATCGCACTGTGGAAGACCAGACCGATGGTCACCGCGAGCAGCAGCGAGCCGAAGCTCTTGGTGTCCACCAGCCCGAAGAAGACGAAGGCCCAGATCCCGACGCCCGCCGCGCCCACCAGGTAGACCGGTTTGCGGCCGACCCGGTCGGAGAGTGCGCCGAACACCGGGATCAGCGCGAACTGGATCGCCGAGGCGATGAGCACGGCGTTGAGCGCGGTCTGCTTGGGCAGGTGGACGTGCCCGACGGCGTACGCGAGGACGAAGGTGGTCATCACGTAGTACGAGATGTTCTCCGCCATCCGCGCGCCCATCGCGGTCAGCACCTCACGCCAGTGGTTGCGCAGTACGGCCACCAGCGGGGGCTGCTCCGCCGTCTGCCGGGCCTCGGCCGCCGCCAGTGCCTGCTTGAACAGCGGCGACTCGTCGACCGAGAGCCGGATCCACATGCCGACCATCACCAGCAGCGCCGAGAGCAGGAACGGCACCCGCCAGCCCCAGGCGATGAAGGTCGCATCCGACTGAATGCCCGTCAGCAGCGAGAGCACGCCGGCCGCCAGCAGGTTCCCGGCCGGGGCGCCGCCCTGCGGCCAGGAGGCCCAGAAGCCGCGCCGCTTGGCATCCCCGTGCTCGGAGACCAGCAGCACCGCCCCGCCCCACTCGCCACCGAGCGCGAAGCCCTGCACCAGCCGCAGCCCGGTGAGCATGATCGGTGCGGCCACACCGACCTGGTTGTACGTCGGCAGGCAGCCGATCAGCGTGGTCGCCCCGCCCATCAGCAAGAGGCTCAGCACCAGCAGCCTCTTGCGGCCTATCCGGTCGCCGAAGTGCCCGAAGACCAGCGCGCCCAGCGGCCGGGCGGCGAAGCCGATCGCATAGGTGAGGAAGGAGAGCAGAGTGCCCGTCAGCGGGTCGCTGTTGGGGAAGAACACCTTGCCGAAGACGAGCGCGGCGGCGGTGCCGTACAAGAAGTAGTCGTACCACTCGATGGTGGTGCCGATCAGGCTGGCGCCGACCACCTTCCAGAGGGGGGAGCTGGTTCTCGCGGCGTCGGGAGAACTGGCCATGGGTCACCTGTCTTCTTCGAAGGGTCGATCAGTGCGCGGTCCAGCCGCCGTCCACGGGCAGGCTGGCACCGGTGATGTACGAGGCGTGGGGGGAGCACAGCCAGACGGCGAGCTGTGCCACCTCGTCGGGTTCGATCAGGCGCTTGACGGCGGTGCGGTCGAGCATGATCTGCTCGACCACCTCGTCCTCGTGGATGCCGTGCGCGACCGCCTGGGCGGCGATCTGCTGCTCCACCAGCGCGGTGCGGACATAGGCGGGGTTGATGCAGTTGCTGGTCACCCCGTACGGGGCGCCCTCCAGGGCCACCGTCTTGCTGAGGCCCTCCAGGGCGTGCTTCGCCGTCACGTACGCGGACTTGAAGGCGCTGGCCCGCAGGCCGTGCACGGAGGAGATGTTGACGACCCGTCCCCAGTCCTGCTCGTACATATGGGGCAGGGTGCGGCGCAGGATGCGGAACGGGGCCTCCACCATCACCCGCTGGATCAGCGTGAACCGCTCCGGCGGGAACTCGTGCAGCGGCGCGACATGCTGGAGGCCCGCGTTGTTGACGACGATGTCGGCGTCGTCCGGCAGGGCGTCCACCGCGGCCGGGTCGGAGAGGTCCGCGACGTACGCCACCCCGCCGATCCGCTCGGCGAGCTCCTTGGCAGGCCCGGCCGCGACGTCGACGACGTAGACCCGCGCGCCGGCTGCGGCGAAGGCCTCGGCACAGGCCCGGCCGATGCCCGAGGCGGCGCCGGTGACCAGCGCCGTACGGTCGCCGAGCGGGCGGGCTGAAGTGGTGTCCATGGCCGAGAACGGTAGAAAACCGGCGCCCGCTCTCCTATGTGCCCGGCCGCCACAGCATCGGCCGGCTTCATGGCGGGTCCATCCATGGGGCGCCGAACGGCACGGCAGCTCCTACACCCAAACACGCGCCGCCCCACCTTCCCCACAACGGACGCCGTTGCGTCACCCGTTCGGAGGATTGCCCGCCCAGATCCACCCATAGCGGCAAAATGCTCGCTACATTCACGCCGATTCCCGACAGGGGGCGCTGCTCCGGGCACCGGGGGGCCTGGTGCGGCGCTCGAGAGGTGTTGACTGATATGCCCCAACGGCCTGCAACCGACAGCCCGGCGTACGGACCGCTCGACCCGCTCGACCCGCTCGACGCGCACGAAGGGCGGGCCGGGGCCCCTCCGCACGCCTCCGACCAGCGGCTGGCCGACGCCTCCCCGGTCGACGCCAGGACGCAGAACCCCCGGCTGGCCGCGCTGATCGAGGAAGCCGGCTTCTCGCACGCCGGTCTGGCCCGCCGGGTCGACCAACTCGGCCTGGAACATGGCCTCGACCTGCGCTACGACAAGACCTCGGTCACCCGCTGGCTGCGCGGCCAGCAGCCACGCGGCGCCACGCCCGCCCTGATCGCGGAGGTCTTCACCCGCCGCCTGGGCCGCCGCTTCACCGCCCAGGACATCGGCCTGGACGCCTGCGCCCCCGTCTACGCCGGCCTGGAGTTCGCCGAGACCCCGCAGGAGGCCGTGGACATCGTCGCCAGCATGTGGCGCAAGGACATCGGCCCGGCCTCCGAGCTGCGCCGGATCGCCTTCACCCCGGCCGGCCTGGTCGTCCCCAGCCGGGACTGGCTGATCGGCCGGACCGACGAACGCGTCGCCCGGGACGGCTCCGTCCCGGGCCTCGCCGACGCCGCCTCGGCCCGCCCCGCCATCCCCGGCGCCCGGGCACCGCAGCCGGCCCTCGGCCGGGTGCCCGCCCAGAGCCGGGGCACCGCCCCGGGCGGGCCGGGGTCCGGCGAGCCGGCCGATCCGTCCGGGCGCGAGCAGCGCCCGCCCCTGCGCGTCGGCCGGGGCGACATCGCCGCCATCCGGGCCGTCGGCGACCTCTTCCGCGCCCTCGACCAGGCGTACGGCGGCGGCCATGCCCGCCAGGCCCTGGTCCGGTACCTGGAGAGCGAGGCCGAGCCGATGCTGCGCGGCCGGTACGGCGAGCAGATCGGCCGTGCCCTGTTCGGCGCGGTCGCCGACCTGACCAGGCTGGCAGGCTGGACGTCCTTCGACATCGCGGCGCACGGCCTGGCCCAGCGGTACTTCGTCCAGGCGCTGCGGCTCTCCCAGGCGGCGGGGGACAGAGTGCTCGGCGGCTACGTCCTCACCACCATGAGCCAGCAGGCCGTCCACCTCGGCCACGGGAGGGAGGCGATCCAGCTCGCCCGGGTCGCTCAGCAGGGCGTCGGTACGGTCGCCGCACCGGTGGTCCAGTCGCTGATGCACGCCGCCGAGGCGCGCGGGCACGCCCTGATGGGCGACGTACGCTCCTGCACCACCGCCCTGGTGCGCTGCGAGCGCTCGCTGGCCGCGGCCCGGCCTGGCGACGACCTCCCCTCCTGGGCCCGCCACTTCGACGAGGCCCAGCTGGCCGACGAGTTCGCGCACTGCTACCGCGACCTCCAGCAGTGGAGACCGGCGGCCCAGCACGCCGAGAAGTCCCTCCGGCTGCGCGCACCCGCCTATGCCCGCAGCCGGATCTTCTGCCGGATGGTGCTGGCCACCTCCCGCCTCGGTATGGGTGATGTCGACGAGGCCTGCACCATGGCCACCGAGGCGCTACGGGCGGCCGGCGAGATGCGCTCCGCCCGTACGGTCGAGTACCTCCGCGACTTCCACCGCCGCCTCACCCCGTACCGCGTCAGCCAGTCCGCCCGCGCCTTCGACGAGGCCGCCCGCCAGGCGGGGGTGATCTGATGCCCGCTCAGCCGGAGCGCCGGCGGCGCGCCGACCAGGGCTGAGGATCCGGGCCACGGAGGCCTGGGCGCGTCGCTAGAATCCTCCCAACGCTCAACAGGCCGAGGGGGGTTGCTTGGTATGCGTGTCGTCCAGGCCGACCCGGTGCGATCGGCTGCGGTCTTCATCGGCCAGGGGCACTACCGGTCGGACGAGCTTCGGAACCTCCCGCAGGCCCCCCGTGGCGCCAAGGACCTGGCGGCGGTGCTGACCACAGGGAGCGATGCGGTCCTGCGTCGCGACCGGTGCGCGGTCGTCACCGGCCGGGCCGACGCGCGGGTGTCCGCGCAGCTGGCCGAGGCCGCCAGGTCGGCGACGGATCTGCTGCTCGTGTACTACGCGGGGCACGGACTGCTCGACGGCCTCGGGCGGCTCCACCTGGCCCTGAGCGGTACTGACCCCGGGTTCCTGGCCGGCACGGCGTTACCGGCCGACCTGCTCGCCGAGATCGTGCGGGACAGCCCCGCGCGGCACCGGGTGGTGATTCTGGACTGCAGCTTCGCCGCGTCGGCGATCGACGCCATCGCCGAGCAGTCCGCCAAGGACGGCACCCACTGCAGCGTGATCGCCCCGTACGGCAAGAACCAGGCGGCACCCGAGCCCGCACCGGCCGAGCGGCACACCGCCTTCACCGACCGGCTGCTGACGGTGCTCAACGCGTCGGAGGAGTCCGACCGGCCGGGGCTGACCCTGCCCGAGCTCGACCGGCGGCTACGGGAGGCGTCCGGACCGGCCGAGCAGGCGGAGTTCCTGTGGCAGTCCGGCCCGGCGGAGCAGCTCGACCTCCGCCGGTCGGTCCCACCCGGCCCGTGGAACCTGTGGTCGTGGCTCAGGCGGCGAGCGCGGCTCGTGCTCCTGATCCTGGCCGGCGTGATCGCGCTCGTCCTGCCGAGCATCATGGTGAACGTGGTGGACCACCCGGTGATGCTCGACCGGCTCCCGGCGAAAGGCGACCAGTTCACCCAGGTGGATGACGACCAGCGCTTCGCCGTCGGGCCCGACGGCAAGTCCGTGGCGACCTGGGTGATCCACCGTCAGGGCTGGGCACTGTCCGGCGGGCAGCGGAAGAAGATCACCCTGAAACTGCCGCCCGGCCGCGACCACCACCTCGCCGCCCAGGTCGGACTCACCCAGGTCGGCTCCTGCCCGGGCGGGGTGACGGCTCACCACGAACTCGCGGCCGACGGACTGGCGGTCGCCACCGGCGATCTCGTCCCGGACGCCTTCCCGCTGGAGTACTACGCCCCGCTCGGCCGCGCCGGCACCGTCTCCTGGACGGTGTCGGTGTCCGGAGATCCGTCCTGCCACGCCCGGGTGGAGCTCATCGACTCGAAGCTCCACACCGTGCCGCCATGGCTCCGGACGATCGCGGTGTTCCACACCTGACGCCCGCCTGACGCCCGTCTGCTGAACGCCTGCTACCCGCCGCACGATCACCGAGGAAGTGCATGACCATTCAGATCACGCTCACCGGCCCGGACTGCCTGCGCCAGACCCACCTCCTGGCCGGCCGGCTCGGCGCCGAGTCCGCCATCGAGGACGTCACCACGGCGACCAGGCCGCCCGAGCCCGGCACCATGGGGGCCGCCGAAGCCTCCGTGCTGGTCACCCTCGGACTGGCCGCCATCCCGGCGCTGGCCGCCGTACTGAACGCGTACCTGACGACCCGGGCCTCGCACAGCGTGCGGATCAGGAGCGAACGGGCGGACGGCGAGGTACGGGAGGTGGAGGTGGTGGGCGTCGCCCCCGCGAAGATGGAGGAGCTGCTGCTGCGGGTGTTCCCCCTTCCGGAGACACCGGCCGTGGAGCCGGCAGCAGCGGAGCCGGCAGTCGTGGAGCCGGTAGCACTGGAGCCGACCCGGGAATGACCACCAGCGCCGTCGACGCCGAGGCCGTCCACCACGGGCCGGCCGGGGTGCTGCCCCCGGGTTCCAGAGTGCTGCTCATCGGTACGGCGACGTACACCGACGAGCGGCTGCCCCCGCTGCCCGCCGTGGCCGGCAACCTGGCGGACCTGGCGGAGCTGGTCACCACCCTCGGCGGCCTGCCGCAGGACCGGGTCCACACCCTCCTCGACCGCGGCGCCGAGCTGACCCAGGAGGTGAAGAGCCTCGCCGACGGTACGTCAGGCGTACTGCTCTGCTACTTCGCGGGCCACGGCTTCTACGTGGACGACGGCGAGCTCTACCTCGGGCTCCCCAACACCAGGCAGGACAGCCCGAAGTACTCCGGGCTGAGCTACGCGCTGATCCGCGACGCCCTGACCTCGCAGCGCAAGGCCGACGTGGTCATCTTCGTGGACTGCTGCTACTCCGGTCTGGCGCACGCCGTCCCGTACGCCACCCCCGGCTCGCGGGCACGCCTCCAGGGCGCCCGGAGCCCGTGGGTCTTCACGGCCGGCGGGGGGACGGAGGCCGCGTACGCCCTGCCGGGGGAGCGGAACACGGAGTTCACCAGGCGGCTGATCGCCACGATCCGCTCCGGGGTCCCGGGTGCAGGCGAGCTGCTCACGGCGAACCTGATCCGCGATCATCTGCAGGATTCGCCCGACACGGCGACACCCGAACCCCGGCACTCGGGCACAGCCGTCGCGGGCGACATCCCGCTCTTCCGGAACCCGGCTCCGGACGCGGCCGACGAGGTAGCGACTGCCGACGCACCGACAGCCGACGACGCACCGACTGCCGGCGGGGTGACCGGCCCGGCAGTCACCCCGTCCGAGCCGGAGGCCGACCCCGACCCGGGCGTCGGGGGACCACTGGTCGCCGTGCTGGTGCTGGCGATCGTGCTGGGCGTGGTCGCGCTGCTGCTCCCGTTCGACGACATGCACGAGCTGTCCGGCTACGAACAGGACAGCGACAGGTCGACATTGGCGAACAACACCTTGGACGACCAGCACGTCCGCCACACCTCGTTCGGCTGGGAGACGGTTCCGGGCACGCCGCACCGGCCCGCCTTCCAGCTGCCCGGCCTCGGCCCGTTGAAGGTGAGCGGCCGCCTCCGTGCCGATTTCGAGGGTGCCGGCTGCCCGGGTGCGGCCATGCTCTCGGTGACGTTCGGCGCCGGAGCCGAGCAGCTCGCCGAGGAGCGGCTGACTCCCGCAGACGCCGCCCGGACGATCAGCCTGAGTACGGCCACCGCCGCCCGCCTGGGGCTCCGGATCGAGCTGGAGGCCCCGGCCGACTGCCGAGCGAAACTCTGGCTGGACGACGCGCGGGTCGCCGGCCCGCCCACCTCGATGTTCGAGCGCATCACGCGAGGTTGAGCCGGGCGAGCGCGTCGGCCCCGGCGCGCCCACGCCCGCCCGGCTCATCTCATCCGGCCGTCGGAGCGCTACGCCGCCGCCTCGGCCGCCTCCTGCGTGGCGGGCACGCCCAGGTCCCGCAGCACCGCCTCCGCCGCCCGCCGCCCGGACACCAGCGCGCCCTGCACGGTGCTGGTGTCCCGGTGGTCCCCGCAGACGTACAGCCCGGCCAGCACCCGCACCGACCGCCGGAAGTTGTGGGGCGGAGGCATCGCGGGCACGGCGTCCGGCACATGGCGCACGCTCAGGAACTCCCAGCCCGAGGTCGCCGTCCCGTACAGCTCCGCCAGCCGCCGCCGCACCAGGGGCTCGTAGCCGGCCGGCCCGCCCGGCTCGAAGCTGCGCCGCCCGAGCACCGTGGTGGCGACCAGCGCCCGCCCTGGCGGGGCGTACGAGGCGTCCACCTCGCTCAGCACCAGCGAGTGCGAGACCACCGCGTGCCCGCCCGGCCGGTCGGCGTCGAGCAGCAGGACGGGCTCGCCGAGCGGCGAGCGGCCGGCCGCGTGGTAGTACGTGGTGACGGGGTGGAAGTCCGGCTGCCGAAGCCCGGGCAGCAGCGTGGCGGCCGACTGGGCGTCGGTGGCCAGCACCACGGCGCGCGCGGCGACCCGGCCGTGCGCGCTGGTGTCGACCCCGTCCGCGGAGATGGCGGAGACCTGGACGCCGAGCCGTACCGTCCCCGGCGGCAGGCCCTCGGCCAACTGCGCGGGCACGGCGGCGATCCCGGTGGCGGGCAGACAGAGCCGCCCCCGCGCGTACGAGCGCAGCACCAGGTCGGAGACCCGGCTGCTGGTGCCGAGCGCGGGGTCGCTGAGCAGGGCGCCGAGCAGCGGGCGCAGGAAGCCGTCCACCGTCCGGGGCGCCAGGCCGCGGTCGGCCAGGGCGCGGGCGGTGGTGGTCTCCGGCCGGGCCAGCAGGCGGGGGACGGGCGTCGCGGCGAGCCTGCTGAGGGTGCTGCTGAGCCGGGCCCTGTCCAGCGGGCTGCCCAGCGGGCCGCGGGTGGCGGCCTGACGGGCGGTCTTCTGCTGCGGGTCCCCGACCCGGTAGCGGCGGCCCGCGCTGTGCACCAGGACGCCGGGGGCGAGCGGGCGCAGCTCCAGGCGGTCCAGGTCGAGCCGGCGGGCGGGCTCGGGGAAGTCGGTGTTCAGCAGGTGGCTGCCGTTGTCCAGCCGGAAGCCGTCGAGTTCGCGGGTGGCCAGCCGGCCACCGATGCGCTCCGTCGCCTCCAGGACCTGGACGGTGAGGCCGCGGCCGGTCAGCGCGCGGGCGGCGGCCAGGCCCGCGAGTCCGGCGCCCACCACGACGACGTCCGGGTCGGACTGCCGGCGGGTGCGGCTGGTGAAGTCATATGCGGGCACGAGCGTGCTCCCTCCCTGGTCCCGGGGCTCCGGCCGACGCAGGCCGCAGTGTGCCGGGACACGGTCCGACCATGTGATGCCCCGTCAATGCGGGGATCAGGCAGAGACTGCCGGTCGGATTGTCAGGCCGGGACGGATTCCGCGGCACGGACCGGGGGCATGGTGACGGACTGTGCGCCGAAACGGCCGGTTCGTGGAGCAGTGGGCGCGCACGGTCACCACGGGCGCGAAACGCGCCGTACACGTGCCACCGTGCGCCCCCATGCCCGCCCCACCGCCGGGCCGGGCCTACAGCGCCGACCGTACCGCCGAGTCGACGTCGGGGTGCTGGAAGCGGAAGCCGGCCTCCAACAGGCGCTTCGGCACCACCCGGTGGCTGCCGACCACCTCGACGGCCATCTCGCCGAGGACCACCTTGAGCACCGCCTCAGGCACCGGGAACGGCGTCGGGCGGCCGAGCACCCGGCCCATCGCGGCGGTCAGCTCCCGGTTGGTCACCGGCTCGGGGCCGGTGAGGTTGAAGGGGCCGCTGAGTTCGGGGGTGTCGATCAGGAAGCGCAGCGCCGCGACCTCGTCGGCCAGCGAGATCACGCTCCAGTACTGCTCGCCCGAGCCCAGCCGCCCGCCGAGCCCGAGCTTGAAGAGCGGGAAGAGCCGTCCGCCGGCCCCGCCCGCCCTGGACAGCACCATGCCGGAGCGGACGTTCACCACCCGGATCCCGGCGTCGGCGGCGGGCCGGGTGGCGTCCTCCCAGTCGATGCAGATCCGGGCCAGGAAGTCGTCCCCGGCCGGGGCCTGCTCGTCGATCACCCGGCTGCCGGTCTGCCCGTAGTAGCCGACCGCCGAGCCGCTCACCAGCACCCGGGGCGGCTCCTTCGCCTCGGCCAGCGCTCCCGCGATGGTCTCGGTGCCGAGCACCCGGCTGTCCCGGATCTCCCGCTTGTGGGCTTCCGTCCAGCGCCGGTCGGCGATCCCCGCGCCGGCCAGGTGCACCACGGCCTCGACGCCGCTGAGGCCCGCCCGGTCCACCTGCATCATGTGCGGGTTCCAGCCCACCCCGATGGTGCCGTCCGGCTGCACGCCGGTCTTCCCCCGGTGGCGGACCAGCCGCACCACCTCGTGCCCGTCCGCCAGCAGGGAGCGGACGAGCGCTGAACCGATCAGACCCGTGGAACCTGTCACCGCGATGCGCATCCGCCCATCCTCGCAGGTCGATCTACCTGGTGACGGAGCCGACGCCTCGTTAGCATGGCGGCCATGCGAGCTGACGGTGTGACGATACGTGCGGCGCGGGCGAAGGACGAACGGTCGCTCGTCGCGCTCGACCGGGCCGCCTGGTCCTGGCTGAGCGACGTGATCCCACAGCCGGCCGAGGACGCGACGATCTTCGACGAGCGGTGCACACCGGACCAGTACCTGCTCGCCGAGCTCGACGGCCGGATCGTCGGCTACATCCGCCACGTCCCGCCCACCCCGCTCCCCAGCAACCAGCACATCCGGCAGATCCGCGGCCTCGCGGTCTCACCCGCGGCGCGCGGCCGCGGCATCGGCCGGGCCCTGGTCGAGGCGGCCTGCGACGCGGCCCGCGCCGAGGGCATCCGCCGGATGACCCTGCGGGTGCTCGCCCACAACGCCCCCGCCCGGCGGCTCTACGAGCGCTGCGGCTTCCAGGTGGACGGAGTGTCCCCGGAGGAGTTCTGGATCGACGGGGCGTACGTCGACGACATCGCGATGGGCCGCAGGCTGAACGGCTGACGGTGCGCCGGCGTGACGGGCCGACAGGCCAAGTCGTGACCTGAGCGCCCCTGCCCGCGCCCCTGGGCCGACCGGTACCGTACCGGCGTGAGCAACTCGACCCCTCCCGGCTGGTACCCGGTGCCGGAGGCCGGACCGGCCGGTGGCGCGCAGGAGCGCTGGTGGGACGGCAGCGCGTGGACCGGCGAGCTGCGGCCGGCCGCAGGCGCCTCCGCCCCGCAGATCGCCGACGCCCCGACACAGGCCTGGGACGGCGCAGGCCTCTCATCGCCGCCACCCGGCCCCGGGTACGGCTACCCGCAGCAGGCGCCCGCGTACGGGTATCCGCAGCAGCCGCCGGCCTACGGCTACCCCCAGCAGCCGTACGCGCCGCAGCCCGCCCCGAGGAAGAACAACACCGGACTGATCGTCGGCCTCGCCATCGCGGTCATCGCAGCCGCCGTGATCGGCGCGGCCGTCTGGCTCGGCATGGAGTCCGACGGCCCGAGCCTCTCCGCGCCGCCGCCGCAGTCCGCCACGAGCAGCGCCGAGCCGAGCCCGGACCGGTCGCAGCGGCCCGGCACCGCACCCTCGGCCACCACCAAGGCCCCGGTCCGCCCCGACGGCACGGTCAAGGACACCCGGCACGGCTGGAGCGTCCCGCTGCCCTCCGGCTGGACCTCCGACGACCACGACGGGAGCACCACCCTCTACCTCGCCACCACCCCGTACTCCTGCACCTCCGAGGGCGGCTGCGTCCGCGGCAACTTCGCGATCGACTCACAGGCGAGCGACGGCGCCGACGCCAAGTCGGTGGCCCAGGAGGCCATGGCGGACTTCGCCCCCGCACTCTTCGGTGACCTGGTCTCGCACCAGGAGCTGGTCTCGGGGACGACCACCGTCGCCGGTGTGAGCGGCTATGCGGAGCGTTGGTACGTGACGCCCAAGGAGGGCGCCAAGGGCTACGTGCTGGTGGTGGCCGTGCCGGCCCAGGGAGGTGGATTCACCGTGCTGGTCGGCTCGGTGGACGACCACCCGGACGCGCCGAAGCCGACCGTGCTCGACCGGATCGTCCAGGGCATTAGGGCCACGGGCAACGGCGCCGGCGTCTGACCGCCGGTCCGCCCGCTGCGGAGGTCAATCCCCGTAGCGGGCCCACAACTTGGGGAATCGTTTCGCCATCACGGCGGCGTCCTCGAAGTCGAAGGGCTCGCCTTCGGGCCGGCGCGGCTGCTCGACCCCCAGGTCGGGCAGCGGCAGCCCGGTGAGCTGCTCGTGCGCCTCGTCGGCGGCATAGCCGAGGTCCTCGGCGTCGCCGTCCTCCTCCTCGTCGAAGTCGGGCAGCAGCTCGGCCAGCTCGTCCGGGTCGTGCAGTGCGCCCTCGAAGATCTCCCGGCCCTGTGCGATCAGCCAGCACCGGAAGAAGTCGAAGGCGTCCTCCGAGGCCCCGTCCAGGAGCAGGTACGCCGCTCCCCACAGGTCCGTCCGGTACGCCCGCTGGAACCTCGCCTCGAAGAGCCGGGCGAAGTCGATGACATCGTCCGGCGTCAACTGGGCGAGCCGCTCCACCAGCGCCTCGGCCTGGTCGTCGGGATCGCCGTCGGCGGCGTCCCTGGTCTCGTCGATCAGCTGCCAGAAGTCCGTCTCGTACATCACCGCTCCAGCATCGCCGCTCGGTGGGGCAAACGCATGCGATGGGCGCGCGAAACGCGGAACCCCCGCACCCGTCCGGGGACAGGTGCGGGGGTTCCGGTCGTACCGGTGGCCTTACAGGCCGAGGTCGCCCTCGAAGGCGCCCTCTTCCAGGCGGGCCTTGATGGTGCCCAGGAAGCGGGCGGCGTCGGCGCCGTCCACGATCCGGTGGTCGTACGACAGGGCCAGGTAGACCATGTCGCGGATCGCGATGGTCTGGCCGAGCTCCGGCGTGGTCACGACGACCGGGCGCTTGACGGTGGCGCCGATGCCGAGGATGGCCGACTGCGGCATGTTGATGATCGGGGTGTCGAAGAGCGCACCGCGCGAGCCGGTGTTGGTGATGGTGAAGGTGCCACCACCCAGCTCGTCCGGCTTGACCTTGCCCTCACGGGTTCGGGCGGCCAGGTCGGCGGTCTTCTTCGCGATGCCGGCGATGTTGAGGTCGCCCGCGCCGTGGATGACCGGGACCATCAGGCCCTTCTCGGTGTCCACCGCGATGCCCACGTGCTCGGCGTCGAAGTAGGTGATGGTGTCGTCGTCGTTCAGGCGCGAGTTGACGACCGGGTGGACCTTGAGGGCCTCGGTCGCGGCCTTGACGAAGAACGGCATCGGCGAGAGCTTGACGCCCTCGCGGGCGAGGAAGCCGGCCTTGGCCTTCTCGCGCAGACGCATCACGTTGGTGACGTCCACCTCGACCACGGTGGTCAGCTGCGCCGAGGTCTGGATCGACTTCAGCATGTTGTCAGCGATGACCTTGCGCATGCGGGTCAGCTTGACGGTCTGGCCGCGCAGCGGGGACGGCGCCGCAGCAGCCTTCGGCGCAGCCGCGGCGGCCGGAGCGGCAGCAGCGGCCTTGGCCGCCTCGGCGGCGGCGATGACGTCCTGCTTGCGGATGCGGCCGCCGACACCGGTGCCGGTGACGGAGGCGAGCGACACACCCTGCTCGGCGGCGAGCTTACGGACCAGCGGGGTCACGTAGGCGTCGCCCGCGTCCACCGCCGGAGCGGCGGCAACCGGAGCAGCCGGGGCAACCGGAGCCGGGGCCGGAGCGGCCACGGGAGCCGGGGCGGCGGCAACGGGAGCCGGAGCAGCGACCGGAGCCGGAGCCGGGGCAACCGGAGCCGGGGCAGCCACGGGGGCCGGAGCCGGAGCGGCAACCGGAGCCGGAGCGGCAACCGGGGCCGGAGCGGCGGCAACCGCACCCGCAGCGCCGATCAGCGCGAGCTGGGCGCCGACCTCGGCGACCTCGTCCTCGCCGACCAGGATCTTCACCAGGACACCGGCGACCGGCGACGGGATCTCGGTGTCGACCTTGTCCGTGGAGACCTCGAGCAGCGGCTCGTCGACCTCGACGGTGTCACCCTCGGCCTTGAGCCAGCGGGTGACGGTGCCCTCGGTGACCGACTCGCCCAGCGCGGGGAGCAGGATCGGGGTGGCGTCAGTGGCAGGAGCGGCAGCCGGCGCGGCGGCGACCGGAGCCGGGGCGGCCGGAGCAGCCGGGGCCTCGGCGACCGGGGCCGGAGCGGCCTCCGCCACCGGAGCGGCAGCGGCGGCGACCGGGGCACCCGAGCCGTCGTCGATGATGGCCAGCTCGGCGCCGACCTCGACGGTCTCGTCCTCGGCGACCTTGATCGCGGCCAGGATGCCGGAGACCGGCGCGGGGATCTCGGTGTCGACCTTGTCGGTCGACACCTCGAGCAGCGGCTCGTCGGCCTCCACCCGCTCACCCTCGGCCTTCAGCCAACGGGTGACAGTGCCCTCGGAAACGCTCTCGCCCAGCGCGGGCAGTGTTACTGAGACCGCCATGGTTTCAGCGACTCCTATCAAGTCTTGCGTGCAGGATGGGTGAACTTGGGGGCGCGATCAGTCGTGCGCGTGCAGGGGCTTGCCGGCCAGCGCCAGGTGCGCCTCGCCGAGGGCCTCGGACTGCGACGGGTGCGCGTGGATGAGCTGCGCGACCTCGGCGGGCAGCGCCTCCCAGTTGTAGATCAGCTGAGCCTCGCCCACCTGCTCACCCATGCGGGCGCCGACCATGTGGACACCCACCACGGCGCCGTCCTTGACCTGGACGAGCTTGATCTCGCCTGCGGTCTTCAGGATCTTGCTCTTGCCGTTGCCGGCCAGGTTGTACTTGAGCGTGACGACCTTGTCCTTGCCGTAGATCTCCACGGCCTTGGCCTCGGTGATGCCCACGGACGCGACCTCGGGGTTGCAGTAGGTCACGCGCGGCACGCCGTCGTAGTCGATCGGCACGGCCTTGAGGCCGGCCAGGCGCTCGGCGACGAGGATGCCCTCGGCGAAGCCGACGTGGGCCAGCTGCAGGGTCGGGACGAGGTCGCCGACGGCCGAGATGGTCGGCACGTTGGTACGCATGTACTCGTCGACGAGGACGTAGCCGCGGTCCATCGCGACGCCGTTCTCCTCGTAGCCGAGGCCGGCCGAGACCGGGCCGCGGCCGATGGCGACGAGCAGCAGGTCGGCGTCGATCTGCTTGCCGTTCTCGGTGGAGACGCGGACACCGTCGGCGGTGTACTCGACGCCGGAGAAGCGGGCCTTGAGCTCGAACTTGATGCCGCGCTTGCGGAAGGCGCGCTCCAGCAGCTTGGAGGAGTTCTCGTCCTCCAGCGGGGCCAGGTGCGGCAGGGCCTCGACGATGGTGACGTCGACGCCGAAGGACTTCCAGACGGACGCGAACTCGACACCGATCACGCCACCGCCGAGGATCACGGCGGACTTCGGGATGCGGTCGAGCTTGAGGGCGTGGTCCGAGGAGATCACGCGGTCGCCGTCGATGGTCAGGCCCGGCAGCGACTTCGGCACGGAGCCGGTGGCGAGGACGATGTGGCGGCCCTCGATGCGCTGGCCGTTGACGTCCACCGAGGTCTGCGAGGAGAGCTTGCCCTCGCCGGTGACGTAGTGGACCTTGCGGGAGGCCACCAGGCCCTGCAGGCCCTTGTACAGGCCCGAGACGACGTCGTCCTTGTACTTGTGGACGCCCTTGATGTCGATGCCCTGGAAGGTCGCGAGGACGCCGAACTCGGCGGCCTCGCGGGTCTCGTCGGCAACCTCGGCGGCGTGCAGCAGGGCCTTGGTCGGAATGCAACCACGGTGCAGGCAGGTACCGCCCAGCTCGCCCTTCTCGATCAGGGCCACGCTCAGACCCAGCTGAGCGGCGCGGAGCGCCGCGGCGTAACCGCCGCTTCCGCCTCCGAGAATGACTACGTCGAAAACGGTGCTGGCGTCGTTCGCCACGTCACGTCCTCCATGCAAAGGGGTGCGGATCGCCGGGCCGGTCGCGGTCCGGTGGGTCGGGTAAGCCTTGTAAGGCGCCCAGTCATGCCGGAAATACATCTTCGCACTTGTTCGCGGCGGCTGATGTCCGGGGCTGCCTCGGCAGGGTCACAGTGTCAGCTCGCCGGGGGCGGAATGCCCCATGGATGAGGGTATCGCCCCAGCTCACAGCGGTACGAGTGGCCGTGGGAGGAGTGGCTGAGCCGATCGTGGACCAGGGCTGTTCCACCCTGCGGAACAAAGTTTCGCCCGGGGCGAACACGGTCTCGAAATGTGGCGAACTGTATTACCGACAGGTAACTCGAATGCAGAGAGGCCCGGCGCCTTGTGGCGCCGGGCCTCCCGTGGATCAGCGGAGCCGTCAGGCCTTGCCGCCCGCGGCGGTCTCCTCGGCGAAGCGGACCAGCGTGCGGATCGCGCTGCCGGTGCCGCCCTTGGGGGTGTAGCCGAACGGCGCACCCTCGTGGAAGGCCGGGCCGGCGATGTCCAGGTGCGCCCAGTCGATGCCCTCGGCGACGAACTCCTTCAGGAACAGACCGGCCACCAGGCCGCCGCCCATCCGCTCGCCCATGTTGGCGAGGTCGGCGATGGTCGACTCGGTCATGCCCTTGCGCAGGTCGGCCGGGAGCGGCATCGGCCAGGAGGCCTCGCCCGCCGCGTCGGCGGTGTTGTGCAGCTGCTCGCGCAGGTCGTCGTTGTTGGCCATCACACCGAAGGTGCGGTGGCCCAGCGCCAGCACCATCGCACCGGTCAGGGTGGCGACGTCGACGATGACGTCCGGGTTCTCCTCGCCGGCCCGGACGATCGCGTCGGCCAGCACCAGACGGCCCTCGGCGTCGGTGTTGAGCACCTCGACGGTCTTGCCGCCGTACATCCGCAGCACGTCACCCGGGCGGGTGGCCGAGCCGGACGGCATGTTCTCGGCCAGCGCCAGCCAGCCGGTGACGTTGACGGCCAGGCCGAGGCGCTTGGCGGCGACGACGGCCGCGAACACGGCGGCGGCGCCGGCCATGTCGCACTTCATCGTCTCGTTGTGGCCGGCCGGCTTCAGCGAGATGCCGCCCGAGTCGTAGGTGATGCCCTTGCCGACGAAGGCGAGCGTGGCCTTGGCCTTCGGGTGGGTGTAGGCCACCTTCACCAGGCGGGGCGGGTTCTGGGAGCCGATGCCGACGCCCAGGATGCCGCCGAAGCCGCCCTTGGTCAGCGCCTTCTCGTCCAGCACCTCGACCTTGAGGCCGTGCTCCTTGCCGGCCGCCTGGGCGATCGCGGCGAAGGACTTCGGGTTCAGGTCGTTCGGGGCGGTGTTGACCAGGTCGCGGGCGCGGTTGATCTCCTCGCCGACCGCCGTGGCGCGCTCGACGGCAGCCTTGGCGTCCTTGCTGCCCTTGCGGTCCGTCAGCACGACCAGCTCGCCGACCGGCGCCTTGCCGTTCTCGCCGTTCTTGTACGAGCCGAAGACGTACGAGCCGAGCAGACCGCCGAGCGCGGCCGCCTCGATCTCCTCGGCCGAAGCGGCCGGGAGGGCCAGCGCGGCCTTCTTGGTACCGGCCAGGGTGCGGGCGGCGACACCGGCCGCGCGGCGCAGGGACTCCAGGGAGTAGCCCTCCTCGGCGGCCTCGCCGAGGCCGACCGCGAGCACGAGGGCGGCCTTCAGGCCGGCCGCGGCGGGGAGCTTGACCGCCTCGCCCTCGGCGCCGGTCGCGCCCAGGGTGCTGAGGACCTCGGCCAGCTTGCCCTCGAACGCCTCGGCCACGGCCTCGGCGCCGGGAGCCACCAGCAGGCCCTTCGGGCCCTTGGCCACACCGATCACCAGGGCATCCGCGCGCAGCGAAGCGGCGGAGGAGGTGCTCACAGACAATGCAGTCACGTAAATGCGTCCTGTTCTTTCGCGGTCCACGGCCGAGTACGGCGCCGGTGCCGCACCGGCGTAACCCCGGCGTGCTCCGCTGGAACAGGGCGCAGGGCTACGGTGCTCCCCGCATGGTAGTCCGCATGCTGGGATCCCGCCGCCCCCGCCTTCGCAGGTGGGCACCCCCGGGCACGCGCGGGCGGCTACCCCAGGGCGCGGGGAACTGCGCGAAACCGGAAGAAACGTTGCCGCACCGAACCTGAAGCCACGCGTTGCACCGCCCTGGCGTCGGGTCAGGTCATGGCCAGCAGGACCAGCGCCCCCGTCGCCGCAGTCTCCGCCATCGCGCCCAGCACATCCCCGGTGATCCCGTCGAGCCGCCGCACGCACCGCCGCAGCAGCACCCACGAGCACCCGACCCCCACCGCAAGCGCCGCCGGGTACCGCAGCGCCGACCACCCCTCGCCCCAGCCCGCGAGGCCGAGCCCGAGCGCCGCACCCGCCGACACCACGAGCGCCCCGCCCACCGGCACCGTCCCCGCCACCATCGCCCCCAGACCGCCGGGCCGGGCGGCGGGTACGGAGCGCAGACAGCCCCACGCCAGCGCGCACCGCGCCGTCACGGCGGCGGTCAGCACGGCCAGCGCCCCGCGCCACTCCGAGACCGAGAACTGCCCGGCCAGTGCCGCGACCTGGGCCAGCAGCACCAGAACGAGCGTCAGGACACCGAACGGTCCGATGTCCGACTGCTTCATGATCCGCAGCGCGTCCTCGGCCGGCTTCCCACTGCCCAGACCGTCGGCGACGTCCGCGAGCCCGTCCAGATGCAGGCCCCTGGTCAGGGCGGCCAGGACGGCGACGGCCGCCACCGCGCCGAGCAACCCGCCCGCACGCCAGCCGACCAGTGCCCCGGCGGCGGCCGCGAGCGCGCCCAGCACCAGCCCGACCAGCGGAGCGCAGAGCATCGCCCGCCCCGCCGTCGGCCGGTCCCAGCGGTCCACCCGTACCCGCAGCACGGACAGCGTGCCGAACGCGAAGCGCAGCCCGTGCACCCCGGACCTCAGACCCGGCCCAGCAGCTCCGCGGCGCTGGGCAGCCGTGGCGGCTCCTTGGGCGTCGCCACCTGAGTCACCGTCGGCACGGCGGACGGCTCGGCCAGGGTGTCGGCCGCGGCCTGCAGCAGCGGCAGCGCCAGCAGTGCGCCGACGCCCTCGCCCATCGAGACGTCCAGGCCCTGCAACGGCGTCAGGGTCAGCCGGTCGTACGCCTTCGCCTGGGCCGGCTCGCCCGTCGACTGCCCGGCCCGCCACCACTCCGGCGCCCGGAACGCGATCCGCTGCGCGACCAGCGCGCAGGCCGCCGAGACCACACCGTCCAGCACAACCGGCAGCTTGCGCACGGCGGACTGCAGCAGAAAGCCCGTGATGGCGGCGAAGTCCGCTCCGCCGGTCGCGGCGAGCAGCGCCAGCTGGTCACCGAGCACCGGACGGGCCCGCCGCAGCGAGTCCCGGACGGTCGCGCACTTGACCATCCACACCCGGTCGTCGATCCCCGAGCCCCGCCCGGTGACCGCCGCGGCGTCGGTGCCGCAGAGCGCGCCGATCAGCACCGCGGCGACGGTGGTCGAGCCGACCCCGAGATCGCCGAGCACCACCACGTCCGTACCGGCGTCGGCCTCCTCGTCGGCGACCGCCATACCGGCCCGGAAGGCGCGGGTGGCCTCCTCGAGGGTCAGCGCGCTCTCCACGTCGATCCGGCCGGAGCCGCGGCGCACGCGGTGCCGCACCACCTCGTCGGGGAACTCCTCGGGAGCGGCGTCCACCGCGAGGTCGACGACCCGGACCTCCGCGCCGTAGCGCCGCGCGAGCACGGCCACCGGGGCGGTGCCGTCCAGCACGGCGTGCACCCGCTGCGCGGTGCCGCCCTCGGCCGGCAGCCGGGAGACCCCCAGCGAGGCCACCCCGTGGTCGCCGGCGAACAGCAGCACCTTGGCGGCCGTCAGCGGCCGCACCGGGGACCTGCCCTGTACGGAGGCCAGCCAGCTGCCGAGCTCCTCCAACTGCCCGAGGCCGGCACGCGGCTTGTCCAGCTGCTGCCAGCGTTCCTCGGCGGCCCGGCGGGCGCTGTCGTCGGGGCGCTCGACGAGCGAGGAGAACGTATCGAGATCCACGGTCGTGTCCATCGCTCGGAAGGCTACACGGCAGGGGCTTTGATGGTCAGCACTTGCCCGGCCACCACCAGCAGCACGCGCTCGGAGGCCTCGGCCACCGCCATGTTGAGCCGCCCGAGGGTGTCCCGGAAGCGGCGGCCGGCGGCGGTGGCGGGGACGACGCCCATCCCGACCTCGTTGCTCACCGCGATCACCCGACGCTCCGTCAGCCGCCAGGCCTCGGCCAGCGCGTCACAGCGCCGCTGCACCGCCCGCTCGCCGCCCGCCGCCCACGCGGCGTCGTCCCAGGCCTCGCACTCGTCCATCACGGTGGTCAGCCAGAGCGCCAGACAGTCGATCAGCACCGGCGCCTCGTCCTGCCGGTCGCCGAGCACCGCCTCGAGCTCGCAGGTCTCCGCCGTCCGCCAGCTCGCCGGACGCCGCTCCCGGTGCAGCTCGACCCGCTGCGCCCACTCCGGATCGCCGTCGCGGGTGCCGCTGGTGGCCACGTACAGGACGTCCTCGTACGCGGCGAGCAGCTGCTCGGCCCGGGTGGACTTGCCGGAGCGGGCGCCGCCGAGGATCAGGGTGCGGGGGAGTGGCATGGCGGACATCCTGCCCGATGAGGCATGGGGACGATCAGGGCGGGCACGCTAACCTGCGCACCACAACACGTGGTCAGCGGGAGGAGCCCAGGCATGGTGTGGACGTGGCGGTACGAGAAGAAGGACGGCACGGTGGTCACCCCGCCCGGCGGCGAGGAGGAGTTCGCGGGCCAGGGCGACGCCGAGTCGTGGATCGGCGAGAGCTGGAAGCAGCTCCTGGAGGACGGTGTCGACACAGCGGTCCTCCTGGACGACGACCGCGTCATCTACTCCATGAGCCTGCACGAGAGCTGACCGACCGACGCCGGCCAACACCGGCGCAACCGGCCAACCACCAGGGGCGCGGGGCTCTGTTTGATCAACTGCGCGCGCGAAACCGGAAGGTACGGTCCCGCACCGAACCCGAAGCAGTGAGCTGCACCGCGCCCCTGAGGTCGCCTACTTCACGCCCACCACATGCAGCAGAGCCGCCACCTGACGGTACGGATCCTCACGCCCGGCCCGCTCCTCGGCGTCCAGCAGCTGCGCGAGCTGCCGCCCGTCCACCGGCGCCGCGTCCTCCGGGGCGTTGTCCGTGAAGACCCGCACCCCGTACCAGTCCCGCAGCGGCACCGAGACCTCCGACAGCGTGGTCGCCAGGTCGGTGAGCCGGTCCGCGCGGGCGGGCAGGCCGAGGCGGTTGGTGTAGCGGGAGCTGTCGAAGGCGTGCAGCGCCGTCCGCCAGTCACCGGTCAGGCCGGGCCGCATGGCCAGCGCGTCGGCGTTGCGCACCAGCAGCGACAGCAGGCCGCCGGGCGCCAGCATCCGGGCCAGCGAGGCCAGCATCGGGTCCGGGTCGGGCAGGTACATCAGCACGCCGTGGCAGAGCACCACGTCGAAGCTGCGCGGTCCGAACCACCGCCCGCACTGGTGCCCGTCACCGCCCAGCAGCCGGACGCGCTGCCGGACCTCCGGCGGCTCGGCCGCCAGCGCGGCCTGTGCGGCGCCGAGCGTGACCGGGTCCGGGTCGAGCCCGGTCACCACGTGTCCGGCTCGCGCCAGCCGCAGTGCCTGGGTGCCCTGCCCGCAGCCCACGTCGAGCACCCGCAGGCCGGTCAGCCCGTCGAGCTGCTCGGTGAGCTGCCGGGTGACGAGCTCCTGCCGGACCAGATTGCGCAGCCCGCCCTGCCGCTCCAACCACGGCGCGGCCGGGTACGGGGCACTGCGGGCCGGGAGCCGGTCATGTCCGCCCGACCCCTGCCAGGGCAGCGCGTACAGCCCCGGGCCCTCCGGCCCGGACGGAGTGGCCCAGGAGGACTGCGGCGGGACCGGCTCGGCGGTCAGGGCCGCTCGCCCCGCTTCACCTGCGGCTTCGGCAGCCGCAGCCGCCGCATCTGCAGGATGCGCATCAGCGAGTAGGCGACCGCGCCGCGGGTGTTCTGGTCGGGGAAGCGCTCGGCGAGCGCCTTGCGCAGGCCGAGGCCCAGCCGGACGAAGTCCAGCACGACCAGGACGAAGAAGGCCAGGAAGAGCATGGTGGAGAGCAGCTGCAGCACGGGCACCCGCACGACGCTGAGGATCAGCACCACCACGGCGTACGGCAGGAAGAACTCGGCCAGCGACCAGCGCGAGTCCACGTAGTCGCGGGCGAAGCGGCGCACCGGGCCCTTGTCACGGGCCGGGAGGTAGCGCTCGTCGCCCTCCAGCAGCGCGGTGCGCTGCCGCTCACGCTCGGAGCGCACGCGCTCGCGGCTCTGCTTGGCGGCTGCCTTACGGTCCTTGGGGACGACCACCCGGGTACGCCGGTTGGCCTCGGCCTCACTGCGCTTGGGCGTCGGCCGGCCCTTCTTGGCCTGCGGGTCGCGGGACTGGGTCATCTCGTCCTGCTCGGCCAGCGCGGTGGCGGCGGAGGAGGCATCATCTGAGCGGCGTCGGAACACACCCCCAGCGTACGTGCTGGCCGGGCGCTTGTGACGGGGCCCTTGGAACCGAACCGGTATCGATGCGTCCGTCTCCGGGCTCACCTGGCGTGTCCCCTACGGGTGCCCCTCCCCGCGGCGGATCATGGACCAGGGTCGGATCCACCCTTGGGATGAGGCCGCAGCTTCCGCGCTGTAGCAGTCTTGTTGCAGGCAGGTGCACTGCGGCGATCGGCTCGCTGCACATAGACTCGATCCTGTCAGTACGAGACGGAACCGCAGGCCCGAGAAGGGGGCACCCGAGGCCCATGAGCGACGGAATCATGAAGCGTATGGGGCTGATCTTCCGCTCCAAGGCGAACAAGGCCCTGGACCGTGCGGAGGACCCGCGAGAGACGCTCGACTACTCCTACCAGAAGCAGCTCGAACTGCTGCAGAAGGTCCGCAGGGGCGTCGCCGACGTGGCCACTTCGCGCAAGCGGCTCGAGCTCCAGCTGACGCAGCTGCAGCAGCAGTCCGCGAAGTACGAGGACCAGGGACGCAAGGCGCTCTCGCTGGGCCGCGAGGATCTCGCCCGTGAGGCGCTGACCCGCAAGGCCAACATGCAGTCCCAGATCACCGACCTGGAGATGCAGTACCAGCAGCTCCAGGCAGAGGAGGAGAAGCTCACGCTCGCCTCCCAGCGGCTGCAGGCCAAGGTGGACGCCTTCCGTACCAAGAAGGAGACCATCAAGGCCACCTACACCGCCGCCCAGGCGCAGACCCGGATCGCGGAGTCCTTCTCCGGGATCTCGGAGGAGATGGGCGACGTCGGCCTGGCCATCCAGCGGGCCGAGGACAAGACGGCCCAGATGCAGGCCCGGGCCGGCGCGATCGACGAGCTGCTCGCGTCCGGTGCGCTCGACGACGCCAGCGGTCTCGGCCGCAAGGACGACATCGAGGCCGAGCTGGAGCGCGTGGCCGGCGGCTCGGACGTGGAGCTGGAGCTGGCCCGGATGAAGGCCGAGCTCACCGGCGGCACCCCGGCGGCGCAGCCGGCGATCGAGCAGGGCAAGCAGGACACCCCAGGGACGATCAACTACAACAAGTGATCCGACACTCCACGACAGCAGGGAGACGCGCCGGCATGATCATGAGGGTCATGGGTGAGGGGCAGTTCCAGGTGGGCGAGGCCCATCTGAACCGGCTCAACAAGCTCGACGACGAGCTGCTCACCGCACTGGAGGCGGGGGACGAAGGACAGTTCCGGGCCGCGCTCGGAAAACTGCTGGACGCGGTGAAGGAGTGGGGCACGCCGCTGCCCGACGACTCCCTGGAGCCGTCGGACCTGATCCTGCCGAGCGTCGACGCGACGATCGAAGAGGTCAGCGCACTGCTGCGGGACGAGGGCGACGGGCTGATCCCCGGTCTGCCCGAGTGACAACGTGAGAAAGGGCGGCTCCCCGTGACGGGGGAGCCGCCCTTTCGCGTACCCGCTACGGCAGGGCCAGCATCCGGTCCAGCGCGGCCTTGGCGTACTTCTCGGTCTCCGGGTCCACGGTGATCACGTTCGGCACCCGGCCGTCGACCAGCGACTCCAGCGCCCAGACCAGGTGCGGGAGGTCGATCCGGTTCATGGTCGAGCAGAAGCAGACCGCCCGGTCCAGGAAGACGATCTCCTTGTCCGGGTGCGCCTTCGCCATGCGGCGGACCAGGTTGAGCTCGGTGCCGATGGCCCACTTGGAGCCGGGCTCGGCGGCGTCCAGCGCCTTGATGATGTACTCGGTCGAGCCCACCATGTCGGCGGCCGCGACGACCTCGTGCTTGCACTCGGGGTGCACCAGCACGGTGACGCCGGGGATCCGCGCACGGACGTCGTTCACCGAGTCCAGCGAGAAGCGGCCGTGCACCGAGCAGTGCCCGCGCCACAGGATCATCTTGGCGTTCCGCAGCTGTTCGGCGGTCAGCCCGCCGTTCGGCTTGTGCGGGTTGTAGAGCACGCAGTCGTCCAGCGAGAAGCCCATCTCGCGGACGGCGGTGTTGCGGCCCAGGTGCTGGTCCGGCAGGAAGAGCACCTTCTGGCCCTGCTCGTACGCCCACTCGAGTGCCCGCTTGGCGTTGGACGAGGTGCAGATGGTCCCGCCGTGCTTGCCGGTGAACGCCTTGATGTCGGCCGAGGAGTTCATGTACGAGACCGGGACCGTGATGTCCGCGATCCCGGCGTCGGTGAGCACGTCCCAGCACTCGGCGACCTGCTCGGCGGTGGCCATGTCGGCCATCGAACAGCCGGCCGCGAGGTCGGGGAGGATCACCTGCTGCGCCGGGCCGGTCAGGATGTCCGCGGACTCCGCCATGAAGTGCACACCACAGAAGACGATGTACTCGGCCTCCGGGCGGGCGGCGGCGTCGCGGGCCAGCTTGAACGAGTCGCCGGTCACGTCGGCGAACTCGATGACCTCGTCACGCTGGTAGTGGTGGCCCAGGATGAAGACCCGGTCGCCGAGCTTCTCCTTGGCCGCGCGGGCGCGCTCGACCAGGTCCGGGTCCGAGGCGGGCGGCAGGTCGCCGGGGCACTCGACGCCACGCTCGCTGTTGGGGTCGGCCTCGCGGCCGAGCAGCAGCAGAGCGAGCGGCGTCGGGGTGGGGTCGACGCCGTAGGTCTCGATGGTGGTGGTCACGGGCGGGTGCCCTCCTGTGCGGCCGATCAGTCGAACAGCCTTCTCGTCTATCTGACGCTATCTATCATAACCCGTTAGCGTCACTCTGACGATGGCCATCCTGTCGATGTGATGAGAACCGCTCGCCGGGACGGAGTCTTCCCCCGCGTGTCGAGAGGCGTGGACAGCCCGGTCACGTTAGCTGGTCCCATGAAGGCAATCGCGATCAGGCGGTACGGCGGCCCGGACGTCGTCGAGTACACCGAACTCCCCGATCCCAAGGTCGGGCCCGACTCGGTGCTGGTGCGAGTGAAGGCCGCCGGGGTCAATCCGGTCGACTGGAAGGTCCGCGAGGGGTACCTGGACGGGATCCTGGACGTCCACTTCCCGCTGATCATGGGCTGGGACGTGGCGGGCGTGGTCCAGGCCGTCGGCGGTGGCGTCACCGAGTTCAAGCCCGGCGACGAGGTGATCGGGTACGTCCGCAAGGACACCGTCGAGCACGGCACGTACGCCGAGCTGGTCTCCGCCCCCGTGCGGACGCTCGCGCTCAAGCCGGCCGCGCTGGACTGGGCCGCGGCGGGCGGGCTGCCACTGGCCGGGCTGACCGCCTACCAGGGGCTGGTGAAGGCCCTGCGGGTCACGACCGGGGAGACCGTGCTCATCCACGCCGCGGCCGGCGGGGTCGGCACGCTGGCCGTCCAGATCGCCGGGGCGCTCGGCGCCCGGGTCATCGGCACCGCCCGGGAGCACAACCACCGCTTCCTGCGCGAGCTCGGCGCCGAGCCCGTGATGTACGGCGAGGGCCTGGTCGACCGGGTCCGGGAGATCGCGCCCGAAGGCGTGGACGCGGCGTACGACCTGATCGGGGGCGACGCCGTCGAGGTCTCGGCCCAGTTGGTGGCCGACCCGTCGAGGATCGCCTCGATCACCGACTTCGGCGTGGTCGCCCGAGGCGGGCACTACGTCTGGACCCGCCCGGACGCCGCCGATCTGGCGGAGCTGGCGAAGCTCGCCGACCAGGGCAGGCTCAAGGTGCCGGTGGCCTCCACCTTCCCGCTGGCCCAGGCCGGCAGCGCGCAGGCGCTGAACGCGGAGGGACGGACGCGCGGGAAGATCGTCCTGTTGATGGACTGACCAAGAGTTTTCGCCAGAATAGAGCGGTGTGTCGTTTCTTCAGCGGCACGGCGAATTCAGGCACAACCAGTGGAGCCCCGCACCGATGAGCACGCACAGACCGCCGGAACCGGGCGGGGCCTCCCTCGACGACACGGACCGTCTCCTCCTCAACCACCTGAGCCGTGACGGCCGCGCCTCGTACGCCGAGATCGGCCTGCTGGCCAACCTCTCCGCCACCGCGGTCCGCCGCCGGATCGACCGGCTGCGCTCCCGGGGCGTGGTGCGCGGCTTCACCGTCGTCCTGGACCCGGCCCTGCTGGGCTGGCAGACCGAGGCCTTCGTCGAGGTCTACTGCCGCGAGCGCACCTCGCCGGAGGAGCTCCTGGCCAGCCTGCGGCAGTTTCCCGAGGTGGTCGCGGCCTGGACGGTGACCGGCGACCCGGACGCGCTGGTCCACCTGCGGGCCTCCGACACCCGTCACCTGGAGGCCGTCATCGAGCGCATCCGCAAGGAGCCGGGCGTTCAGCGAAGCCGCAGCTCGGTGGTGCTCTCCCAGCTGATCGGCTGATCGGCCGAGCCGTCTGAGCAGCGCCGCATACCGCCCCGAGCCGAAGGGCGCGCCGACGCCGAAAGCGACGAGCGACAAACGGGCGACGAAGGAGCGAGTGCCAGAGCGAGGAGTGTCGGCGTCGGATTGGAGCGCCCGGAGGCGAGTGGGCGAATCACAGCGCAGGAATCCTGCGTGCGACGCGCGGAACGCGCTCGAAAGCTGCCTCAGCAGGCGCGTTCCGACGCGCGCCCGAAGGTCCACGCTGCCTACGCTGAACGTGTCCGGCAGGCCCCACCAGCCCCGGGCCTCCCTGACACCCCACAGCGAGAGGCACCCTCGTGTCCGCAGCCCCCAACCGCATGCACCGGCCCGACAGCGAGTTGGTCGATCTGGTATTCGACTACATGCGCGAGCGGCTGCAGTACGACCCCGTACCGCTCGACCACCCCGGCGACGGCGAGCACCTGCGCGCCCACCTCGCGGGCGTGCTCAACGAGCACGGGAACAACCCCGCGGACGTGCTCAAGCTCTACGACCACGAGCTCTCCCGGGCGGTCATCTCCGCCGACAGCCCGCGCTACCTGTCCTTCATCCCGTGCGCCCCCACCAAGGCCGCACTGCTCTTCGACATGGTGGTCTCCTGCGCCTCGCTCCAGGGCATCTCCTGGCTGGAGGCGGCCGGTGCGATCGCCGCCGAGAACCAGGTGCTGCGGCTGATAGCCGACCGCGCGGGCCTGCCCGAGTCGGCGGGCGGCACCTTCGTCTCCGGCGGCTCGGCCGGCAACCTCTCCGCGCTGGTGGTCGCCCGCGACGTGGCCCGCCGCAAGCTCGGCGTAGGACCGGAGGCGCGGCTGCGGATCGCCGTCGCCGACCAGGTGCACTCCTCGGTCAAGAACACCTTCAACATCATCGGCGTCGAGGCCTTCAAGGTCCCGACCGTCGACCGCCGGTTCACCGGCGAGGCCCTGCGCGCGGCGCTGGCCGCAGACCCCAACCCCGAGACCGTGATCGCGGTGGTCGGCACGGCGGGCACGACGAACGAGGGCATCGTCGACGACCTGCAGGGCCTGTCCGAGGTCACCCGCGAGCGGGGCATGTGGTTCCACGTGGACGGTGCGTACGGCGGCGCGGGTCTCTTCGCCCCCTCCGTCCGCGAGCGCTACAACGGCATCGAGCACGCCGACTCCTTCGTGGTGGACCCGCACAAGTGGCTGTTCGCGCCGTTCGACTGCGCCGCGCTGATCTACCGCAACCCGCAGCTGGCCCGCGCCGTCCACACCCAGGACGCCTCGTACCTCGACGTGCTGCACACCGAGGGCGACGAGTGGAACCCGACCGACTACGCCTACCACCTCACCCGCCGGGCCCGTGGGCTGCCGCTCTGGTTCTCGCTGGCGGTGCACGGGACCCAGGCGTACACCGACGCGATCGAGGAGGGCCTGAAGCTGGCCCGGGAGACCGCGCAGGTGATCCGGGAGACCGAGCACCTCGAGCTGCTCATGGACCCGCAGCTCTCGGCCGTCTGCTTCCGCCGCACCGGCTGGACCAACGACGACTACTACCGCTGGTCGCAGCAGCTGCTGGCCGACCAGATCGGCTTCGTCACGCCGACCGGCTGGGACGGCGAGACCGTCGCCCGCTTCGCCTTCCTCCACCCGGGCACCACGATGGAGATGGTCCACGAGATCCTCGCCACCATGGCGTAACGGGTTTCCCCGCGAGAGCGAGTTCTTCAGGGGCGCGGGGAACTGCGCGAATCGGAAGGTACGGCGCCGCGGTCCGGCCGTTACCGGCTGACCCTGGGTGCCCTTCCGACTCGCGCAGTTCCCCGCGCCCCTTGTGGTGACCCAGCTAGAGCAGGCCGCCGCTCGGGATGTAGGGCGTCGGTGGCCGCATGCCCCGCAGGGCGAGGTACCCCCGGGTGTCCAGGC